>NZ_CP165727.1:6363214-6680357 GCF_041200175.1 Streptomyces sp. R33 | reverse complement strand
GATGCCCCAGATGACGGCGCGGAGCATGCGGCCGCCGTCGAGGGGGAGGCCGGGGAGCAGGTTGAAGGCGGCGACGAGCAGGTTGGAGATCATGAGGCCGGCGAGGAGGACGCCGGGGACGCTGGCGGGGTCGACGCGTTCCATGCCGAGGTAGAAGGCGCCGGCGAGGAGGAGGGAGAGGAGGGGGCCGACGAAGGCGAGGACGAATTCGCGGCCGGGGGTCTCGGATTCCTTCTCGATCTCGGAGACTCCGCCGAAGAACTGGAGCTGGATGCGGCGCACGGGGAGTTTGAAGCGGAGGGCGGCGACGGTGTGGGCGAGTTCGTGGACGAGGACGGAGGCGTAGAAGGCGACGGCGAAGAAGAGGGAGACGAGGTAGCGGGCGGGGCCGAGGTCGGGCAGGACGCGGTCGAGCTGGTCGCCGAAGACCCAGGTGATGAGGGCGGCGACGAGGAACCAGCTGGGCGAGACGTAGACGGGGACGCCGAAGGGGCGGCCCATGAGGATGCCGCCGCCCGGTCCGGGGCGCTTGGGTGCGCGCTCGCCGGTTTCGTCGGTGTCTGCCACGGGTGTCCTTCGTTCGGTGCTGTCCGGCGGGTTGCGGCCGGCGGTGCTTTCAGTGTGGTTCAGGTGCACGGTCGGTGCGGGGCGGGGTGCGTGGTGGCGCGGTGTGATGCTCCGATCATGCAGTGCGAGGGGGCTCGGCGTCGATGGTATGCGCGCGCTGTCGGTGGCGGGTCGTAGGGTTTTGTCCATGACGACGAGTCCCGGTCCGGTTCCTGGCGCAGCCGATGCCGATGCAGCGCCGAGCGCGGTGGCGCCTTCTTCGCTGTCCCCTTCGCGGGCGAGCGATTTCATGCAGTGCCCGCTGCTGTACCGGTTCCGGGTGATCGACAAGCTGCCGGAGAAGCCGAGTGCTGCGGCGACGCGGGGCACGCTGGTGCATGCGGTGCTGGAGCGGTTGTTCGATCATCCGGCGGTGGAGCGGACGGCGCCGCGGGCGAAGGCGCTGGTTCCGGGGCAGTGGGACCGTCTGCTGGAGTCGAAGCCGGAGTTGGTGGAGCTGTTCCCGGAGGGGGACGGGGGGGCGGGGCTGGCGCGCTGGCTGACGGAGGCCGAGGCGCTGGTGGAGCGGTGGTTCACGCTGGAGGACCCGACGCGGCTGGAGCCGGTGGAGCGGGAGTTCTTCGTGGAGACGGAGCTGGAGTCGGGGCTGCGGCTGCGCGGGATCATCGACCGGGTGGATGTGGCTCCGTCGGGCGAGGTGCGGATCGTCGACTACAAGACGGGCAAGGCTCCGCGGCCGGAGTATGCCGAGGGTGCGCTGTTCCAGATGAAGTTCTATGCGCTGGTGGTGTGGCGGCTGAAGCAGGTGGTGCCGCGGCGGCTGCAGCTGGTGTATCTGGGCAGTGGGGACGTGCTGACGTACGACCCGGTGATCGCGGATCTGGAGCGGGTGGAGCGCAAGCTGCTGGCGCTGTGGGAGGCGATCAAGGAGGCGACGGAGACGGGTGACTGGCGGCCGCGGCCGACGAAGCTGTGCGGCTGGTGTGATCACCAGGTGGTGTGTCCTGAGTTCGGGGGGACTCCCCCGGCCTATCCTCTGATGATCATCCCGAGGCCGGGGAGCGGGGCAGGGGCGGGCCTCCCTGAGGAATCCTGACGGGCCGATCAGGGCAGAATGGGCGGCGTCCGTCGTTGCCGCCGTACGAATACGAGGTACACCCTGTGGCGATCCGCGTCCTACTGGTCGACGACCAGCCGCTGCTGCGCACCGGCTTCCGGATGATCCTGGAGGCCGAACAGGACCTGGCGGTCGTCGGGGAGGCCGGGGACGGTCTGCAGGCGCTGGACCAGGTACGGGCGCTGCAGCCCGATGTGGTGCTGATGGACATCCGGATGCCCCGGATGGACGGGGTGGAGGCGACGCGGCAGATCACCGGTCCGGGCCGGGACGGTCCGGCGAAGGTGCTCGTGCTGACCACGTTCGATCTGGACGAGTACGTGGTGGAGGCGCTGCGGGCGGGGGCGAGCGGGTTCCTGCTGAAGGATGCGCCGGCCAATGAGCTGGTGCAGGCGATCCGGGTGGTGGCGGGCGGCGAGGCGATGCTGGCGCCGAGCATCACGCGGCGCCTGCTGGACAAGTACGCGGGCCACCTGCCGTCTGGCGAGGACAGCGTGCCGGACACCTTGGGGACGCTGACCGAGCGGGAGGTCGAGGTGCTGAAGCTGGTGGCGCGGGGCCTGTCGAACGCGGAGATCGCGGCGGATCTGTTCGTGAGCGAGACGACGGTGAAGACGCATGTGGGGCACGTGCTGACGAAGCTGGGCCTGCGCGACCGGGTCCAGGCGGCGGTGTACGCGTACGAGAGCGGTCTGGTGCGCCCCGGCGCCGGACAGTAGCGCGCCGGGCGCGGGCCGGAGCCTGCCCGGAGCAGCCGGAGGGGCCGACAGCCGCATCGTGCGGCTGCCGGCCCCTTCGCCGTACCGGGTTACGGGTCAGCCCTTGCTGATCTCCCAGAAGCGGAAGACGGTGGAGGCGTCGAGCGACCACTGAAGGCCCGTCACGTTCTGGCGGGTGACGGCGTACTGCTTGCCCTGCCAGAGCGGGAGGATCGGGATCTCGTCGGCGACGATGTCCTGGAGGCGGTTGTAGTCGACGGTGGCCGCGGTGCGGTCGGACTTCGTGGAGGTCGACGGGATGATGGTCCCGGTGATCTCCTTGTTGTCGTAGTTGTTGTGCAGGACGTTGTCCGGACCGAAGAACGGCTGCGTGAAGTTGTCGGCGTCCGGGTAGTCGGGGACCCAGCCCTTGACGTACACGCCGTACTTGCCGTCCTGGATGTCCTTCTCGTACTGCCCGAACTCGACGGACTTGACGTCGGCCTCGAAGAGTCCGCTGTCGTTGAGCTGCTTGGCGATGAGCTGGAATTCCTGGTCCGTGGACGGGCCGTAGCGGGTGGGCGTCGAGTACAGGGTGATCTTCACCTTGTCCTTGATGCCGGCGGCGCGCAGGACGGCTTCGGCCTTCTTGGGCTGCGGGCTGCCGCCGTAGCGGTCGAAGAAGGCGGTGTTGTGAGAGCCGATGCCGGCCGGGACGATCGAGTAGAGCGAGGTCGCGGTGCCGTCGTAGACGTCCTTGACGAGCGCTTCGCGGTCGACGAGGTAGGCGATGGCCTTGCGGATGGGGAGCTTTCCGGCGACCGGGTCGTTCATGTTGAAGACGAGGTGCTCGACTTCGGCGCCGGTGCCCTGGACGACCTCGACCTTGTGGTCCCCGGTCTTCGTGGAGGACAGGCTGGCGATGTCCTTGGCGGCGAGGCCGCGGAAGGCGAAGTCGACCTCGCCGCTTTCCAGGACCCGCTTGAGTGCGGCCTGGTCCTCGTTGAAGAACTTGAGGGTGACGCCGGTGTTCTTGGCCTTGGCCTTGCCGCTGTAGGAGTCGTTGACGGAGAAGCTGGCGCTCTTCTCGTTCATCGAGTCCAGCTTGTAGACGCCGGAGCCGATGGCCTTGCCGTCGGTGCGGAGCTTGTCGGCCGGGTACTCGCTGTGGTCGACGATGGAGCCCGCGCCCGATGCGATCTTGCTGGGGAAGGTCGCGTCGGACGTCTTGAGGCGGAAGACGACGGTCTTGTCGTCGGGGGTGTCGATGCCGGCGATCGACGACAGCATCACGGAGGGGCCGTTGGCGTCGTTGATCTTCAGCGTGCGCTCGAAGGAGTACTTGACGTCCTTCGAGGTGAGGGCGTGGCCGTTGCTGAACTTGAGGCCGGTGCGCAGGGTGCACTTGTAGAGCTTGCTGTCGCCGCCCTCGAAGTTGCAGGCCTGGGCGGCGTCGGGCTCGGGGGTGGTGCCGCCCTTGGGGAAGCTCAGCAGGGACTGGAAGACGTTGTTGAAGAGCAGCCAGGACCCCGGGTCGTAACCGGATGCGGGGTCGGTGGATTTCACCTTGTCGGATATCCCCATGACCACGCCCTTGCCGCCGCCGGCGGTGGGGCTGTCGGTCGAACCGCAACCGCTGAGCAGCGCGGCGGCGGTGGCTGCGCCGAGCGGGGCCGCCAACCACTGGTTACGTCGATTCACGCGAACGTCCTTCACAGTCTCACTGTTTCGTTGCGCCGGCCTGCGACACCCGCCGCCGGTTGCTGCCGGTTACTGCCGGTCTCAGCCGCTGACACCGCGGCCGAGTTCCCACAGCTGGAGGTCGGAGATGGCGTTGACCGACCACTCCACTCCGGTGATCCCGTCGCGTGCGGCGACGTACTGCTTGCCCTGCCACAGCGGCAGGACGGGCACGTCCTCGGCGACGATGTCCTGCATCTCCGTGATCGCGGGGACGGCGACGTCGCGGTCGACGGCGCGCCGGGATTCGGGGATGAGCTTGGTGCGCACCGCGGCGTTGGCGTACGGCGTGCCCAGGAAGTTGTCCTGCTCCAGGAAGGGAGCGAGGAAGTTGTCGGCGTCGGGGTAGTCGGGGAACCAGCCGAGCCCGTAGGCGGCGTAGTCGCCCTTCTTCTGCGCGGGGCGGAAGTCGGACCAGTCGGAGCCCTGGACGGTGACGTCGAACAGCTGGGTGGAGTTCAGCTGGTTCTTGAGGGTCTCGAACTCGGTGGCCGTGCCGTCGCCGTAGTGGTCCTTGGTGTAGTTCAGCGTCAGCTTGACCGGGGTCTTGATCCCGGCGTTCTTCAGCAGGTCGGCCGCCTTCGGGGTGTTGGCCTCGCCGTACTTGTTGAAGAAGGAGTTGACGTGGCCCGTCAGGGTGGTGGGGACCAGCGAGTACAGGGGCTGCGCCGACTTGCCGTACACCTTGTCGATGATCGCGTTGCGGTCGACGGCGGCGGCGAGGGCCTGGCGCACGGCCTTGTCCTTGACGGCCGGCGCCTCGGTGTTGAAGCCGATGTAGCGGATCTCCAGGCCGGGCATCGGGACCAGCTTGACGCCCTTGGGCGGCTTGGCGGCGAACTCGGTGATCTGGGCGGGCGAGAGGGTGCGGGAGACCATGTGGATGGACCCGCCGGTGAGTGCCTTGCCCATGGCCGCGGAGTCGTTGAAGGTGCGCAGTTCGACCTTGTCGTTCTGCAGCTTGAGGTCGCCCTTGTAGTGCGGGTTCTTGCTGAAGACGGCGCGGACGAGGTGGTTGTCCTTGACCTCGGCCTTCATCGTGTACGGGCCGGAGCCGTCGACGGAGAAGCCCTCGCGGAGCTTCTTGGCGTCGTAGTTCTTCTCGCTCACGATGCCCGCGGCGGGGGTGGAGAGCTTTTGCGGGAAGGTCGCGTCGGGGGTCTTCAGGTGGAAGACGACGGTGTCGGCGGCCTTCACCTCGACGGTGTCGACGGTGGAGAGCAGCGAGGAGGGGCCGTTCTCGTCCTTGATGGCGAGGACGCGCTCGATGGAGAACTTGACGTCCTTCGCGGTGAGCGGCTCGCCGTTCGCGAACTTGAGGTCGGGCCGCAGGGTGCAGCGGTAGCTCTCGTTGCCGGTGTCGGTGAAGCGGCAGTCGGAGGCTGCTTCGGGGACGGGCTGGCCGCCGCCGCGGGGGGTGTGCATCAGCGTCTGGACGGTCTGCCGCAGGACGTTCCAGGCGCCGGCGTCGTAGGCGTAGGCCGGGTCGAACGGTGCGGGAGCGTAGTCGGCCGCCTCGAACCGGTCGGTGGTGCCGACGACGATCGCTCCGGATCCTGCTCCGCCTCCGCTGGTGCTGCCGCATGCGGCGAGCGCGGGGGTGAGCAGTCCGGCCGCAGCCGTCAGCACCAGGGTCTTGCGGTTCATGCTGGAAGTACTCCCTTGACCGGCACTTGCTCAAAGCGGCGTAAAGGGCACTTCGCGGCGGTCGCCCGTTCAGGGCGGAACGATCGGGCCGGTGTTGTGACGATCGGTCCACGCGGTCCCGGCACATGGGTGTGCGACCGGGTCAGCAGAGGTGCGGCGTAGTGCCCGCGTCGACATTAGTGGCCTGGGACGGGATGGCTTGAACTGGCAGGACTTGGGGCGTAATCGCACGGTGATGGGTGCGGACTGCCTGTCTATGTGGGAGTCACCGCAGATTCGGTCAGGAGCTGATCAATCCGGACACAAGGGAAGGTTTCCGGGCCCTGAGACAGGTCCGTAGGGGCCTTGGCACGTGACAAAGGTCACCCGCCACAACCACCAGAGGAAAGGATGGAATTTCAGCCTCCGGGCCATGGAACGGAAGATCCTTCCGCGGGACCTCGATCCGGCGGCCGTTCTGTTCGGCACTGAGCGTGTGCGGTCAGTTCATCGGAGTGATGAGGGAGCGCAGGAACGGAAGGTCGACGTCCTCCAGCGAGCGGACGACGGTGCGGCCCGGGGCGGGTGCGATGACGCCGACCGAGGGGACGGCCACGACCCGGCAGCCTGCGGCCTCGGCGGAGGCGACTCCGGTCGCGGTGTCCTCGATGACCGCGCAGCGCGAGGGGTGCGCGCCGAGGGTGCGGGCGGCCAGCAGGTACGGGTCCGGGTGCGGCTTGGTCCGGGCCACCTCGTCGCCGGCCACGCTCAGCGCGAACCGCTCGGGGCCCAGTGAGCGCAGCACCCGGTCGATGACGCGGCGGTGCGAGGCGGAGACGAGGGCGGTGGGCACGTTGTGCCGGGCCAGCTCGGCCAGCAGCCGCTCGGCGCCCGGCATGAGCGGCACCTGGTCGGCGATCCGCGCCTCGAAGCGCTCGTTGAGCAGGACGCTCAGCTCCGAAAGGGTGACGGCGGCGCCGGTGGACTCGATGAGGAAGGCGGCGCTGCGGGTCATGGGCCCGCCGACGACGATGTCGCGCCAGGCGTCGTCGAGCCGGTGGCCGAGCTCGCCGAAGACGTCGACCTCGATCTCCCACCAGAAGCCCTCGGTGTCGACGAGGGTGCCGTCCATGTCGAGCAGCACCGCCTGCAGGGCATGCCCGTCGGCCGTGCGGGCGACGGGGGCGGGAACGGTGCTGGTCATCCGGCACACCTCTCTCGGGGGACGAGAAGGCCGGCCGCCTCTTCCCCATGGGGCATCCCCCGGGGGAACAGGCGACCGGCCTGTATGGGACCGACAAGTGTACGTCGGTCCGCGTCAGCGTGCGTTGAAATACTTCGCTTCGGGGTGGTGGATGACGATCGCGTCGGTGGACTGCTCCGGGTGGAGCTGGAACTCCTCGGAGAGGTGGACCCCGATCCGCTCCGGCTGGAGGAGGTCGGCGATCTTGGCGCGGTCCTCCAGGTCGGGGCAGGCCCCGTAGCCCAGCGAGAAGCGGGCGCCGCGGTACTTCAGGTCGAACATGTCCTCCACGGCCGCCGGGTCCTCGCCGCCGAAGCCGAGCTCGGCGCGGACGCGGGCGTGCCAGTACTCGGCCATGGCCTCGGCGAGCTGCACCGACAGGCCGTGCAGCTCGAGGTACTCGCGGTAGGAGTCGGACTCGAACAGCTTGGCCGTGGCCTCGCCGATCCTCGAGCCGACGGTGACGACCTGGAGGCCCACGACGTCGGTCTCGCCGGACTCCTCCGGGCGGAAGAAGTCGGCGAGGCACAGGCGCCGGCCGCGGCGCTGGCGCGGGAAGGTGAAGCGGGTCCGCTCGTTCCCGTCGTCGTCGAGGATGATCAGGTCCTCGCCCTTGGACACGCAGGGGAAGTAGCCGTAGACCACCGCCGCCTCGAGCAGGTTCTCGGTGTGCAGCTTGTCGAGGAGGCCGCGCAGCCGCGGCCGGCCCTCGCTCTCGACGAGCTCCTCGTACGTGGCCCCGCCGGCGCGGGCCTGCTTGAGGCCCCACTGGCCCTTGAACAGGGCGCCCTCGTCCAGCCAGGAGGCGTAGTCCTTGAGCGGGATGCCCTTGACCACGCGCGTGCCCCAGAAGGGCGGGGTCGGGACCGGGTTGTCGATCGCGACGTCGGAACGGCCCCCCGGCTCCTCCGGTTCCTCCACCTGGGTGGAAGGGGTGTCCCGCTTGGCCACCCGGCGCTGCTTCAGCTCGGGCAGGGCGGCGCCCGGCACGCCGCGCTTGACGGCGATCAGGGCGTCCATCAGGCGCAGGCCCTCGAAGGCGTCGCGGGCGTAGCGGACCTCGCCCTCGTAGATCTCGTGGAGGTCCTGTTCGACGTAGGCGCGGGTCAGGGCGGCGCCGCCGAGGATGACCGGGTAGTCGGCCGCCAGCTTGCGCTGGTTGAGCTCCTCCAGGTTCTCCTTCATGATCACGGTCGACTTCACGAGCAGCCCGGACATGCCGATGACGTCGGCCTTGTGCTCCTGTGCGGCCTCCAGGATCGCGGAGACCGGCTGCTTGATGCCGATGTTGACGACGTTGTAGCCGTTGTTGGTGAGGATGATGTCGACGAGGTTCTTGCCGATGTCGTGGACGTCGCCGCGGACGGTGGCGAGGACGATGGTGCCCTTGCCCTCGTCGTCGGTCTTCTCCATGTGCGGCTCGAGGTAGGCGACCGCCGTCTTCATGACCTCGGCGGACTGCAGGACGAACGGCAGCTGCATCTGGCCCGAGCCGAACAGCTCGCCGACGACCTTCATGCCCTCCAACAGGGTGTCGTTGACGATGTCCAGGGCCGGACGGGTCTGGAGCGCCTCGTCGAGGTCGGCCTCCAGTCCGTTCTTCTCACCGTCGATGATCCGGCGCTGGAGCCGCTCGTCCAGCGGGAGCGCCATGAGCTCCTCGGCACGGCCGGCCTTCAGCGACTTGGTGTTGACGCCCTCGAAGAGGGCCATCAGCTTCTGCAGCGGGTCGTAGCCCTCGGCGCGCCGGTCGTAGATCAGGTCGAGGGCGGTGCCGACCTGCTCGTCGTCGAACCGGGCGATGGGCAGGATCTTGCTCGCGTGGACGATCGCCGAGTCCAGGCCCGCCTTGACGCACTCGTCGAGGAAGACCGAGTTCAGCAGCACACGGGCGGCCGGGTTCAGGCCGAAGGAGATGTTCGACAGGCCGAGGGTGGTCTGGACGTCCGGGTGGCGGCGCTTGAGCTCGCGGATCGCCTCGATCGTGGCGATGCCGTCGCCCCGGGACTCCTCCTGACCGGTGCAGATCGTGAAGGTCAGGGTGTCGATGAGGATGTCCGACTCGTTGATGCCCCAGTTGCCGGTCAGGTCCGTGATCAGCCGTTCGGCGATGGCGACCTTGTGCTCGGCGGTGCGGGCCTGGCCCTCCTCGTCGATGGTCAGCGCGATCAGGGCGGCGCCGTGCTCCTGCGCCAAGCGGGTGACCTTGGCGAAACGCGACTCCGGGCCGTCGCCGTCCTCGTAGTTGACGGAGTTGATGACGGCGCGCCCGCCGAGCTTCTCCAGGCCGGCCTGGATGACGGGAACCTCGGTGGAGTCCAGGACGATCGGCAGCGTCGAGGCCGTCGCGAACCGGCCGGCGAGCTCCTTCATGTCGGCGACCCCGTCGCGGCCCACGTAGTCCACGCACAGGTCGAGCATGTGCGCGCCCTCGCGGATCTGGTCGCGGGCCATCTCGACGCAGTCGTCCCAGCGGGCCTCGAGCATGGCCTCGCGGAACTTCTTCGACCCGTTGGCGTTCGTCCGCTCGCCGATCGCCATGTACGAGGTGTCCTGCCGGAACGGCACCGTCTGGTAGAGCGAGGACGCGCCGGGCTCCGGCCGGGGCTCGCGGACGGCCGGGGCGAGGGCGCGGACCCGCTCGACGACCTGGCGCAGGTGCTCCGGGGTCGTACCGCAGCAGCCGCCGACGAGGGAGAGCCCGTACTCGCGGACGAAGGTCTCCTGGGCGTCGGCGAGCTCAGGGGCGGACAGCGGGTAGTGCGCGCCGTTCTTGCCGAGGACGGGCAGGCCGGCGTTGGGCATGCAGGAGAGCGGGATGCGCGCGTTGCGGGCCAGGTAGCGCAGGTGCTCGCTCATCTCGGCGGGGCCGGTGGCGCAGTTCAGGCCGATCATGTCGATGCCGAGCGGCTCCAGCGCGGTGAGCGCGGCGCCGATCTCGGAGCCGAGGAGCATGGTGCCGGTGGTCTCGACGGTGACGGAGCAGATGAGCGGGACGGACACGCCGAGCGCCTCCATCGCGCGCCGGGCGCCGATGATGGAGGACTTGGTCTGGAGGAGGTCCTGGGTGGTCTCGACGAGCAGGGCGTCGGCCCCGCCGGAGAGCAGGCCCTCGGCGTTGACCTGGTAGGCGTCGCGGATCGTCGCGTAGTCGATGTGGCCGAGGGTGGGCAGCTTGGTGCCGGGGCCCATGGAGCCGAGGACCCAGCGCTGCTGTCCGCTCTTCGCGGTGTACTCGTCGGCGACCTCGCGGGCGAGGCGGGCGCCGGACTCCGACAGCTCGAAGTTGCGTTCGGGGATGTCGTACTCGGCGAGTGCCGCGAAATTCGCACCGAAGGTGTTGGTCTCGACGCAGTCCACGCCCACCGCGAAGTACGCGTCGTGCACCGTGCGCACAATGTCGGGGCGGGTGACGTTGAGGACCTCGTTGCAGCCCTCCAGCTGCTGGAAGTCCTCCATCGAGGGGTCCTGCGCCTGGAGCATCGTTCCCATGGCTCCGTCGGCGACGACCACGCGGGTCGCGAGTGCCTCTCGGAGGGCATCGGCCCTGGTCTGGGTGTCAGCGGGCGGGTTCGGCAACGAGGCCATGGTTGAGCTCCCTGGGGTGCGACGGCTGTCGGCTTTGCACCCCTGCTGTGTCAAGGGTGCACGCGGTCAGGGTAACCGCGCGGCACCAACCCCGGTGGGGGTGTCCCACGTGGCGGACTGCATTCTGTGCGCGGGCGTCTGCCAGGGGTGTCCTGGTCGACGGAGGCCTGAACAGTTGCCCAACCATGCACAAGGTCGACATCGACCGATACTGTTCAGCATTGTCGAACTACGTCAGCAGGAGGCTGCGCGATGGCACGGAACATCCAGTCGCTCGAACGAGCCGCTGCGATGCTGCGACTCCTGGCGGGCGGCGAGCGCCGGCTGGGCCTTTCGGACGTGGCCAGCTCCCTGGGCCTGGCCAAGGGCACGGCGCACGGGATCCTGCGCACGCTGCAGGCCGAGGGCTTCGTGGAGCAGGACCCCGCCTCGGGCCGCTACCAGCTGGGCGCGGAGCTGCTGCGCCTGGGCAACAGCTATCTGGACGTGCACGAGCTGCGGGCGCGTGCGCTGGTCTGGACGGACGATCTGGCCCGGGCGAGCGGCGAGAGCGTCTACGTGGGCGTTCTCCACAAGAGCGGGGTGCTGATCATGCACCACGTGTTCCGTCCGGACGACAGCCGTCAGGTGCTGGAGGTGGGGGCCATGCAGCCGCTGCACTCCACGGCCCTGGGCAAGGTGCTGTCGGCGTACGACCCGGTCGCCCATACGGAGGCACTGGAGGCGGAGCGCGAGGCGTTCACCCCCCGGACGGTCACGGACGGCGCGGGGTTCGAGCAGGTCCTCGACCTGACCCGGGCGCGCGGCTGGGCCGCGGACGTCGAGGAGACCTGGGAGGGCATCGCCTCGGTGGCGGCGCCGATCCACGACCGGCGCCGGATGCCGGTGGGCGCGGTGGCGGTCGCGGGGGCCGTGGAGCGGGTCTGCGGGGAGTCCGGGGAGCCCCGGGCGAGCCTCGTGGCGTCCGTACGGGACTGTGCGCGCTCTGTTTCACGCGACCTCGGCGCGGGCCGGTTCTAAGCCCCTTCCAGCGACTTCCGGCCACTACCTGGCTGCTTTCTGCCCTCTTTTCGCCATATCCCGGCCATCCGATGGCCGAGTTTGGCTGATCGCACCTAGTGGTAACGATCCGACACTTTGGCCTGGCCGACCCTTGACGCGTTCTTCACCTGGGCGGAAAACTGCCGTTCATCGGTCGGCATTGTCGAACACCTACCGGCAATACGCGTTAGGGTGTGACAAGGCCAAGGACCGGTGAAGCACTCACCGAGTGCGCGGCACCGGACGGGACCCGGTGTCCGCCCACCCCTGCAAGGCAAAGGAGTCGCAGGTGTCCACCTCCGACATCTTCATCGGCGAGACCATCGGTACCGCCCTGCTCACCCTGCTCGGCGGTGGCGTCTGCGCCGCCGTGACGCTCAAGAGCTCCAAGGCCCGGAACGCAGGCTGGCTCGCGATCACGTTCGGCTGGGGTTTCGCCGTCCTGATCGCCGCCTACGTTTCCGCCCCGCTCTCCGGTGCGCACCTCAACCCGGCGGTCACCGTCGGCCTGGCCATCAAGAACGGCGACTGGAGCGACGTTCCGGTCTACTTCGCCGGACAGCTGCTCGGCGCCATGCTCGGCGCGGTCCTGATGTGGGTCACCTACTACGGACAGTTCCGGGTGCACCTCTCGGACCCGGAGCACATCCGTGACGCCAAGCTCGGCCCGGAGGACCCGCACCCGCACGACCAGGCCGGCCCGGTCCTCGGTGTGTTCTCCACCGGACCCGAGATCCGCAACGTCGTCCAGAACCTCGTGACCGAGATAATCGGTACGGCCGTCCTGGTCCTGGCGATCCTGACCCAGGGCCTCCAGGACGGCGGCAAGGGCCTCGGCGTCATCGGCGTCCTGATCACCTCCTTCGTCGTCGTCGGCATCGGCCTCTCGCTCGGCGGCCCGACCGGCTACGCCATCAACCCGGTCCGCGACCTCGGTCCGCGCATCGTCCACGCCCTGCTGCCGCTGCCCAACAAGGGCGGCTCCGACTGGGGATACTCCTGGATCCCGGTGGTCGGCCCGCTCGTCGGTGCCGCCCTCGCCGGTGGTCTGTACAACATCGCGTTCGCCTGATCAGCATCGGTACGTATCGCAAGATCCGCACTGCCCACCTGATTCCGCCTACCTAGACCTGCCAGGAGCAGCCACATGACCAGCAGCAGCACTCGTTCCCACGGCGCAGGGCCGTTCATCGCCGCGATCGACCAGGGCACCACCTCCTCGCGCTGCATCGTCTTCGACCGCGACGGCCGCATCGTCGCCGTCGACCAGAAGGAGCACGAGCAGATCTTCCCGAAGCCGGGCTGGGTCGAGCACGACGCCGCCGAGATCTGGACCAACGTCCAGGAGGTCGTGGCCGGGGCCATCGCCAAGGCCGAGATCACCGCCGCCGACGTCAAGGCGATCGGCATCACCAACCAGCGCGAGACCACCGTCCTTTGGGACAAGAACACCGGCGAGCCGGTGCACAACGCGCTGGTCTGGCAGGACACCCGCACCGATGCCCTGTGCAAGGAGCTCGGCCGCAACGTCGGCCAGGACCGCTTCCGCCGCGAGACCGGCCTGCCGCTGGCGAGCTACTTCGCCGGCCCCAAGGCCCGCTGGCTGCTCGACAACGTCGAGGGCCTGCGTGCGCGCGCCGAGGCCGGCGACATCCTCTTCGGCACCATGGACTCCTGGGTCATCTGGAACCTCACCGGTGGCGCCCAGGGCGGTGTGCACGTCACGGACGTCACCAACGCCTCGCGCACCATGCTGATGAACCTCCACACCCTGGAGTGGGACGCCAAGATCGCGGAGTCCATGGAGGTTCCGCTCGACATCCTCCCCGAGATCAAGTCCTCCGCCGAGGTCTACGGCCACGTCAAGGACGGCGTCCTCGCCGGTGTCCCGGTCGCCTCGGCGCTCGGTGACCAGCAGGCCGCCCTCTTCGGCCAGACCTGTTTCGCCGAGGGCGAGGCGAAGTCCACGTACGGCACCGGCACGTTCATGCTGATGAACACCGGCGACAAGGTCATCAACTCCTACAGCGGCCTGCTGACCACGGTCGGCTACAAGATCGGCGACCAGAAGCCGGTCTACGCGCTGGAGGGCTCCATCGCCGTCACCGGCTCGCTCGTCCAGTGGATGCGCGACCAGATGGGCATGATCAAGACCGCGGCCGAGATCGAGACCCTCGCGCTCTCGGTCGAGGACAACGGCGGCGCCTACTTCGTGCCGGCCTTCTCCGGCCTGTTCGCCCCGTACTGGCGCTCCGACGCCCGCGGTGTGATCGCCGGCCTCACCCGGTACGTCACCAAGGCGCACATCGCCCGTGCCGTCCTGGAGGCCACCGCCTGGCAGACCCGCGAGATCACCGACGCCATGACCAAGGACTCGGGCGTCGAGCTCGCGGCCCTCAAGGTCGACGGCGGCATGACCTCCAACAACCTGCTGATGCAGACCCTCTCCGACTTCGTGGACGCCCCCGTGGTCCGTCCCATGGTCGCGGAGACCACCTGCCTCGGCGCCGCCTACGCCGCCGGCCTGGCCGTCGGCTTCTGGCCCGACACCGACGCCCTGCGCGCCAACTGGCGCCGCGCGGCCGAGTGGACCCCGCGGATGCCTGCAGAGCAGCGCGACCGCGAGTACAAGAGCTGGCTCAAGGCCGTGGAGCGGTCCATGGGCTGGGTCGACGACGAAGACGCCAGCTGACGCACCAGCTGAGTCAATCGACGAGGAGCTAAGAGATATGAGCAGCCTGCAGAGCGTTCCCACTCTGGGCACGCACCCGACAGCCGGTTCGAACGCGAGCCGCGCCGAGACCCGTGAGCAGCTGGCCAAGGCCACGTACGACCTGCTGGTCATCGGCGGTGGAATCCTGGGCACCTCGGTGGCCTGGCACGCCGCGCAGTCGGGTCTGCGGGTTGCCATGGTGGACGCCGGCGACTTCGCCGGCGCCACCTCCTCGGCCTCCTCCAAGCTCGTCCACGGCGGCCTGCGCTACCTGCAGACCGGCGCGGTCAAGCTGGTCGCCGAGAACCACCACGAGCGCCGGGTGCTGGCCAAGGACGTGGCCCCGCACCTGGTCAATCCGCTCACCTTCTACCTGCCGGTCTACAAGGGCGGACCGGTCGGTGCGGCCAAGCTGGGCGCGGGCGTCTTCGCCTACTCCGCCCTCTCGGCCTTCGGCGACGGCATGGGCAAGGTCATATCCCCGGCCCGTGCCGCCGCCGACAACCCTGGCCTGAAGACGGACAACCTGAAGGCCGTCGCGGTCTACTACGACCACCAGATGAACGACTCCCGCGTCGCCGTGATGACGGTCCGCGCGGCCGTCGAGTCGGGCGCCGTCGTCCTCAACCACGCCGAGGTCACCGGCCTGCGCATGACGCGCGGCCGGGTCACCGGCGCCGAGCTCAAGGACCGCCTCGACGGCACCGAGTTCGGCGTCGACGCGCGCGTCGTGCTCAACGCCACCGGCCCGTGGGTGGACCACCTGCGGCGCATGGAAGACAAGCACTCGATGCCGTCGATCCGCCTCTCCAAGGGCGCGCACATCGTCATGAAGCGCAAGTCGCCGTGGAAGGCCGCCATGGCCACCCCGATCGACAAGTACCGCATCACCTTCGCCCTCCCGTGGGAGGACCAGCTGCTGCTCGGCACCACCGACGAGGTGTACGAGGGCGACCCGGCGGACGTGCGCGCCACCGAGTCCGACATCCAGCAGATCCTGGACGAGGCCGCGTTCTCGGTGAAGGACGCGGACCTCGACCGCTCGCTGATGACGTACGCCTTCGCCGGCCTGCGGGTGCTGCCCGGCGGCCCCGGCGGCGTCGAGAAGGCCAAGCGCGAGACCGTCGTCTCCGAGGGCGCCGGCGGCATGCTGTCGGTGGCCGGCGGCAAGTGGACGACGTACCGGCACATCGGCCGCGTGGTCATGGACAAGCTGGCCAAGCTGCCCGGCAGCCCGCTCACCGACGACATGGAGCCGGTGAAGTCGCTCGTACGCCGGGTGCCGCTGCCCGGCGTCGCCAACCCGAACGCCGTCGCGCACCGCCTGCTGGTGGACCGCGAGCCCGGCACGCGGATGGACCCGCTCACCGCCCGCCACCTGGCCTCGCACTACGGCTCGCTGGCCTTCGACATCGCGCGCCTCGCGAACGAGGACCCGGCGCTGGCCGAGCGGATCCACCCGGACGGCCCGGAGATCTGGGCGCAGGTCGCCTACGCCCGTGACAACGAGTGGGCCGAGACGGTCGACGACGTGCTGCGCCGCCGCACCACGGTGACGGTCCGCGGCCTGGACGACGACTCCGTGCGCGCGCGGGTCGAGGAGATGCTGAGCCGCAAGGCATAGCTGCCGCGCAGGTGGGGAAGAGGGGCGGTTCCGAGGGGAACCGCCCCTCTGTCGTGGGCTGTGGCTGGTGTCGTCTCAAGGCTTAGGCTGACCCACGTACGCAAGGAACTTCGGAAGGAGACCTGGGTGATCGAGCTTGAGGGCGTGCCCGAGCTGATCGACCCGGTCATGGTGGCCGCGTTCGAGGGCTGGAACGACGCGGGTGACGCGGCCTCCGGTGCGGTCGCGCACCTGGACCGGGAGTGGAAGGGCGAGGTCTTCGCGGCGCTGGACGCCGAGGACTACTACGACTTCCAGGTCAACCGGCCGACGGTGTGGCTGGACAACGGGGTACGGAAGATCACGTGGCCGACGACGAGGCTGTCGGTGGTCCGGATCGGCGGCGCGAAGCCGCGTGACCTCGTCCTCGTACGGGGCATCGAACCGTCCATGCGGTGGCGGTCGTTCTGCAACGAGATCCTGGGCTTCGCACACGAACTGGGCGTGGAGATGGTGGTGATCCTGGGCGCCCTGCTCGGGGACACCCCGCACACGCGGCCGGTGCCGGTCAGCGGGGTCACCTCGGACCCGGACCTGGCGCGCACGATGGACCTGGAGGAGACGAAGTACGAGGGTCCGACGGGGATCGTGGGCATCCTCCAGGAGGCCTGCACGCATGCCGGAGTGCCGGCGGTGTCCCTGTGGGCGGCGGTCCCGCACTACGTCTCCCAGCCGCCGAACCCGAAGGCGACGCTGGCCCTGCTGAACCGGCTGGAGGACCTGATCGACATCCGGATCCCGCTGGGCGAACTCCCGGAGGACGCGCGGGCGTGGCAGCTCGGCGTGGACCAACTGGCCGCGGAGGACAGCGAGGTGGCGGAGTACGTCCAGACGCTGGAGGAGGCGCGGGACACGGCGGACCTGCCGGAGGCGTCGGGCGACGCCATCGCCCGGGAGTTCGAGCGGTACCTGCGGCGCCGTGACCCGGCGGGGCCCCCGGCCGAGGCGGGCGACGGCTCGTACCTCCGCGACACGAGCAGCGGCCTGACCCGCCCCCCGAAGCGCAAGCCGGACCCGGCGGGCGAGGAGCCGCCGGCCCCGGACGAGGACGACACGCCTCCCGAGGCGTAGCCGGCCGGCCCTGAACGCAGCGATGCCCCCTGCCCGGAAGGACAGGGGGCATCGGCAGCTTCGGCTGCGGCGGATTACAGGGCCACGCCCAGGAGGGCGTCGACCGTGCGCGAGACCAGGCCCGGCGCGGACTCGTCGTCCCCGTCGGAGGCGTTCTGGGCGTCCACCCAGCGGTCCACCGCCGCCAGCGCGGCCGGCGCGTCCAGGTCGTTCGCCAGCGCCTCGCGGACCTCCTCGACGAGCGCGTCCGCCGGCAGGCCGTCCGGCCGGGACACGGCCGCGCGCCAGCGCTCCAGGCGGGCCACCGCCTGCTCGAGGACCTCGTCCGTCCACTCCCAGTCGGCCCGGTAGTGGTGCGAGAGCAGGGCGAGGCGGATCGCAGCCGGGTCCACCCCGGCGCGCCGCAGCGCGGAGACGAAGACCAGGTTGCCCTTCGACTTCGACATCTTCTCGCCGTGCAGCGCGACCATGCCCGCGTGCACGTACGCCTTGGCCATCGGGAACTCGCCCGTCAGCACCTGCGCGTGCGAGGCGCCCATCTCGTGGTGCGGGAACGCCAGGTCGGAGCCTCCGCCCTGGATGTCGAAGCCCATGCCCAGGTGGTCCAGGGCGATGGCGACGCACTCGATGTGCCAGCCGGGCCGGCCGGGGCCCAGGGAGGCGCCGTCCCAGCTCGGCTCGCCCGGGCGCGCCGCCATCCACAGCATCGGGTCCAGCGGGTTCTTCTTCCCCGGGCGCTCCGGGTCACCGCCGCGCTCCGCGGACAGCAGCCGCATCGCCTCGGCGTCCAGGTTGGAGACCTTGCCGAAGTTCGCGTCGGACTCGACCGAGAAGTAGACGTCGCCGTCCAGCTCGTACGCCGCGCCGGCGTCGCGCAGCCGCTCCACCAGCGGCACGATGCCCGGTATGGCCTCGACGGCGCCGATGTACTGCTGCGGGGGCAGCATCCGCAGGGCGGTCATGTCCTCGCGGAAGAGGGCCGTCTCGCGCTCCGCGAGCTCGGTCCAGTCCAGGTTGTCGCGCAGCGCCCGCTCCAGCAGCGGATCGTCCACGTCCGTGACGTTCTGGACGTAGTGGACCTGCCGCTTGGTGTCGAGCCACACGCGTTGCACGAGGTCGAACGCGTTGTAGGTCGCCGCGTGACCGATGTGGGTCGCGTCGTACGGGGTGATGCCGCAGACGTAGATACGGGCGACGGGACCGGGGGCGAGGGTGATCGTCCCCTGGGTCGCGGTGTCGTGGATCTGGAGGTCGCGGCCCTTGCCAGGCAGGGCGGGGACCTCAGAAGCGGGCCAGGCATGCATGTCTCGAGCCTAACCGGACGCCTGTTCCGAAAACGAACCGGACCTGCACTGTTGGCTTGATCAGCACTCTTGCGATCTGGCCGGTTCTGTGCGTTCCCGGTCCGTCCGGTTCAGACCGGCGGCCAGGGGATCGCGGGCCACTGCCCTGACGGCTGCGGATGCACCCCGGTGCGCAGCAGATGGGCCACCCGGGCCCGTACGGCGGCCAGCTCGACCGGTGTGATCAGTTCGGCCAGCCGGGTGGCCAGCGGCTCCCCGTCGGCCAGCAGGGCCGCCAGCGAGGCCAGCACCTCGCGCGCCTCGTCGGTCAGCGGTTCGCCCGCCCAGCCCCACAGCAGGGTCCGCAGCTTGTCCTCGCGGTGGAAGGTCACCCCGTGGTCGATGCCGTAGAGCCGCCCGTCGGGCGCGGGCAGCAGGTGGCCGCCCTTGCGGTCGCCGTTGTTGATCACGGCGTCGAGGACGGCGAGCCGGCGCAGCCGCGGGTCGTCGGCGTGCACGAGCAGCGCGGTGCGCCCCTCCCCGACGTCGGCGAGGGCGACCGGCTTCCAGCCCTCCCCCGCCTCCTCGCCCTCGACGAGGGCCAGCAGGCCGCTCTCGTCCGACTCCTCGGCGCCTTCCGGCGCGTCCTCGGCGGGCGTGGACGCGATCCACAGCTGGACCATGCCCTCGCCGTACGGCCCGTCGCGCAGCACGGTCGGCGGCACCAGGCCCCATCCCATGGCCTCGGAGACCAGGTAGGCGGCGACCTCCCGCTGCGCGAGGTTCCCGTCCGGGAAGTCCCACAGCGGGCGCTCCCCCTTGACCGGCTTGTACACGCAGTCGGCGCTGGCGTCCCCGTACGTCACCGTGCACAGCAGCACGGCGTTGGACGCCTCGCGGATGCGGCCGACGACCGTCAGCTCGCCCTTGGCGAGCAGCTCCTCAAGTTCCCCCGTGGCGGTCACACCTGGCGCCGGTAGCCGTTCTGGCGCGGGCACACGTGGCCCTCGGGATCCAGCGGCAGGCTGCACAGCGGGCACGGCGGGCGGCCGGCGTTGACCACGTCCAGGGCCCGCTTGGCGAAGGCCCGGGCCTGGGCGCCGGTGAGGCGGACCCGCAGCATCGGCGGGCCGTTCTCCTCGTCCTGGAGCAGCCGCTCCTCCGCCTCGGCGAGATCCTCCTCCGAGTCGGCCTCGAGCTCCACCAGGGCCTGCGCCTCGACGATCATCCGCTGTTCCTCGCCGTCCCAGGCCAGGGCCATGGTGCCGACGCGGAACTCCTCGTCGACCGGGACGTCCAGCGGCGCGGTGTCGGCGGCCTCGGCGGGGGCGACGGCCGGGACCGGGGCATTGCCGCCGGTACGCCGTACGACCTCGTCCAACAGCTCGTCCATCCGCTCGGCCAGCGCAGCGACCTGGGTCTTCTCCAGGGAGACGCTGGTGACGCGGGGGCCGGACGATGCCTGCAGGAAGAACGTACGGCGTCCCGGAAGGCCGACCGTGCCGGCCACGAAGCGGTCCGGCGGATCGTAGAGGAACACCTGACGGGGCACGTCCAGTCTCCAAGTCTCGGCGGCAGTGGAAGGGCTGCACGCGTGTGGCTGCTCTTGTGGCTGTGCTTCTGGCTGGCATCCGGCGGCCTCGCGGAGCCGTGCTCGCCCCGCCGGGTCGTTTATTTGGGCCAGTCCACCCTACTGCGCCGTTCGATCACGCCGCGCCCGCGCCGCCCCCCACGACGGCGTTCCCGCCGTCTTCGGTCGCGCTTTCGAATGTTTCCGTTTCCGCCGCGGCCGCGTCCGGTGCACGGGCCGGGCGCGGGGCGAGCGAGCCGAAGTCCCCGGTGTCGCCGAGCCGGAGCAGGAACGGGCGTGTCGGGGTGTAGCGGACGGCCGTGACCGAGCAGGGGTCCACGTGGATGCGCTGGAAGAGGTCCAGGTGCATGCCCAGGGCGTCCGCGACAAGGGACTTGATGACGTCCCCGTGCGAGCACATGAGGAAGACGGCGTCGCTCCCGTGCTCCTCCTCGATCCGCGCGTTCCACTCCCGTACGGCGTCCACGGCGCGCGCCTGCATGGCGCGCATGGACTCCCCGCCCGGGAAGGCGGCGGCCGAGGGGTGCTGTTGGACGATCTTCATCAGCGGTTCATCGCCCAGCTCCGAGAGTTTGCGGTTCGACCAGTCGCCGTAGTGGCATTCGCCGATCCGCTCGTCGGTGTGCAGCGCCAGCTCCGGGCGCGCGGCGAGCAGCGGGGCGAGGGTCTCCCGGCAGCGCTGCAGCGGGCTGCTGACGGCTGCGGCGAGCGGCACCGCGGCCAGCCGCCCGGGCAGCGCCGCCGCCTGCTCGGCGCCGCGCTCGTCGAGGGCCACGCCCGGCGTCCATCCGGCGAGCAGCCCTGCGGTGTTGGCGGTGGACCGCCCGTGTCGTACGAGGATCAGCGTGGCCATGACGCAAAGCCTAGGGGGTGTCGGCCGGAAGCAGGGGGCGCGGTGCCCGTCGGGTGCGGGCCGGGCGCGGGCAGGGGAGAATGCCCCTCGTGATTGTCGACTGCGCCATGTACCGGGACGGCCGCCGCTCCCCTGCGCCCGAGGACCTCTCGGACGCTCTCGACGAGGCGCGGGCGAGCGGCGACGCCTTCCTCTGGATCGGCATGTACGAGCCGACGGAGGAGGAATTCGAGCACGTCAGCCACGAGTTCCGGCTGCACAAGCTGGCGGTGGAGGACGCGCTGATGGCGCACCAGCGCCCCAAGCTCGAGGTGTACGACGACTCACTGTTCGTCGTCCTCAAGCCGGTGATGTACGACGAGGACACCGACACGGTGACCGCGGGCGAGCTGATGCTCTTCATCGGCGACTCCTTCGTGGTCACGGTCAGGCACGGGGAGGGGGCCGCGCTGAGCGCCGTGCGCCAGCGGCTGGAGCACGAGCCGGAGGTCCTGCGCCACGGCCCGACGGCGGTCCTGTACGCGGTGTCCGATGCGGTGGTCGACCACTACATCGAGGTCGCGGCCGAGCTCCAGGCCGACCTGGAGGAGGTGGAGGCCGAGGTCTTCGCGCCGAACGCCACGGACACGAAGAACACCGCCGCGCGGATCTACGGCTTCAAGCGGCAGGTGCTGGAGTTCCGCCGGGCGACGAACCCGCTGCTCCAGCCGATGGAACGCCTCGCCTTCGGGAACGTGCCGTTCGTGCACGAGCACGCGCAGCCGTTCTTCCGCGACGTCGCCGACCACCTGACCAGGGCGAGCGAGTACATCGAGGGCCTGGACCGGCTGCTGTCGGACGCGCTGGCGGCGCACCTGGCGCAGATGGGCGTCCGGCAGAACGACGACATGCGCAAGATCTCGGCCTGGGCGGCGATGGCGGCCGTCCCGACGATGGTGGCGGGGATCTACGGGATGAACTTCGACCACATGTGGGAGCTGCGGCAGCCCTGGGGCTATCCGGTGGTGGTGCTGGTGATGGTGGGCGTCTGTCTGGGCCTGCACCGCATGTTCAAGTCCCGCGGCTGGCTGTAGCCGGCCCGGGGGCCCGGGAGGCCGCTAGACGAACTCGGGTGCGGCGACCGGTACGCCGCCGAGCGCGTTGCGCCGCTCCGGCAGGTTCAGGCTGATCATCCGGTGCCAGCCGGCGAAGCGCTCGTACGCGTACATGCCGCGGATCCCGGCGGCCAGCGCGGCCGCCTTGGCCGCGGGCCAGTGCAGCAGCCGGCCCATGTGGTCCATGACGGCGAGGCTCACGTCCCGGTAGATGGAGATCTCGGCGAGGGCGCTTTCGCGCAGCACCTGCTGGATGGTCCGGCCGTACCCCGCGCGCACGAGGCGGAGCAGCTCCTCGTGGCAGTAGGCCAGGTGGTTCTCCTCGTCGTAGCTGATCATGCGGATGGCCTTGCCGACCTCGGGGTGGTCCCCGAACTGCCGGACGAGCATGACCATCTGGTCGGCGGCGCGCTGTTCGGTGACCCGGCTGTGCGAGAGGTAGACGACGATGTCCCGCTCGGTCAGCGGCTCCGCCCGGCGCAGCTTCTCGTGCGCGAGGCCGATGCCGCGCCGCTCCAGCAGCATCGTGTAGTCGGTCTCGGGCGGCACGGGGACGGCCGGCAGGCCGCGCTTGCGGAGCAGGGCCTGGAAGATCCGGCCGTGCTTGTCCTCGTCGGCGCCGTGCCGGGTGATCTTGGGCGCCAGCTCGCGCATGCTGTCGGGCACCAGGGCCGCGATCCGGGCGTTCTCCCAGCCGCCCTGGGACTCCCCGCTGGCGGCGATGGAGCAGAACAGCTGGAACGAGTCGTCGTTGTCGACGATCTCCTGGAACAGGCTGCGGGCAGAGAGCATGCATCGAGTCAACGGCCGATCCGGGGACCGGGCAACCGAGGGGTCGTGCTGATCGGCCGAATGAACGATGTGAAGGGGTCGGTGCGCGGGCGTAACCCGAAGGGTGCCGTCCGCGTTGTTGCGTGTGTCGGCCGTGGCGGGGAAGACCCCCGAGCCCCCACCACGGCCGCAGGGCGTATTCCTGGTTCTCCCGGTCCCCTACGCCAGGCCGGCGCGCTCCATGGCCTCCGTGCCCGCCCGCAGGGCGGTGATCCGCTCGTCCAGCGTGAACCCGGCCGGGGCGAGCGTGAGAGTGGTGACCCCGGCCTCGGCGTAGGCCCGCATCCCGTCCGCGATCCGCTCGACGGAGCCGAGCAGGGTGGTGGAGTCGATCAGCGAGTGCGGGACCGCCTCGGCGGCGCCCGTCTTGTCGCCCGCCAGGTACTTGTCCTGGATCTCGGCGGCTTCCTTCTCGTAGCCCATGCGCCGGGCGAGCTGGTTGTAGAAGTTCTGCTTGCGGCTGCCCATGCCGCCGACGTACAGGGCCGTGTACGGGCGGAACATGTCGGCGAGGGCGGTCACGTCGTCGCCGACGGCCAGCGGCACGGTCGGGCAGACGTCGAAGCCGTCCATGGTCAGCCCGGCCTTCTCGCGGCCCGCCCGGATGTGGGTGAGCGCGGTGGCCTCCAGGTGCTCGGCGGCCGGGAAGATGAGCAGGGCGCCGTCGGCGATCTCGCCGGTCTGCTCCAGGTTCTTCGGCCCGATGGCGGCGATGTAGAGCGGGATGTGCTCGCGCTCGGGGTGCACGGTGAGCTTGATCGGCTTGCCGGGGCCGCCGGGCAGCGGGAGGGTCCAGTGCTCGCCCTCGTAGCTGAGGCGCTCGCGGGTCATCGCCTTGCGGACGATCTCCACGTACTCCCGGGTGCGGGCCAGCGGCTTGTCGAACTTGACGCCGTACCAGCCCTCGGAGACCTGCGGGCCGGAGACGCCGAGGCCGAGCCGGAAGCGGCCCTTGGTGAGGGAGTCGAGGGTGGCGGCCGTCATGGCGGTCATCGCGGGCTGGCGGGCCGGGATCTGCAGGATCGCGGAGCCGACGTCGATGCGCTCGGTCTGGGCGGCGACCCAGGCGAGCACGGTCGGGGCGTCGGAGCCGTAGGCCTCCGCGGCCCAGCAGACGTCGTAGCCGAGGCGGTCCGCCTCCTGGGCCACGGCGAGGTTGTCGGCGTCCATGCCAGCGCCCCAGTAGCCGAGGTTGATGCCGAGCCGCATGTGTCGTCCCCTTACGGTGTTGCCGGTTTACCGATCAGTAACGTGGGTCTGCGGGGGACTGTAGCGCGCCAGGGCTCCCCGCGTCAGTGCCCCAGTAGTCTCAGCGGTCATGGAGCAGAGGCATCTCGGCCGCACCGGACTGCGCGTGTCCCGGATCGGCCTCGGCACCCTGACCTGGGGCCGTTCCGCGGAGGGACCGGACGAGTCGGGCGCTGCCGAGCAGTTGAAGACGTTCTGGGAGGCGGGCGGCACGCTCGTCGACACCGCCGACGTGTACGGGGGTGGTGAGGCGGAGTACCTCCTGGGGCAGCTGGTGGGCGGGCTGGTCCCCCGTCAGGACCTGGTGATCGCCACCAAGTCGGGCTCCGTACGGGACCCGGACCGCCGGTTCAACGGCTCGCGCGGCCATCTCCTGTCGGCACTGGACGACTCGCTGGCCCGTCTGGGCACGGATTACGTGGACCTCTGGCAGGTCCACGCCTTCGACCCGGGGACCCCGCTGGAGGAGACCCTCCAGGCGCTGGACCTGGCGGTGAGCAGCGGCCGGGTCCGGTACGCGGGGGTGTCGGGCTTCAGCGGCTGGCAGCTGGCGAAGGCGGCGACCTGGCAGCTCGCCGCCCCGGGGGTGCGGACGCGGCTGGCGTCCACGCAGATGGAGTACTCACTGCTCCAGCGGGGCGTGGAGCGCGAGGTCCTCCCGGCGGCGCTGGACCTCGGCGTCGGGCTGCTCCCGTCCTCCCCGCTGGGCCGCGGCGTCCTGACGGGCAAGTACCGGGGCGGCACCCCGGCGGACTCGCGGGGCGCCTCGCCGGCCATGGCGGGCTTCGTGGACCCGTATCTGGACGACGCGGCGAGCCGCATCGTGGACGCGGTGGCGACGGCGGCCCAGGGCCTGGCCGTGACCCCGCTGCAGGTGGCCCTGGCATGGATCCGGGACCGGCCCGGGGTGGTCGCGCCGATCGTCGGGGCGCGGACGTCCGCGCAGCTCAGCGAGGCATTGTCGGTGGAGCCCCTTACCCTTCCCGAGGAGATCTGCCGGGCGCTGGACGATGTGTCGGCGCCGGTGCACCGCTACCCCGACCACGACTGGAGCACCCTGTGAGCACGGACCGCCGAGCCGCATCCGCGGAGGACCCGGCCACCCCCGGCCCCCGTCCCGAGGCGACCGCCCCCACGGAGCCCCCGCAGCCCGCCGACGGGGCAGCCGCCTCCGGAACGGCCGGGAGCGAGGTCGGGGGTCCGGGGGCGGAGCCCACGGTGCCGGGAACGGGCGGGGTGGGGGAAAGCCCCGCAGGGCCCACCCCCGGCGAACCGCACACCGCCCGGCCCCCCGCCGCCGGCTCGGAGCCCGATGCGGATCAGCCGGGCCGGGACGACCCGGCCCAGCCGGGGGCCGACGGCGGCGCCGCGGAGGCGGACTCCCCCACCGAGAAGGGCGAGGCGGCGCCCGCGCTCAGCGAGGCCGAGGCCGAGCTGGCCGCCCAGAAGATCGAGCGCGAGCGCATCGCCCGCCGCAAGGCGGAACGGCAGGGACCGGTCGACGCCGGAGCCAAGCTCAGCGGCAAGGCCGCCGACCTGCTGGCCGCCGTACGGGCCGTGGAGAGCGGGGAGAAGCCCTCCCCGGTGTACTTCGACGAAGCCCCGACCGCGCCCCGCAAGCCCGCCGCCCCCGCCGCGCAACCGGCCCCCCGTCCCACACCGCCCCCCGCCCCCGCCCCCACCGCCGCCGGCATCGAAGGCGTGCGCGCCGTACTGGCCCGTGGCGGCGCCCCCGAGGCGCTGGCCGGGCCCGCCGCCACCGCCCTCGGCGAAGACGCCGCGGAGCAGCTCGCGCACGACCCCTGGCGGCTCCTCGCCGTGCCCGGCGTCCGTCCCACCCAGGCCGACGGCTTCGCCCGGGCCCTGCTGGGCCCCGAGGCCGGTCCCGGCGACGAACGGCGTGCCGCCTCCCTCCTGGGCTGGCTGCTGGAGCAGGCCGCGGTCAAGGGGCACACCGCCCTGGAGGCCCCCACCCTGGAGTCCGCCCTCGCCCGGTACGGGGTCCCCGACCCCGCCGCGTCCCTGGAGCAGGCCATCGGCGAGGGCGCCGTCCTCGTCTTCCACGAACCGCTCGGCCCGCCCGTCGCCGAAGGCGAGGAGCAGCCCGTACGCGTCCTCGTCGGCCTCGAGGGGTACGCGCTCGCCGAGGAGAGCCTGGCCGACGGCCTGGCCCGGCTGGCCAACACCTTCGACGACCCGGCGGACTGGGAGAAGGCCGCCACCGGCCCCGGCGCCGACCTCATCCGCGCCGTCTCCGGCCACGGCCTGGTCACCCACACCGGCGGCGAGGCCGCCCGCGCCGAGCCGCAGGCCCTGCTGGCGGCCGCCCGCGAGCTGGGCCTGCGCGTCTGCCTGGCCGCGCACACCCCCGTACAGGGCGCCGTCACCGTGGCCGGGCTGCTCGCCGGGACGGAGGGGCCCGGGCGGGACGCGGACGGGCAGTTCGCGCTGGACCTGCTCGTGGTCCTCGACGCCCCGCAGCTGGACGTGGAGACCGCCGCCGCGCTCGTCGAGTCCGTCCCGGACGGGGCCCGGCTCGTGCTGTCCGGGGACCCCGGGGTGTTCGGATCCGCCGGGCCCGGGCGGGTGTTCGGCGATGTGCTGGCGGCCCGCGCCTGCCCGCAGCTGGTCTCCCGCACGCCCGACCCGGGCCCGATCGGCGAGCTGGTCTCCGGGGTCGGGATCGGGGAGCTGAACCAGGTCGACGCCCCCGGCAAGGAGGTCGTCATCGTCCCGGTGCGCGACGCCGGGGAGGCCGTGCACCGCGCGGTGCAGCTGGTGGCCGACTCGGTGCCGCGCGCCTTCGGGATCCCGGCGGACGCCGTGCAGGTGATCACCCCGGGCCACGGCGGCTCGGCGGGCACCCGGGCGCTGAACGCGGCCCTCAAGGAGCGGCTGAACCCGGGCCCCGGCCGGTTCGGCGGCTTCGACCCCGGCGACCGCGTCGTCCACGTGCCCTCGCCCGGGCGGGCGGCGGCGGCCCGGGTGGTGTCGGCCGACGCGCAGGGGCTGCACCTGGACGCCGCGGGCGCGCAGATCGTCGTACCGAAGGAGCAGGTGGAGTCGCAGGTGCGGCACGGCTGGGCGGTGACGGCGCACCAGGCGGTCGGTGCGCGCTGGCCGGCCGTGGTCGTCGTCCTGCCCGGTGACGCGGCCCAGGCCCTTTCCCGGGACTGGGTGTACACGGCGTTCGGCCGGGCCGAACGGCACTTGTCCGTGGTGCACGGCGTCGACCAGGCGCTGCCGCACGCCGTCGCGGAGGTCCTGCCGAAGCCGCGTACGACCCGGCTGACCGGCCTCCTGCGCGCCCTCGCGGCCGCGGCGCAGGACCAGCCGGAGTGACCGGCACGCACCGCGGCCCCCGCCCCGTCGGGGTCGGGGGCCGCGGTGCCCTGGGCGCGGGCCGGGATCAGGCGGGGGTCAGGCCGGGCCGCGCCGCCTGGCCGCCCGCTTCCTCCGCATCGTCCGCGTCCTCCTCGTCGTCGTCGAAATCGTCGGCTTCCTCGTCGAAGACGGAGCTGACGTCGAACCGGTGCAGCACGTCCTGGGGATCGGTGTGCCCGAAGGGCGAGCCCAGCCACTCCCCCGGCTCCGCGACCTCCTCCGAGGCCGCGATCCAGAGCGTGGAGTCCCCCTCCTCCAGGCCGAACTCCTTGTAGCGGGAGGCGATCTCGTCGGGCTCGTACTCCCCGAAGAGCACGCCCAGCGCACCGGCGGTGCCCCCGTCGAAGGCGAGCTCGGCCTCCCGGTCGTGCGCGGCGACCCGCTCGGCCTGGGCGATCAGCCTCGGCGGTTCGACGACGGCGTAGTCACGGCGGATGAGCACGCTGAAGGCGGCGGGCTCGGCGGGCCCGGTGTACGGGACACCGTCCTCGGGCGTGGGGATCTCGAAGGGGGTGACCTCGTCGTACCGGTCGTAGAGGAGTTCGTCGTACTCCTCCGCGGCGGCGGCGAGTTCGTTGAAAGCGGCGTAGACGGCAGGGTCCTCGTCCCCGATCCTGCTCTCGACCGCGGCGAGGTGACGGTCGAGCGCGGCCTTGACCGCCTCGGCGGCGGCGCGTACCTCGGCAACACTGGGCAGAGCGGCATCAGACATAGTGCAGACGCTATCCGTAGCAGGGCTCTGCCCGCACAATAGATGCGATGCCGGAATACGAATTTGTCGACGTGTACGTGCCCCGCGGTGTGCCCCGCAAGGAGGCGACCCGCCTGATCACCGACCATGCCGAGTACGGGAACTGGGAACTCGACCGGCTGGCCCTGTACCGGGACGGCAGCCGTCGTGTGCGGCTGCGCCGGCGGATCATCCGTCAGGTCCGCGCGACCTGGTGACGCGGGCCCCGGCCGGGGCCCGCGTCGAAAGGGTGCCCGTGCGGGCGCCGGTCAGGCCGCGTTGCGGGCGCGCCGGTAGAGCACGGCTCCGGCCAGCAGCGAGCCGGCGGCGAGCGGGAGGGCCAGGCCGAGGACGTCCCCTGCACCGGTGGCGGCGAGCCCCGCGTGCTGAGCGGGCGCGATCCCGGTTCCGGCCCCCTGGCCGGGGTGGGTCACGGGCGTGACAGTGCCCTCACCCGGTCCGGCGGGACCGCCGGGCAGGCCGGGCGTACCCGGAGTGCCGGGCTGACCGTGGTTGCCGGGTGTACCCGGAGTGCCGGGCTGACCGTGGTTGCCAGGCGTACCCGGATTTCCGGGCTGGCCGGGGTGGCCAGGAGTTCCGGGGTTGCCGGGCTGACCGGGATTGCCGGGCGTGCCCGGGTTGCCGGGCGTACCGGGATGACCGGGCTGTCCGGGGTGACCCGGCGTGCCGGGGTTGCCCGGGTGGTTCGGCTCGTCCTCGTCGCACGGCTCGTCCGGCTCCTCGGGCCCGCCCGGTTGGCCGGGACCGCCCGGGTGACCGGGATGGTGGTCCGGCGTGGCCGAGTGGTTCGAACAGCGGTTGCCGAAGGCCGGGTTCAGCAGCCCCACGACCGAGACGGTGTTGCCGCAGGCGTTCACCGGAGCATCCACGGGTGCCTGGACGGTGTTCCCGGACAGCACGCCCGGAGAGTTCGCGGCGTGGCCGGACGCGCCGGAGTCCGCGTGTGCGTAACCCCCACCCAGCGCGAGTACACCCCCCGCGGCCGCCATGGTGATCAGTACTTTGCGTCGCATGTGTCGTCATCCCCCTGCTGTGTACGAACGGCCGGGCCCTGAAGCCCGACGGCCCCGGAGCGCTGGAATGCGCTCCGGGGCCCAAGACTTCAGACGCGTCAGGCGTTGACGCAGGTGTTGCCGAAGGCCGGGTTCAGCAGGCCGATGACGTTGACGGTGTTACCGCAGACGTTCACGGGCACGTGGACCGGGACCTGGACGACGTTGCCGGACAGGACACCGGGGGACCCGATGGCCGCGCCCTGGGCAGACGCGTCGGCGTGGGCCAGGCCCGCACCCGCGAGAACCAGACCACCGGTGGCAGCCGCAGCGGCGACAACCTTCTTGAACATTGTTCCTCCTAGTTGGCAAATGCGGTCCCAGCCGCGGACCGCACCACCTGTAACGAGGAGGCATCACCAGGGCTACGAGCGTATGAGCGCATTCACTCTTCTCAGTGGAAAACGCACACCTTCCCGATTCTCAGCAGTTGTCAATGAATCGGTCGAGCACGCGCACGCCGAACTTGAGCCCGTCGACCGGCACCCGCTCGTCGACCCCGTGGAACATCCCGGCGAAGTCCAGCTCCGGCGGCAGCTGCAGCGGGGCGAAACCGAAGCAGCGGATGCCGAGGTCGTCGAAGGACTTGGCGTCCGTGCCGCCCGACAGCATGTACGGGACCGCCCGCGCGATCGGGTCCTCGGCCTTGAGGGCGCCCTGCATGGCGTCGACGAGCTTCCCGTCGAAGTCCGTCTCGAGGGCCTTGTCCCCGTGCACGTCCTCGCGCTTCACGCGCGGGCCGAGGATCCGGTCGAGGTCGGCGAAGAACTCGTCCTCGTAGCCGGGCAGGAAGCGGCCGTCGACGTGCGCGGTGGCCTGGCCGGGGATGACGTTCACCTTGTAGCCGGCGCCGAGCATGGTCGGGGCGGCCGAGTTCCGCAGCGTCGCGCCGACCATCTTGGCGATGCCGCCGAGCTTGGCCAGGGTCGCGTCCATGTCGTCCGGGTCGAGTGGGGTGCCGAGCGCGTCGGAGAGCTCGTCCAGGAAGGACCGTACGGTCTTGGTGACCCTGACCGGCCACTGGTGGCGGCCGAGCCGGCCCACGGCCTCGCAGAGCTCCGTGATGGCGTTGTCGTTGTTCGTCATCGAGCCGTGTCCCGCGGTGCCGTCCACCGTGAGCCGCATCCAGTGCATGCCCTTCTGGGCGGTCTCCACCAGGTACAGCCGCAGGCTCTCGTTGACGGTGAACGAGAAGCCGCCGACCTCGCCGATCGCCTCGGTGACACCCTCGAACAGCCCGGGGTGCTTGTCCACGAGGTGCCGGGCGCCGTACACGCCGCCCGCCTCCTCGTCGGCGAGGAAGGCCAGCACGATGTCCCGCGGGGGCTTGCGGCCGCTGCGCAGCCGGTCGCGCACGACGGCGAGCGTCATCGCGTCCATGTCCTTCATGTCGACGGCGCCGCGGCCCCACACGCAGCCGTCGGCGATCTCGCCGGCGAAGGGGTCGTACGTCCAGTCGGCGGCGTTCGCCGGCACGACGTCGGTGTGCCCGTGGATCAGCAGCGCCGGCCTCGACGGGTCCTCCCCTTCGATGCGCGCGACGGTCGAGGCGCGCCCCTTGTGGGATTCGAAGATCTGCGGCTCCAGCCCGACCTCGGCGAGCTTCTCCGCGACCCACTCGGCCGCCTTGCGTTCGCCGGGGCCGGAGTGGTCTCCGTAGTTGCTGGTGTCGATCCGGATGAGGTCCCGGCAGAGGTCGACGACCTCGTCCTCGCCGGAGACGGTCCTGCCCGCGCTCGACTCGCTCACGCTGCTTCCTCCCACTGATCGGTGCCGACTGCCTCCCCATCCTCGCGCGTGGGACGGCTCTCCCCAAGGGCGATCCCCGGCCGTCGGGGGGCGTGATCGAGGACCCCGGAATGTTTGGTAATGTTTTCCACGTCGGAACGGCCCGCGAGGGACGCGAGACAGACACCTTGTCCGGGTGGCGGAATGGCAGACGCGCTAGCTTGAGGTGCTAGTGCCCTTTATCGGGCGTGGGGGTTCAAGTCCCCCCTCGGACACACAGAGCGAGAACCCCACTTCGGTGGGGTTCTTCGCGTTGGGGGCCTTCCCCGGGTTCCTTCGGCCCGTTCCGGGGCGGGCTACCCTGAAGGCGTGATCGAGAACCTTCCCCCTTGCCCGAAATGCTCCTGTGAGTACACCTATGAGATGAACGCCCTCGTGGTGTGCCCCGAGTGCGGCCACGAATGGGTCCCCGCCGAGGGCGGTGCGCAGGACGAGGCCTCCGGTTCCGGGGAGCGGATCGTGAAGGACGTCGTCGGCAACGTGCTGCGCGACGGCGACAGCGTGACCGTGGTCAAGGCGCTCAAGGTCAAGGGCAGCCCGTCCGGGATCAAGGCGGGCACGAAGGTGCGCAACATCCGGCTCATCGACGGCGTGGACGGCCACGACATCGACTGCCGGATCGAGGGCTTCGGCGCCATGCAGCTGAAGTCCAGCGTGGTCAAGAAGGCCTGAAACGACGAGAAGGACCCCGCCTCGGGCGGGGTCCTTCTGCGTTCACGACGGGGTCGTCAGCGGTTCGCGGCGATCTCCGCCACACGGCGGCGGACCAGGAACCAGCCGCCGACGAGCGCGGCTCCGATGACGGGGACGCACAGGACCGTGGTGCGGCCGACGCCGCCGTCGCACCACATCAGGACCAGCACGGTGAGCAAGAACACCAGCGTGACGATCTGCGTGTACGGGGCCCAGGGCAGGCGGTAGGACGGGCGCTGGAGGCTGCCCTCCTGCGCGCGGCGCCAGAAGAACAGCGAGCAGATCATGACCATCGCCCAGGTGCCGAGGATGCCCAGCGAGGCGAAGTTCAGCACGAGCTCGAAGGCGTCCTTCGGCATCCAGGCGTTCAGGCCGACACCGGCGAGGCCGAAGGCGGCGGTGAACAGGACACCCCCGTAGGGGACCTTGCCCTTGTTCATGAGGCCGGTGAACTTCGGCGCGGAGCCGGACACGGCCATCGAGCGCAGGATGCGTCCGGTGGAGTAGAGGCCGGAGTTCAGGCTGGAGAGCGCCGCGGTCAGCACGACCAGGTTCATGATGCCGGCGGTGCCGGGGATGCCGAGCTTGTCGAAGACGGTGACGAAGGGGCTCTGGTCGCCGGAGTACGCGGTGTACGGCAGCAGCATCGCGAGCAGGACGACGGAGCCGACGTAGAAGAGGCCGACGCGCCACATGATCGAGTTGATCGCCTTCGGCATGATCTTCTCGGGGTTCTCGGTCTCGCCCGCGGCGACGCCGCACAGTTCGACGGAGGCGTACGCGAAGACGACGCCCTGGACCACCAGGAGCATCGGCAGGACCCCGGACGGGAAGATGCCGCCGTTGTCGGTGATGGTGGACAGGCCCGGGGTGTGGCCGCCGATGTCGTGGCTGGTGGCTACGAGGTAGATCGCGACGACCAGGAAGATCGCCAGGGCGGCGACCTTGACGAGGGAGAACCAGAACTCCATCTCGCCGAAGTACTTCACCGAGATCAGGTTCGCGGTGAGGACCACGGCGAGGGCGATCAGGGCGAGGACCCACTGCGGGACGCTCGTGAACATGGACCAGAAGTGCGCGTAGGTCGCGGCGGCCGTGATGTCGGCCACGGTGGTCGTGGACCAGTTCAGGAAGTACAGCCAGCCGGCCGTGTAGGCGCCCTTCTCCCCCATGAACTCGCGCGCGTACGAGACGAACGCGCCGGAGGAGGGCCGGTAGAGCACGAGCTCGCCCAGGGCCCGGACGACGAAGAAGGCGAAGATGCCGCACACCGCGTAGGCGATCGCGAGGGAGGGGCCCGCGTTGGCGAGCCGGCCGCCGGCGCCGAGGAACAGGCCGGTGCCTATCGCCCCGCCGATCGCGATCATGTTGATGTGGCGGGACTTGAGGTCCTTGCTGTAGCCCTCGTCACCGGCGTCGACGTGGCGGGAGGACGCCGGGGCCGGAGCCTCGGTCAAGGTGCGGTCACTCATGTAGGACTTCGCCTTCGTGGGTGGGACAGGCAGGTCCGGGCCGCCGCGCAGGGGAGCTGGGTGGTGTCACCTGTGCGCCGTCGGATGGTTTTGTCGACACAGGAGACCATGAGCCCGGGCCATGGCCAAAACCCGCCCTCCTCGCGCAGAAGCCCCCGGCGACCATGGAAACAGGCGCCGGGGGCTTCGTACGGGCTCGAAAGCGAGGCGGTGGGGGTCAGTCGCGGGGAGCGGCCTCCGCAGCCTGGTCGAGGCGAAAGGCCTCGTTCCCGAGGCCGATGCGGGCGTGCACCTCGGGGCGGCTGCGCTGCAGGACGACCCCGTACAGCAGCCCGCCCACGACGGCGGCGCCGATGATCCCGGGCAGGAGCCAGCTGAGCGCGGAGCCCTGCTCGGCACCGACCAGGACGCCGAAGTCCTTCACCGTGTACCCGGCGATGCCGAGCAGGGCGACTCCGGCGGCGCCGGCCGCGACGAGCCGCCAGACCTGGGCGCCGGCGGTGCCGCGGCGGACGAAGAAGGCGATGACGGCGAAGGAGGCGGCGGCCATGAGCAGGGTCACGCCCAGGGCGCCGACGCTGCCCATCCAGGTGAACAGGTGCAGGACGGGCGCGGTGGGGTCGCCGGCGGGCCGGTCGTCGGTGAAGGCGAAGGCGAGGACGACGAGGGTGGCGATGACGGTCTGCAGGAGGGAGCCGGTGGCGGGGGCGCCGGTGCCCGCGCTGGTCCGGCCGAAGGCGGCCGGGAGCAGGCCCTCGCGGCCCATGGCGAAGGCGTAGCGGGCGACCACGTTGTGGAAGCTGAGCATGGCGGCGAACATGCCGGTCACGAAGAGGACGTGCAGGACGTCGGTGAAGGTGGCGCCGAGGCGGCCCTCGGTGAGCTGGAAGAGCAGGCCGGGGCCGGCTTCGGCGGAGGTCTTGACGACCTCGGAGGGGCCGGTGGCGACGGTGAGGGCCCAGGCGCTGAACGCGAAGAAGAGGGCGACGAAGCCGACGGCGAGGAACATCACGCGGGAGACGACGATGTGGGGCTTGCTGGTCTCCTCGGCGTAGACCGGGGACTGCTCGAAGCCGACGAAGGCGGCGATGCAGAAGCACAGGGCCGTGCCGAGCCCGGCGCCGCCGAGGGTCTGGGGGTCGAAGGCGTGCAGCGAGAGGCCTTCGGGGCCGGGGTCGCCGAGGGCGGCGATGTCGAAGACGACGACGAGGGCGCACTCGATGAGGAGGAGGACCCCGAGGACGCGGGCGTTGAGGTCGATCTTGAGCCAGCCGAGCGCGCCGGTCACGGCGACGGCGACGAGGGCCGGTATCCACCAGGCCACGTCGGTCTTCAGGTAGGTGGCGAAGAGGCCGGAGATCTCGAAGCCGAGGATGCCGTAGACGCCGACCTGCATGGCGCTGTACGCGACGAGGGCGACGAACGAGGCGCCGGCGCCCGCCGTGGGGCCGAGGCCGCGGGCGATGTACGCGTAGAAGGCGCCGGCGTTGTGGACGTGCCGGCTCATCTCGGCGTAGCCGATGCTGAAGAGCGCGAGGACGATGCCGAGGATCACGAACAGCAGCGGCTGGCCGACGACGCCCATGACGCCGAAGGTGGTGGGCATCACGCCTGCGACCACCATCAGGGGTGCGCTGGCGGCCAGTACGGAGAGCAGCAGGCCGGCGGTGCCGAGGCGGTCGGCGCGCAGGGCGCGGTCCTGGCCCTTGTAGGTGCGGATCTCGGGCGCGGTGCTGAGCGTGGTGGATCTGCCCGTCGCCATGGCGGGGTGTCCTTTCGGGGAAGGTCGAGCGGAGCGGGGGTGCTGTGGAGCGGGGGTGCCGTGGAGCAGCGTTCGGTCGAGCGGCGTGCGGTCGAGCGGGGGTGCGCGTCAGGCCGTGCCGAGTGCGGCGCTGCGGGCGGCGAGGAAGGCCTGGTGCGGGTCGAGGTCCGGATAGGACCAGGGGGCGGGCGTGGCGTGGCTGCCGATGCGGTGGAAGAGGGCGGCGGCCTCGGCCGGGCGGCCCTCGCAGAGCTTCGCGTGGGCCAGGAAGTTGAGGTCGACCCGGTTGCGGGGGTGGTCCTCGCGTTCCCATTCGAGCCACCAGTCGAAGGCGGAGCGAAGCACCTGGCGGGCGCGGCGGTTCGACCAGTGGGCGGCGGCCCCGTCGGGGGTGCCGCCCTCGGCGGCGGCGAGCACCCGGTAGCGCTCGGCATGGGCGATGACGGGGAGGACGGCGAGCGGGGAGTCGGCCGGGGACTCCTCGGCGGCCCAGGCGGCGAAGTCGTAGACCTCGTGGAGCGGGTCGTGGCCGGCGCCGGGGGTGTGCTCGGCCAGCCTGGCGACCATCAGGTGGTGGGCGTGGTGGTGCTCGCGGTGGCGGGCCCGGACCTGGTCGAAGTGGCGGCTGAACTCCTCCTCGGTGCCGAAGGCGCGGGAGAGCATGAGCAGCCCCAGCCAGGGGGTGGGGTCGGCGGGGAGCAGGGCGGCGGCCCGGCGGCAGGCCTGTTCGGCGTCCTCGGGCGTGCCCTTGCGGCGCAGGGCGGTGAAGACGGCGGCGCAGGCGAGCAGGGTGGCGGCGTCGGCGCTGTCGGGTTCGGCGAGCAGCCATTCGCGGGCCCAGGCGGTGGCCGCCGGGGTCTCGGCGAGGACGACGACGCGGTGGCCGCGGCGGTCCCAGTCGTCGCCGGTGGCGACGAGGAGGGAGCGGGCCCTGGCCCAGCGGCCCTGGGTGAACTGGGTGCGCACGTCGACCAGCTCGGTGTCGCAGAGGGCCGGGTCGAAGAGCTGGGCGTCCCGCTTGCGGGCGCGGCCGAGGGGCGGCGGAGGCGGGGACATCCGCGGAATTCCCTCCAGGACACGGGCGCGGGCGGACGGTTGGCTGAATGATCACGCACAGCAAAGCGGTAGGCACAGCTCCGCGTCAAGGTCCAGTCCACTGCGTGGCGTGTTTCAACTGGTATGTACATGACGCTAGTTGGGGCGCGACAACTTGCTCGCAAGCGCCGCGGGCCCGGCCTAGGGTGGGCCCATGACGACGTACGACGATCTCCCGCCGGCCCTGTTCGCCTTCCCCGGGCCGCTGCGCGACAGCCTGGTGGCAGCCGTGCTGAGCGGCGCGAAGACCACGACGACCGGATTGCTGACCGAATACGAGGTCACGGGCGACCCCCTGCCGGTGGTGGGCGGGCGGATGGCGGTCATGGACTCCGCGGAACGTCCGGTGGCCGTCCTGGAGGTGACGGACGTACGCGTTCTGCCGCTCGCGGAGGTGGACCTCCGCCATGCCCTGGACGAGGGCGAGGGATACGCGTCCGTCGCCGAATGGCGCGTTTCCCACGAGCGGTTCTGGCACGGGCCGGAGATCCGCGAGGTGCTCGGTGACCCGGAGTTCACGGTGGCCGACGACACGATGGTCGTCGCGGAACGCTTCCGGCTCGTCGAACGCCTGCAGACGCCCTGACGCCTTACCGCAGTACCGCCGTAGCCCCGTAGCGCCGTGGAGCCGAGACGCCCTAGCGAGCCGCGCGGCAGGCCCCGTCCGCAACGTCCGCGGAGAGGCCGGCTTCCTGGAGGCTCGCGGCGCAGCTGGTCTGGTTGCCGATCGTGCCCTCGTAACAGGCCTGCCCGGCGGCGTCCGTGACCTGCTTGCCGTGCTTCACGATGTACTGCTCGCAGTCCTGGACGCCGGCGGGGGCGGCCGTGGCGGCCGGGGCGGCGACGAGGGCGCCGGCGGCGAGGACCAGGCCGGCCAGGATGCTGGGGATACGGGCCGACGGACGCATGCGGATGCACCTGCTCTCTCGGTCGGTCACGCGATCCGCGCGTGCGCCGGACCACGGGCGGGGGCGGCGCGGAGCGGGCGCTCCGGGGGCGACCGGCTCACGCAACGGTCACCCCCGCCCTTCCGACGCTAGAGCACGCCACCGGCACCCGCACGTCCGCCCGCCCCCGGCCGATGGGAGCGCCGGCGTCCGCCTCAGCCCACCGCGGCGGCTGCGGCGCGACCCGCCGCGCGGCCCGAGAAGATGCAGCCGCCGAGGAAGGTGCCCTCCAGGGCGCGGTAGCCGTGGACCCCGCCGCCGCCGAAGCCGGCCGCCTCGCCGGCCGCGTACAGGCCGGGCAGCGGGTCGCCGGTTGCGGTGAGGACGCGGGAGGACAGGTCGGTCTCCAGGCCGCCCAGGGACTTGCGGGTCAGGATGGAGAGCCGTACGGCGATCAGCGGGCCCGCCTCGGGGTCGAGGATCCGGTGCGGGGCGGCGGTGCGGATCAGCTTGTCGCCGAGGTACCTGCGGGCGCCGTGGATGGCCGTCACCTGGAGGTCCTTGGTGAACGGGTTGGCGATCTCCCGGTCCCGGGCCACGATCTGCCGGCGGACGGTCTCCTCGTCGAGCAGGTCCTCCTTGGTGACCGCGTTCATGCCGCGCACCAGCGAGCCGAGGTCGCGTTCGACGACGAAGTCCGCGCCGTTGTCCATGAAGGCCCGGACCGGGCCGGGGACGGCCAGCCGCGCGCGGTTGATGACGTCGCGGACCGACCTGCCGGTGAGGTCGGGGTTCTGCTCGGAGCCCGAGAGGGCGAACTCCTTGCCGATGATGCGCTCGTTGAGGACGAACCACGTGTGGTCGTGGCCGGTCTTCATGATGTGGTCGAGGGTGCCGAGGGTGTCGAAGCCGGGAAAGAGCGGTACGGGCAGCCGCTTGCCGGTGGCGTCCAGCCAGAGCGAGGACGGGCCGGGCAGGATGCGGATGCCGTGCCGGGCCCAGATCGGGTTCCAGTTCTCGATGCCCTCGGTGTAGTGCCACATCCGGTCCTTGTTGATGTGGCTGGCGCCGGCCTCCTCGGCGATGCCCAGCATCAGGCCGTCCACGTGCGCCGGGACCCCGGAGAGCATCCGCTGCGGCGGGGTGCCGAGCCGGGCCGGCCACTGCTCGCGCACGAGGTCGTGGTTGCCGCCGATCCCACCGCTGGTCACGATCACCGCCTGGGCCCGGAGGGAGAACGCCCCGGTGCTCTCGCGACCGCTCGCGGTGCCCCGCACGGCGTCGGAGGGCTCCAGGATCTGGCCCGTGACGGTGTCGAGGGCTCCGGCCGTCCGGGCGAGCCCGGTGACCCGGTGGCGGAACCGGAGCCGGACCAGACCGCGGGCCACCCCGGCGCGGACCCGCCGCTCGAAGGGTTCGACCAGGCCGGGCCCGGTGCCCCAGGTGATGTGGAAGCGGGGGACGGAGTTGCCGTGGCCGTTCGCGTCGTAGCCGCCGCGTTCGGCCCAGCCGACCACCGGGAAGAAGCGGACGCCCTGGGCGTGCAGCCACGGCCGCTTCTCGCCGGCCGCGAAGTCGACGTACGCCTCGGCCCAGCGGCGGGGCCAGGCGTCCTCGTCGCGGTCGAAGCCGGCGGTGCCCTGCCAGTCCTGGAGGGCGAGCTCGCGGCTGTCCTTGATCCGCATCCGCCGCTGTTCGGGCGAGTCGACGAAGAACAGCCCGCCGAAGGACCAGTGCGCCTGACCGCCGATCGACTGCTCGGGCTCCTGGTCGAGGAGGATGACCTTGCGGCCCGCGTCGACGAGCTCGGCGGTGGCCGCCAGGCCCGCGAGCCCCGCCCCGATCACGATCACGTCTGCGTCGTACGTCATTGCGATCCCGTCCTCCGGTCGGTGGTGGGGCAGATCCTTGGCTACGGAGCGGTAACCAGTCAACAGCGGTGGTTGGATGAGCGGTGTGAGTGCTGCTGACGAAGTACTGGACGTGGTGGACCGGGACGACCGGGTGACGGGCCAGGCGCCACGGGGCGAGGTGTACGCGGGCGGGCTGATCCACCGGTGCGTGTTCGTACAGGCCAGGGATGCGCAGGGGCGGATCTTCGTGCACCGGCGGACGGCCTCGAAGCTGGTCTTCCCCTCGGCCTACGACATGTTCGTGGGCGGGGTGCTGGGCGCCGGCGAGAGCTACGCGCAGGCCGCCCTGCGGGAGGCCGAGGAGGAGCTGGGCGTGCAGGGGCTGGCGCAGCCGGTGCCGCTGTTCAAGTTCCTGTACGAGGGGCCGGGCGGGGCCTGGTGGTCGTACGTGCACGAGGTGCGCTGCGATCTGCCGGTGCGGCCGCAGGAGTCGGAGGTCGCCTGGCACGCCTGGCTCTCCGAGGAGGAGCTGGCGCAGCGGGTCGCGGACGGCGCGTGGGAGTGGGTGCCGGACGGGCTGGAGGCCTACCGGCGACTGCGCGCGCACCGGGAGTCCGGCCAGTAGATTGATCAGGTGATCGACTTCGTCAAGGACGTGCGCCTCTGGTTCGCGCCGCAGCGGGTGAGGGACGAGGGCGAGACTCCCGACTACCGGTTCTCGCTGGCCAACGAGCGGACCTTCCTGGCCTGGATCCGGACCGCGCTCGCCCTGGTGGGCGGCGGTTTCGCGGTGGACCAGTTCCTGCCGGACCTGCGCTGGGGGGTGCGGGTCGGGATGTCCCTCGCCCTGCTCGTGGTGGGTGCGGCCTGTGCGCTGCGGGCGGTGAACCACTGGGTGAAGTGCGAACGCGCGATGCGGCGGGGCGAGGATCTGCCGCTGTCCCGGTTCCCGGTGGTGCTGAGCCTGGGGGTGGGGCTGGTCGCGGTGTCGATGGTGCTGGTGGTGCTGTTGGGCTGGACGAGCGGGCAGTGACGCCCTCCGGTGCGGCGGCGGAGCGTGACGCGGGCCTGCAGCCCGAGCGGACCCGGCTCGCGTGGCGGCGTACGACACTCGCCTGCTCGGTGACGGCGGTGCTGGCACTGCGGCAGGCGCTGCGCGGTTCGGGCTCGCCGGTGGAGGTTCTCGGGGCGGCGGTGATCGTGCTGATCTGGCTGGCGTTCCTGGGGGTCGCGCACCGGCGGATGCGGCAGCTGGCGGCGGCCCGGCCGCTGGGGCTCGCACCGCGGTCGGCTCTGGCGGCGGTGGCGTGCACGGTGGCGCTGTCGGTCTTCGCGGTGGCGGTCATCTTCTGAGCGGCTGGTCCGATGATCCGGCTTGTCCGCGCCACTTGGAACACAACAGGCGATAAGGGGCATTCCGCATTAGCCTCGGCGCCATGACGACCATGCACCAGGAACACCGGACCCACGAGCACACCCACGGCCCCGACTGCGGCCACACCGAGGTGTCCCACGGCGACCACGTCGACTACGCCCACGACGGCCATCTGCACCGCGAGCACTCCGGACACTGGGACGAATGCGAGCCGTCGGGCCACACCGCCCACGAGGCCCACGACCACGCCCACGGACCGGCCTGCGGGCACGAGGCCGTGCAGCACGGCGACCACGTGGACTACGTGCACGACGGGCACCGGCACGCCGAGCACGACGGCCACTACGACGACCACTGACGGACCGGTGGTGCACCACTGACCGCCGCCGCAACGGCCGTACCGACCGGCCCCGCTCTCCCCCGGCGCCGCCGCGACTGGCAGGATGCTGACCGCTTGTCAGAGCGACCCGGGGAGAGCAGATGACCGCCGAAGAGCCGTACCTCGTCCAGCCCGCGAGCGGGGTGTACGCCTACGTCCAGCCGGACGGCGGCTGGTGCCTCAACAACGCCGGCTTCGTGAGCGACGGCGGCCGGACCCTTCTCATCGACACGGCGGCCACCGAGCGGCGGGCGCTGGCCCTGCGCGAGGCGGTCGTGTCGGCCGGGGTGCCGTTGCCGCGCACGGTGGTCAACACCCACCACCACGGCGACCACACCTACGGCAACGGCGTCTTCGCCCCCGGGGCCCTGGTCCTCGCGCACGACAACGCGCGCACCGAGCAGCTCGCCGCCGGTCACCAGCTGGAGATGATCTGGCCGGCGACCGACTTCGGTGCGATCGAGATCACCCCGCCCGACCTCACGTACAACGACCGGACGACCCTCCACCTGGGCGGGACGGAGGTCCAGGTCATCCACCCGGGCGTCGCGCACACCACCGGGGACTCGATCGTGTTCCTGCCCCGGCAGCGGATCGTGTTCACCGGCGACCTGGTCTTCGCCGAGGGCACGCCGTTCCTCGCGATGGGCTCGCTGGCCGGTTCGCTGCGGGCGCTGGAGCTGCTGCGCTCGCTCGGCGCGGAGACCGTCGTACCGGGCCACGGGCCGTTGACGGACCCGTCCGCGTACGAGGCGACCGAGCGCTATCTGCAGTACGTGGCCGAACTCGCCCGGGAGGGCAGGGCGAAGGGGCTGACCCCACTGGAGGTGGCGCGCGAGGCCGATCTCGGCGAGTTCGGGGCGTGGCGGGAGAGCGAGCGGCTGGTGGCGAACCTGCACCGGGCGTACGCGGAACTGGCCGGCGAGCCGGAAGGGGCGCCGCTGAACATACTGGCGGTGCTCCAGGACATGACGGTGATGAACGGCGGGACGCCGATCCTCTGTCACGCGTGAGCCGCGAAGTACGGGCCGGGGGATCGCCTCCGGCCCGTACTCGTGCGCCCTGCACACTGGACGACATACCGACTGGTCGGCATGATGGCTTTCGTTCGCTCGTCCTCGTCCATTCCGCACGGAGGTGCGCACCATGACCTCAGCGTCAGCGTCCGCTTCAGCCGGCCCCAGGGGCCTCGATCTGGAGCGGCTGCGCGGTCATCTCGACCGGGCGCGGCCGGGGCTCGTGGCCGGGGAGCTGCGCGGCCGGCTGATCGAAGGCGGCCGCTCGAACCTCACGTACGAGATCACCGACGGCACCGCCCGCTGGGTGGTGCGCCGTCCGCCGCTCGGCCACGTCCTGGCGACGGCGCACGACATGCGGCGCGAGCACCGGGTGATCCGGGCGCTGCACGGTACGGCCGTGCCGGTGCCCGAGCCGGTGCTGCTGTGCGAGGACGAGTCGGTCCTCGGGGCGCCGTTCTACGTCATGGAGTACGTGGACGGGGTGCCGTACCGGACGGCCGGGCAGCTGGCCGCGATCGGCCCCGAGCGCACCCGCCGGGCGGTCCTGGGCCTCGTCGACACGCTGGTCGACCTGCACGCGGTGGACCCGGAGGCGGTGGGCCTGGGCGACTTCGGCCGGCCCGAGGGCTTCCTCGACCGCCAGCTGCGCCGCTGGGGCAAGCAGCTCGCGGCCTCCCGGGGGCGCGAGCTCGCGGGCATCGACGAGCTGCACGGCGCGCTCGGCCGCGCCCTGCCCGACTCCCCCGCCCCGACCGTCGTGCACGGCGACTTCCGGCTGGACAACGTACTGATCGGCGGTCCGGACGACACGATCCGGGCGGTGCTGGACTGGGAGATGTCCACGCTCGGCGATCCGCTGACCGACCTCGGGCTACTGGTGATGTACAGCTCGGACCTGGGGCTGACCGATTCCCCGGTCAGCACGACGAGCGGCGCGCCCGGCCATCCGGCGCCGGCCGAGCTGATCGAGAGGTACGCCGCCCGCTCCGGCCGGGACACCGGCGCGATCGCCTGGTACACGGCCTTCGCCTGGTTCAAGCTCGCGGTGATCCTCGAGGGCATCCACTACCGCTACACGCTCGGGCAGACGGTGGGCGCGGGATTCGACCGGATCGGCGAGCTGGTCCCGGTCTTCATCGAGCACGGTCTGACCACCCTCCAGGAAGGCTGAGACACACCCATGGACTTCGCATTCGACGCCCGGACCGAGGAACTCCGTGCACGGCTCCTCGCGTTCATGGACGAGCACGTGTACCCGGCGGAGCCCGTCGCCGCCGAGCAGCGCGCGCGGCTGGCCTCACCCTGGGACACCCCGGCCGTCTTCCGTGAGCTGAAGGCCGAGGCGCGCCGTCAGGGCCTGTGGAACCTCTTCTTGCCCGATGCGGAGCACGGCGCCGGGCTGACCAACCTGCAGTACGCCCCGCTCGCCGAGATCACCGGCCGCAGCCCGCACCTGGCACCGATGGCGACCAACTGCGCGGCCCCGGACACCGGGAACATGGAACTGCTCGCACAGTTCGGCAACGAGGAGCAGAAGAAGCAGTGGCTCGAGCCGCTGCTGGCCGGCGAGATCCGGTCCGCCTTCGCGATGACCGAGCCCGAGGTGGCCTCCTCGGACGCGACGAACATCGAAACCCGGATCGAGCGTTCGGCGAGCGGTGGCGGGGCCGACGAGTACACGGTCACCGGCCGCAAGTGGTTCATCTCCGGGGCCATGAACCCGGACTGCAAGATCTTCATCGTCATGGGCAAGACCGACCCGGAGGGCTCCGATCCGCGCCGCCAGCAGTCGATGATCCTTGTTCCGCGCGACACCCCGGGCGTCGAGGTGCGCCGGGCGATGACGGTGTACGGGTACGAGGACCACGACCACGGCGGCCACGCCGAGGTGGTCTTCGACGGGGCCCGGGTCCCGGCCGCGAACCTGATCGGCGAGGAGGGCACCGGCTTCGCGATCGCCCAGGCGCGGCTCGGCCCGGGCCGGATCCACCACTGCATGCGGCTGATCGGCATGGCGGAGCGGGCCATCGAGCTGATGTGCCGACGCGCGGTGGGGCGTACGGCCTTCGGCAAGGAGCTGGCCGCGCAGGGCGTCGTACAGAACTGGATCGCGGACGCCCGGGTCACGGTGGAGCAGCTGCGGCTGCTGGTCCTGAAGACGGCCTGGCTGATGGACACGGTCGGCAACCGGGGTGCGCACACCGAGATCCAGGCCATCAAGATCGCGACCCCGCGGGCGGTGGTGCGGATCCTGGACGACGCTGTGCAGTTGCACGGTGCGGGCGGGGTGAGCCAGGACTTCCCACTCGCCGAACTGTGGGCGGCGGCGCGGACGCTGCGGCTGGCGGACGGACCGGACGAGGTGCACCAGCGTTCGCTGGCGCACCGGGAGTTGAAGAAGTACGCGGGTCGCCCGTGAACGTGGAGGAATCGTGCGGGAGTTCGCATGAACCCATGTGCGAAGTGAAGGCGATGCGGGAGGCCTTTTAAGAAACCTTGTTGAACAACCCCGCCACGCCGAGGCGTTCTTGATTTGCGCCTGTCAATCGGATCAGGGTTCTCCAGAAGGTTTGACGCCCCACACGTCAACATGAGGAGAACCCTCCAGATGGCAACTCACAAGCGTTCGCGCGGTTTCCGGTACGCGGCAGTCGGCGCGGGAGCCGCCACAGCGGCCGCCGTGACCCTGCTCGCCTCCCCCTTCGCGGGGGCGGCGGCACCGGCCGAGGGCACGGTCTACGGACTGGGCGCGCCCGGCGCGATCAGCGGAAGCTACGTCGTCATACTCGACGCATCCGCGAACAAGGAACAGCTGGCCAAGAAGTACGGAGGCGAGCTGAAGCGCTCCTACAGCTCCGGGGTCAACGGCTTCTCGGCCGCGGGCCTGAGCGAGACCGAGGCCAAGCGGCTCGCCGCGGACCCGGCCGTCGGCAAGGTCGTGCAGAACAAGAAGTTCACCATCAACGCCACTCAGGACAACCCGCCTTCATGGGGTCTGGACCGGATCGACCAGACGGCCAAGAAGGGCGACAAGAAGTACAGCTACCCCGACGGTGCCGGCGAGGGCGTGACGGCGTACGTCATCGACACCGGCATACGCACGACGCACAAGGACTTCGGCGGCCGCGCGACGTCCGGCTTCGACGCGGTGGACAACGACGACAGCGCCGACGACGGCAACGGCCACGGCACGCACGTGGCGGGCACCATCGCGGGGACCGCGCACGGCGTCGCCAAGAAGGCGAAGCTGGTCGCGGTGCGGGTGCTGGACGACAACGGCTCCGGCACCACCGAGCAGGTGGTCGCCGGGATCGACTGGGTCACCCAGCACCATTCGGGACCCTCGGTGGCCAACATGAGCCTCGGCGGCGGGGCGGACGAGGCACTGGACGAGGCGGTGCGCCGGGCCATCGCCTCGGGCGTCACCTTCGCCGTGGCGGCGGGCAACGAGTCCGCCGACGCCGGAAAGGGCTCCCCCGCGCGGGTTCCGGAGGCGATCACCGTCGCGTCGAGCACCATCGACGACGAACAGTCCTCGTTCTCCAACTTCGGCTCCGTGGTCGACCTGTACGCGCCGGGTTCGGACATCACGTCCGCCTGGAACGACAGCGACACCGGTACGAAGACCATCTCGGGCACGTCCATGGCCACCCCGCACGTGGTGGGCGCCGCGGCGGTCTACCTGGCCGCCCACCCGTCCTCGACCCCGGCGCAGACGGCCGCGGCGCTGACGGGCGCGGCCACGGCGGGCGCGGTGAGCAACCCGTCGCCGGGCACGGCGAACAAGCTGCTGAAGGTCGCCCCGTAACGGGAGACCGGACGCACTGACCGCTCTCCTACGGTCGCAGCGCGCGCAGCAGCAGGTCGGCGAGGTGATCGGCGACCTGCTGCGGCGTGAGCGGGCCGTCCGTGCGGTACCAGGTGGACAGGTGGTGGACGGAGCCGAAGTGGTAGTCCACCACCAGGTCCGCGGGCGTGGCAGTGGAGAACACTCCGGTGCGCTGGCCTTCCTCGACCAGCGCCCGGAAGCGCTCGTGATAGCGCCGGCGCTCCGCCCGTACCTGCTTGAACTTCTCCGGGCTGAGCTGGTGCATCGACCGGAAGAAGATCGCCGCGTCGTCGAGGTTCTCGATGGTGGTGACCACCACGTCGGCGGCCGCGACGCGCAGCCGCTCCTCGACCGGGGCATCGGAATCGGCCACGGCGTCCAGGCGCTGCTGCTGGAGACGCAGCATCCGCGAGTACACCTCGTGGAGCAGGTCGTCCTTGGATCCGAAGTAGTGGTAGAGCGCGCCCTTGGTGACCCCGGCCGCCTCGACGATCTCCTGTACGGAGGTGCGGTCGTAGCCGCGCTCGGCGAACAGCCGGGTGGCGACGGCCAGCAGCCGCTGCGGCACCGGGGTTTCGTGCGTGCCTTCGGGCTCCGTGGTCCTGGCAGCCATGGCGCCGACCTTCCCTTCCCTGATCTCTGGTCCGTACCACCGGCAGAGCGACCGGCAGAACGACCTGCTCTACGACTGCTGTACGACCGTACGACTGTTTTCAGCCGCGATCGCGCAGTTCCCGTCGCAGGATCTTGCCACTCGTCGTCTTCGGCAGAACAGGCAGGATCTCCACTTGCCGCGGGTATTTGTACGCGGCGATGCGGGCGGCACAGTACGCGGACAGCTCCTCCGGCCGCACCGAGGTACCGGGGCGCAGGCTGACGTACGCCTTCACGCTCTCGCCGCGGTACGGGTCCGGGACGCCGACCACGGCCGCCTCGCGCACGGCGGGGTGGGTGTAGAGCACGTCCTCGACCTCGCGCGGCCAGACCTTGAACCCCGAGGCGTTGATCATGTCCTTCTTGCGGTCGACGACGTAGAGCCAGCCGTCCGCGTCCATGAAACCGACGTCGCCGGTGCGCAGTTCACCGTCCGGGAAGGCCTTGGCGGTGTCCGCCGGCAGCCCCCAGTAGCCGGGGACGACCTGGGGTCCGCGGACGGCTATCTCGCCGGTCACGCCGAAGGGTGCCTCGCCGCCGTGCTCGTCCAGGATCCGTACGAGCGTGTCGGCGCCGGGCAGGCCCACGGAGAGGGTGCCGGAGGCGGGGTCCACCGGGGCTTCGAGGTGCACGGGCACGGAGGCGCAGGGGGCGGTGCACTCGGTGAGGCCGTAGCCGTTGCGCAGGTAGAAGCCGAAGGCGGCGCGGAGGCGTTCGACGAGGGCGGGCGGGAGCGGGGCGCCGCCGGAGGAGATCACCTGGAACGAGGCGAAGTGGTCCGGGGTGACCTCGGGGTGGGCGGCGAGGGCCATGAAGGCGGTGGCCGGGCCGACGGTGTAGGCGGGGCGGTGCTCGAGGAAGGCATCGAGGACGACGCCGGCGTCGAAGCGATGGGCGAGGACGAGCGTGCCGGCGTTGGCGAAGCAGGCGGCGAGCTCGCAGACCATGCCGGTGATGTGGAACAGGGGCGCGAGGGCGAAGTACGCGGCGCCCTCGGGGAGCGGGTGCCCGGTGACCTGCCGGACGGCGTTGTGGGTGAGCGCGCCGTGCGGGTTCATGGCGCCCTTGGGGGTGCCGCTGGTGCCGGAGGTGTAGCTGATGAGCGCGGTGTCGGCGGCGGTGAGGCCGGGGTCCGGCGGGGCGGGGTGGCCCTGGCGGGCCACGGCGGTGAGGTCGGCCGGGGCCACCCCGCCGGCCGGGGCCGGGACGGCGGCCGGGGCCGGCATGGCGGCGGTTTCGGCGTCGGGGCGGGCGGGTCCGGACGGGGCGGCTGCGGCCAGTGGGCGTCGCGGCTGCGGGATCAGTCCGGCGGTGCCTGCCGACGCCGGCGCGGAGCCCGGCGCGGTCGGGACCGGCGCGGTGGCGGAGCCCGGCTCCGTCGGGGCGAAGACGCGCGGGTCGTTCCGGGTCTGGAAGTCCCGGTCCGAGGCGGTCAGGGCGACCCGTACGGCCGTCCCGCGGACGGCCTCGGCCACGTACGCCGTCCACGCGCCGCCGTCGCAGATCAGCGCGGAAGCCCCCGAGTCGCGCAGGATGTGCCCGATCTCGCCCGATTTGTACATGGGGTTGAGCGGGACGACCACCGCCCCGGCCTTCCAGGCGGCCAGGACGGCGAGCACGAAGTGCGGGGTGTTCTGCAGCATGACGGCGACCCGGTCCCCGCGGCGGATGCCGCGCACCGCGAGGTGGCCGGCGACGGAGTCCGAGAGCGCGTCGGTCTCCGCGTAGCCGAGCCGGCCGTCGAAGTAGGCCAGCGCGGTGCGCTCCGGGCCCCGGGCGACGGCGTCGCGGAAGGCGTGCAGCACGCTGGGCGGCGGGGAGACGGGGGCGCGCTGGGCCGGGCTGAGCAGCCCGAGCCACGGCTTGGCGGCATAGCCGGAGGGCCGGGTCACCTGGTCTCCCACTTCTGCTGGAGGTGGTTCATGCTGCCGAGCCAGCGGTCCGGTTCGGTGGCGCGCGCGGCGTAGTAGTCCGCGACCTCCGGGTGCGGGAGGATCAAGAACCGGCCCTTCTCCATGCCGTCGAACAGTGCGTCCGCAACCGCTTCCGGCTCGATCGCGGTCGGCGCGAGGACGAGGTCGCCCGCCGAGCCCGCTGCCGTCAGCATGTCGGTGCGGACCCCCTGCGGGCAGATGGCGTGGACCTGCACGCCGCGGTGGCGGTAGGTCAGCGAGAGCCACTCCGCGAAGGCGAGCGCACCGTGCTTGGTGACACTGTACGGCGCCGCTCCGATCATGGTCAGCAGCCCTGCGGCCGAGACGGTGGACACGAAGCGCCCGCTCCCGCGCTCCAGCCAGTCGGGCAGCAGCAGCCGGGCCGCACGGACGTGCGCCATGACGTTGGTGTCCCAGGCCGCCTCCCACACGCCCTCGTCGGCGAACGCGTCGCCGCCCGAGGCGAGTCCGGCGTTCGCGCAGTAGACGTCCACCCGTCCGCCGAGGGCCTCGCGGGCCTGGGCCACGACGGCCGAGGCATCGCCCGGGACCGCGATCGCCCGGGCGCCGATCCCGTCCGCCACGGCGGCGGCCCTGGCGGCGTCGAGGTCGTTGACCGCGACCCTGGCCCCCTCGGCGGCGAAGCGGTGGGCGAGGGCGGCGCCGATGCCGCCGCCCGCGCCGGTGACGACGACTCGCTGGTCCTGGTACGCGCTCACGGGATCACCTTTCATGGCCGGATGCCGGGCAGACTAACCGGTCGGTATGTCGGTGTGGAAGGGGCACGGCCCCTAGCGTGGCCGGATGACGCTGTCACGACGGGGGCTGCTGGGACTGGCGGGGACGACGGGGGCCTTGGGGACGCTCGGGGCGGCAGGCGCGGCGCCCGTACGGCCGCCGGACCCGGCAGCCGGAGCCGCCGACCGGGTGCGCACGGGCTTCGAACAGCTCGCAGCGGACGGCTACGCGGTGCTCGCCGGGCAGCGGGTCGGGGTGGTCACCAACCCCACCGGGATCACCGCCGACGCCCGCCACCTGGTCGACGTACTGCACGCGGACGCCCGCGTGGACCTGGTGGCGGTGTTCGGGCCGGAACACGGGTTCCGCGGGACGGCGCAGGCGGGCGACTCGGAGGCGGCCGGGCGCGATCCGGCGACCGGGCTGCCGGTGTACGACACGTACGGCAAGAGCGGGCAGAAGCTCGCGGACGTGTTCACGGCCGCCGGGATCGACACCGTCGTCTTCGACATCCAGGACGTCGGGGCGCGCTTCTACACCTACATCTGGACCCTGTACGACTGCATGCGCGCGGCCGCGCTGGCCGGCAAGGCGGTGGTCGTACTGGACCGGCCGAACCCGGTGGGCGGCCGGCGGGCCGCCGGGCCCGTGCTGGAGCGCGCGTACGCGAGCGGCGTGGGCCGGGAGCCGATCGCGCTCGCCCACGGGATGACGGTGGCCGAGCTGGCCCTGCTGTTCAACGGGGAGTTCCTGGCCGCGCAGCCTGTCAGGCTGAGCACGGTACGGATGACCGGGTGGCGGCGGGACTCCTTCTTCGGGGCGACCGGACTGCCCTGGGTGCCGCCGAGCCCGAACGTGCCGACGCCGGACACGGCCCTCGCGTACGCCGGCACCTGCCTGTTCGAGGGCACCAACCTGTCGGAGGGGCGCGGGACGACCACGCCCTTCGAGGTGGTCGGCGCGGAGGGCGTGGACCGGCGGTGGGCGGAGGCGGCCGAGGCGCTGGGGCTGCCCGGGGTGTGGTTCCGGGAGGCCTACTTCACGCCGACCTTCTCCAAGCACGCCGGGAAGGTGTGCGGCGGGGTCCGGCTGATCGTGCACGACCGGGCGGCCTTCGATCCGGTACGGGCCGGGATCGGGCTGCTGGTGACGGCGAAGCGGGCGTGGAGCGGTTTCGCGTGGCGCACGGACCACTGGATCGACCAGCTGACCGGCTCGGACCGGGTCCGGAAGATGGTGGACGCGGGGGCCGGGGTCGAGGAGATCGCGGGCGACTGGGCGGTGGGGCTGGAGCGGTTCGCGGCGGTGCGGGGGCGGTACCTGCTGTATCCGTGAATCCGCGTGAATCCGCGTGAATCCGTGGGCGACAGAGGTCTGGCCGGGTAAGGGCGGCAGCAGGATGCTGGACGGCACCGGAGAGACGGCCCGGAGGGGGACCTCATGTCGGATGCAACGGCGTCGAGCGGCGGGATCGGGGTCGGTCCGTACGCGGAGCTGACCTTCGACTCCGACGGGGACGTGGACCTGAGCTCGCAGGCCGCGGTGGCGGCGCTGGAGGCCACCGATCTGCTGGTCTTCGCGCACGGCTGGAACAGCGACCGGTCGACCTCGACCCGGCTCTTCGACCGCTTCTACGCCCCCTTCCCGGGGCTGGTGGGGCCGGGGGTACGGCTGGGGTACGTGGGTGTCGTATGGCCCTCGATCCGGTTCTCGGACGAGCCGATTCCGGACTTCGATCGGCACGCCGCACTCGCCGAGCCGGGCCATGGGACGGCGCTGGACCCCGCCACGCTGCGGGCGCTCGGGGAGTTCTGGCCCGGGCGGGTGGCGGAGCTGGACCGCGTCGCCGAACTGCTGGAGGACCGGCCGGAGTCGGCGGCCGCGTTCACCGAATTCGGCGCGCTGATACGGGAGCTGGCCGGTGTGGCTGCCGTCGATGCGGCCGATCCGGCGGAGGCTTCCGACGCGGGTGTGACGGGTACCTGGGGTGTCGCAGCCGTCACGGCCGTCGCGGTCCCGGCCGTGCGGGACGTGCCCGCCATCTTCACGCACGACGTGCTCGAGGTGTGCCGGGCCTTCACCGACGGGCTGATCGAGGCGGGCGCGCTGCCCGTGGGCGCGGCCGAGCCCGGCTTCTCCGTCGGAGGCGGCCTGCGTGCGCTGTGGAACGGCGCCAAGGAGCTGCTGCGGCAGGCCACGTACTACCAGATGAAGAAGCGGGCCGGGGTCGTCGGCGAGCGCGGCCTCGGCCCGGTGCTGGCCGAACTGGCGGGCCACCGCCCGGCCCTGCGGATCCATCTGATCGGCCACAGCTTCGGAGCCCGGGTGGTGTCCTTCTCGCTGCGCGCGGTGCCGGACGGGGCCCGGTACGTGAAATCCGCGACCCTGCTGCAAGGGGCCTTCTCCCACTACGCCTTCGCCGACCGGCTCCCCCACGACAACGGCAGCGGCGGTGCGCTGCGCGGGATGCAGCGCAGGGTCGACGGCCCGGTGCTCGCCTGCCACTCCGCGTACGATTCGGCCCTCAAGGTCTTTTATCCGCTGGCCTCCCGGATGGCAGGGGATTCGGCCGGTCTGCTCGGTTTCGACGAGCGGTGGGGCGCGATCGGGCACGACGGGGTGCAGGCGGTGCCGGGCGCGCCGCGGCTCAGCCTCGGCGCGGCCTTGCGCGCGGGGGTCCCGGAGGCCGGTTGCGTCAGTGTGGACACCGGGTCCGTGGTGCGGCGCGGTGGTCCGCCCTCGGGGGCGCACAGCGACATCTGCCACGAGGAGCTGGCCCGGCTCGTGGTTGCTGCGGGGCGCATGGGGCGCTGAGTTCCGGCCATGTGCCACCCGCACGCCTCGACCGCCCCCGCATGCGCCCGCACCTGACCGGGCATGTTGGGCACATCTCACGGTGCGTCGTCGTTCGACGTAGTACGACGCCCCCCGGTGCGGGCGTGGGCGCGACGGAGGTGAAGGTGTGATGGCGGGTTTCCGAAGTCTGGCGTACCAGGTGCGGGACGCACGCAATGACCGTGCCCTGCGGCGCCATTCGCTGCGCCGCTGCCTGGAGCGGTTCGCTCCGTACGGGCACCGGGCGACGTGGTGGCATCTGTGCGACCGGCACGGGATCGCCCCCGAGGACCGGGGGGCCGATCCGCTGCGGCTGGTCGCGGCGTTGGAGGAGCTGGAGGAGGCGCGGGCGGTCTGGCTGGAGTACGAGCGTCAGTTCGCGGAGCGGCGCCGGCGGGAGAAGTACCACGGGCTGCGCCGCCCGGAGTGGGCGTGGGGCGGCAGCGGGGACGCGGTGGTGCGGTGCGCCGATCCGGGGGTGCGGCCCGACGGGACGCTGGGCGAGGTGCTGCGGCGGCTGGTCGCGGCGCTGGAGTCGGAGCCGGGGACGGGGTGCCCGGTCTGCGGTGAGCAGGAGCTGCGCTGGCCCGCGCCCGTGCCGGGGCAGAGACGGGGGCCCCGCGCGGGGCATGGCAGCTGGGAGGGGGCGTGGGCCTGGGACGGGCCGGTGTGCGAGGGCTGCGGGATCGTCGTGCCGAGGCCGGCGCTGGCGGACTCGGCGTCGGCCACGGATCCGGCTGCGGCGGGGGCGGCATGAACTTGCGGGGGCTGCGGGGGCCGGCGCCGGTCACGGCGCCGGTGTCGGTTTCGGTTTCGCTGAACGGCGGGCGCAGTGCCGCCGACGGCAGCGCCGTGCCCGTGTCCCCGCCGGACGTGGTGGAGTCGGCCCTGGGGGCGGTCGCCGCCGGGGCCGGGGAGGTGCTGGTCCATCCGCGGACCCCGTGCGGCCGGGAGAGCCTCTCGCCCCGGGTCGTCGGGCCGCTGCTGGAGGCGGTGCGGGGCGCGGGGGTCTCCGTACCGCTTTCGGTGCCGGCGGGCATCGGGGCGGAGCCGGATCCGGCGGGGCGGCTGGAGCGGGTCCGGTCGTGGACGGTGCTGCCGGACCGGGCGGTGGTGCATTTCGCGGAGCCGGGGGCCGAGGAACTGGCCGAGGCCCTGCTGGCGCGGGGCGTGGCGGTGGACGCGGTGGTTCCGCTGGGCGGGAAGGACGCCGGGGCGGGGGCGGAGCCGGGTGCGCTCGCGCGGTTCCTGGCCTGGCCGGTACGGGACCCTGCGCGGATCCGGCTGGCGGTGGAGCTGACCGTGGCCGATCCGGCGCTGGTGGCGGGGCTGCGGTGGCTGCCGCCGGTGCCGCTGCTGCTGTTCGGGCGGGAGGCCGCCGCCTGGCCGGTGCTCCGGCTGGCCGCGCGTTGCGGTGCGGGCGCGCGGACCGGCGTGGGCGACGTACTGCACCTGCCGGACGGACGGCCGGCGCGTTCGAATGCCGAGCTGGTGGCGGCGGCCCTCGAGGCCGTCGGTGCGCAGAACGCCGCTACAGCCGGGAGCCGGTGAGCTGTTCGCCGAACTTGTCGTCCGGGTTGGACAGGGCGCAGTTCTTCAGCGAGAGACAGCCGCAGCCGATACAGTCGGTCAAGTGGTCGCGCAGGCGCATCAGCCGGCTGATCCGCTCGTCGAGCTCGGCGCTCCAGGTCTCCGAGAGCCGGGCCCAGTCCTCACGGTTGGGGGTGCGCTCCTCGGGGAGCTGGGCGAGTGCGTCGCGGATGGCGGCGAGCGGGATGCCGACGCGCTGGGCGGCTCGTACGAAGGCCACGCGGCGCAGGGCGTCGCGGCTGTAGCGGCGCTGGTTGCCGGCGGTGCGACGGCTGCTGATCAGGCCCTTGGTCTCGTAGAAGTGCAGCGCGGAGACGGCCGCGCCGCTGCGGGCGGACAGCTGGCCGACGGTGAGCTCGTGGATTTTCTCGGGAATCTGCGGCACGACGCCGAGGGTAGTCGGCCGGGCCGACATTCGTTGACAGACGTGTCGTTGACAGATACATGCGGCCCCACCATGCTGAGCAGCGCTGAGCAAGCGCTTATTCGCCAGGGAGAGGGAGAGGCATGGCCGAGCCGAGGATCTTCACGTCCGCCGAGGAGCTGCACGCAGGGATCGGGGAGGCGCTCGGCCCGAGCGGGTGGCTGGAGGTGGACCAGAAGCGGATCGACCTGTTCGCCGATGCCACCGGGGACCACCAGTGGATCCACGTGGACCCGGAGCGGGCCGCGGACGGGCCCTTCGGCTCCACCATCGCCCACGGCTACCTCACCCTGTCGCTGCTGCCGAGCCTGGTGCCGCAGATCATGCGGGTCGAGGGCATGAAGATGGGCATCAACTACGGCACGAACAAGGTACGTTTCCCGGCCCCGGTGCCGGTCGGCTCGCGGCTGCGCGCCACCGCCGTGATCACGGAGGTCACTGAGGCGGGCGGCGGCGTCCAGGTCGCGGCGACGGTCACGGTCGAGCGCGAGGACGGCGACAAGCCGGTGTGCGTGGCGGAATCGGTGTCCCGCTACTACTTCTGAGGCGCTGCGGAGGCGGGAGCGTCCGGGGCCGAGCCCACCATGCGCAGGACGAGGTCGGCGTACAGCGCGCCGACTTCGTCGGGCGTGCGGCGGCCGGCGGCGCTGAACCAGCGGGCCACGTCGATGCACAGGGACAGGACGGCGAGCGTGGTGCCGGGGACGTCCGGCACGTCGAACTCCCCCGCCGCGACCCCGTCGGCGAGGATGCGGCGTACGGCGGCATCGCTCTGCCGGCGCAGTGCCACGATCTCGGAGCGGTGCTCCGGCGCGAGGGCGTCGAGCTCGTACTGGACCACGCGCGCGGTGGTGTGGTGCGCGGCGTGCCACAGCACGAAGGACCGTACGGCGGCATCGAGCCGCTCGGCGGCCGAGCCCGGGCCGGAAGCGGCGGTCTCCAGGATCTCGAGCGCCTTGTCGTGGCCGATCCGGCTGATCCGGTGGAGCAGCTCTTCCTTGGTCTTGTAGTGGATGTAGAGCGCGGCCGGGCTCATCCCGGCCCGCCCTGCGATGTCACGTGTGGTGGTGGCGTGGTACCCGCGCTCCGCGAACGCTTCGACGGCGGCGACGAGCAGCCGCCGTGCGGCGTCGGGGGTGACCTCCGACCACGGCCGGTAGCCGCCGGCCGTCTCCTCCACGCTGTCCATCGCTCGCTCACCCTCTTCGTCCTGTGGAAGGAACACCCTACCGGAGGGTGAGCAAGCGCTTAGCGGACTTGGGCGACGTGGCGCCGCCGCTCAGACCTTCGGCTGGAAGGGGTCGTAGTCGGCCATGATCTTCTCCATCCGGGCCTGGTCGACCCGGCTGACGATCTGGGTGAGCTCCTGGCGGTCGCGGATCACCTTGGCGAGGGTGAAGGCCGAGGTCGTGAGGTAGAGGACGGCGATGCCGAGGAAGGCGCGGACCCAGCCGTCCACCTGGAGGTGGTAGATCCCCAGGGCCACGGCGCAGATCGCGATGCCGAAGGACGCCACGGCCTGGCCGTAGTACGCCGTCGAGTTGCGCTGCTTGACCGGTGTCTCGTTCATGGACCCAGCATCGGGCGGCGTGACCGGGGCCACATCCGCGCGCGTACTCAGATGCGTACTCAGAACGCGGAGACCCCGGTGCGGGCGCGGCCGATGAGCAGCTTCTGGATCTGGCTGGTGCCCTCGTACAGGGTCATCACGCGGGCGTCGCGCAGCAGCTTGCCCGCCGGATACTCGTCGATGTAGCCGTAACCGCCGTGCACTTGGAGGGCGTTGCTCGCGGCGCGTACGGCGGCCTCGGAGGCGAAGAGCTTGGCGGTGGAGGACTCGGTGGCGAAGGGCTTCTCGCGGTCGATGAGGTCGGCGACGCGCCAGGTGAGCAGCCGGGCCGCGTCCACGTCGACCGAGATGTCGGCGATGAGCTCCTGGACCAGCTGGTGGTGGGCGATCGGCTTGCCGAACTGCTCGCGCTGGGCGGCGTACGAGACGGCCGCGTCCAGCGCCGCCTGCGCGATGCCGACGCACCCTGCGGCGACCGACATCCGGCCCTTGGCGAGGGCCGACATCGCCACGGAGAAGCCCTTGCCCTCGGGGCCGACCATCGCGGAGGCGGGGACGCGGACGCCGTCGAGGGCGAGTTCGGCGGTGGCCTGGCCGCGCAGGCCGAGCTTGCCGTGTATCTCGCGGCGGGTCAGGCCGGGGGTGTCGGTGGGGACGAGGAACGCGGAGACCCCGCGGTGGCCGGGCTCGTCTCCGGTGCGGGCGAAGAGGAGGACCACGTCGGCCCAGGTGCCGTTGGTGATGAACATCTTGCTGCCGCTGATGACGTACGCGTCCCCCTCGCGCACGGCACGGGTGGTCAGGCTGCCGGCGTCGGAGCCGGTGCCGGGCTCGGTCAGGCCGAAGCAGCCGAGCGCGTCCCCGGAGCAGAGACGGGGCAGCCAGGCGCGTTTCTGCTCCTCGCTCCCCCAGGCGGCGAGGGTCTTGGCGACCAGGCCGAGGGAGACGGAGACGATGCCGCGCACGGCCGAGTCGCCGCGGCCGAGCTCCTCGGTGACGAGGACGTAGGCGAGGTGGTCGCCGCCGGACCCGCCGTACTCGTCGGGGACGGTCAGCCCGAGGAAGCCGAGGTCGCCGAGCTTCTTCACGATGGCCCGGTCCACGCTCTCGGCACGGTCCCACTCGGCGGCGTACGGGGCGATCTCGCGCTCGGTGAACTCGCGGGCGAGCCGGCGTACGGCCTCCTGCTCCTCGCTCAGCTCCAGGTTCACCGGGCACCTCCGGGTGTGGCGATGTGGACCGGCGCGCTTTAACTAGCACCGGTAGTTTATGGCGGGCAGGCCCTACTATGTGGCGCATGGCCAGACCGCGCAAGCCCCTCCTCAGCCGAGACCGCATCGTGGAGGCGGCGGGCGCGCTGGTGGACGCGGAGGGGCTGGAGGCGGTCTCGACGCGGAGGCTGGCGGCCGCGCTGGGGGTCAGCGGGCCCTCCCTCTACAACCACTTCCGCACGAAGGACGAGATCCTGGACGCGGTCGCGGACGCCGTGAGCGCGCGGGTCGACTTGTCGATGTTCGAGCCGGGGGCGGGCCGGGACTGGCGGGCCGCCCTGCACGACTGGGCGCACTCGTACCGGAGCGCACTGTCCGACCATCCGAACATCGTGCCGGTGCTGGCGCGCGGCCCGGGCCGGCGCCCGGCCGGACTGCGGCTGGCGGACGCGGTGTTCGGCGCGATGACGGCCGCAGGGTGGCCCCCGGCGCAGGCGACCCGGATCGGCGCGCTGATGCGGTACTTCATCCTGGGCTCGGCGGTGGGCTCCTTCGCCCGGGGTTTCGTGGACGACGAGGCGGCGTACGACCCGTCGGACTACCCCCACCTGGGCCAGGCCCATCTGCTGGCAGAGCGTCAGCGCGAGGTGGACGAGGGCGCGTTCGAGACGGGCCTGGCCGCGTTGCTGGACGGGCTGGCCCTGCAGTACGAGGCGCTGCCCCAGGCCTGAACGGCCCGCAGTCGGTGACTGCCTACGGGGCAACGAGGCCGCGGCGTCCGAGACCGTGGCGCGGATCGAGCAGGCGGGCGGCGGGGCCGGCGGGGCCCGGGCTGGACGTGCTGGTCAACAATGCGGGCATCAGCTCCGGCAATCCGATCGCGCACGTCACCCCCGAGGAGCTCGGCGTTCGTCGGGGGCGACGGCGAGCCTGCCGAGGGCGCGCGTCTGCTGCGGGTGGCCCGGCTGGTGACGCTGACCGGGCCCGGCGGCGTCGGCAAGACCCGGCTGTCCGTGGAGGGGGCGGGGGCCGCCGGAGCCGGGGCCCGTACGAGGAGGAACTCCGGCGGTACGCGGCGGGCTTCCGGAAGATGGGCGACGGCGTCGCCGGGCTCATGGCTCCCGGGAGCCGCCTGATGGCCACTCTCCTCAACCGCTGCTACAAGGTCATGCCGAATCTGCCGGGGAAGGACATCGCGGCCAGGATGGCCCGCAAGACCGCCGAGAACATCACGCTGCGGGACTACGGCGAGTGGGACCGGCTGCGGCCGCGGAACCCCGCCCTCCCGCAGGCGGGCGGGTGAGCGCTCCGCGGCGGGGGCGCGCGCCGGGCCCCCGCCGGCCCGGGGGCACCTCCCAGCGGTAGCAGGGGGAGGGAATCCTTCGACGAGCCCTACGGCTGGAAGACGACCAGCGAGCGGCCGCCCTTGCCGGCGAGCATCGCGTCGAAGGCGGCCGGGATGCCGTCGAGGGTGATGCGGTCGGTGACCAGGGAGCCGAGGTCGAGGCGGCCCGCGCGGACGTGGTCCGCGATCACCGGGAGATCGCGGGCGGGGTCGCTGTTCCCGTAGACGCAGCCGGTGAGGGTGCGGGCGAAGTGGAAGATCTCCAGGGCGTGGAAGGAGACCTGCTGCTCCTTGCCTCCGATGCCGACGACCGTGGTGCGGCCGCCGCGGCGGGTCGAGTCCCAGGCTCCGCGGATGGACTCCGCCCGGCCGACGCACTCGACGGCGACATCGGCACCCTGGCCGCCGGTGAGGGCCCGGATCTGCTTGGCGGTGGTGTCGGAGGCGAGCACGAAGTCGGTGGCCCCGGCCGCGCGGGCCAGCTCCTCCTTGGCCGGGGAGACGTCGACGGCCACGATCGGGCCCGCTTCGGCGATCCGCGCGGCCTGGAGGGCGGCCAGGCCGACGCCGCCGACGCCGAAGACGGCGACGGATTCGCCCGGGCGGACCCGGGCGCTGTTGCGGACCGCGCCGTAGCCGGTGAGCACCGCGCACCCGAGCAGGGCGGCCTCGGCGAGCGGAATCCCGGCGGGCGCGGGCAGCACGCAGTTGGCCGCGACGACCGTCTCCTCGGCGAACGCCGCCACGTTCAGCCCGGGGTGCAGCGGCGTGCCCTCGGCGTCGTGGGCGTAGACCGCCCCGACCCCGGTGAGCGCGTTGGCGCAGAGCCAGACCTCGCCGATCGAGCAGTGGTGGCACTCCCCGCAGGACGGGGACCAGTTGAGCACCACGCCGTCGCCGGGGGCGACGTGCGTGACGCCCTCGCCGACGGCGAGGACCGTGCCCGAGCCCTCGTGGCCGAGGACGGCGGGGACGGGCACCCTCATGGTGCCGTCGGTGAGGGAGAGATCGGAGTGGCAGACGCCGGCTGCGGCGAGCCGCACCCGGACCTGGCCGGGGCCGGGATCGGGCAGGACGATCTCCCGTATCTCCAGCGGGGCTCCGACGGCGGGCAGGATGGCGGCGCGGACCATGGTCGATTCCGTCTCTCGGGGCTCAGAACTGCGGGGCGGCTTGGATCTGCAGGGCTGCTCAGAACTGCAGGGCTGCTCAGAACTGCGGGGCGGCTCAGAACTGCAAAGACTTGGTCTGGAGGTACTCGGCCAGACCGTGCGGGCCGAGCTCGCGGCCGACGCCCGACTGCTTGTAGCCGCCGAAGGGCGCGAGCGGGTTGAACCGGCCGCCGTTGATGTCCACCTGGCCGGTGTCCATGCGCCGGGCGAAGGCGACGGCGGTCTCCTCGTCCGCGGCCCAGACCGCGCCGCCCAGCCCGTACACGGTGCCGTTGGCGATGCGCAGGGCCTCGTCCTGGTCCTCGTACGGGAGGATCGACAGCACCGGGCCGAAGATCTCCTCCTGCGCGATGGTCATCTCGGGCGTGACGTCGGCGAACACGGTCGGCGCGATGAAGTACCCGTGCTCGTGCGGGGCGTCGGGGCCGCCGGCGACGAGGCGCGCGCCCTCCTCGACACCCTTGGCGATGTATCCGCGCACGCGGTCGCGCTGCTTGGCGTTGACGACCGGGCCGAGGCGGGTGCCCGGGTCGCGGGGGTCGCCGGAGGGGTACGAGGCGACGGCGGCGGCCGCGAGCGAGACGGCCTCCTCGTACTGGTCGCGGTGGACGAGCATCCGCGTGAGCGCGTTGCAGCTCTGGCCGGAGTTGTTCATGACGTGGCCCACGCCCGTCGCGACGGCCTTGGCGAGGTCGGCCCCGGGCAGGATGACATTGGCCGATTTTCCGCCGAGCTCGAGGGCGACGCGCTTGACGGCGGCGCCGGCCGTGGCGCCGATCTGCTTGCCGACCGCGGTGGAGCCGGTGAAGGAGACGAGGTCGACCCCTTCGTGCGCGGCCAGCGCCTGGCCGGCGACCGGGCCGGTCCCGGTCACCAGGTTGAACACTCCGGCCGGGATGCCCGCCTCGTGCACGGCTTCGGCGAAGAGCTGTGCGGTCAGCGGGGTGTCCTCGGCCGGCTTGAGGACGAGGGTGCAGCCGGCGGCGAGAGCGGGCGCCACCTTGGCAACGATCTGGTGCAGCGGGTAGTTCCAGGGCGTGATGGCGCCGACGACACCGACCGGCTCCAGCAGAACGGTGGAGTTGCCGATCCGCTCCTCGAAGGCGTACGAGGCCCCCAGCTCGGCGAACGAGGAGGACACCGCGATCGGCGCCCCCACGTGGACCATCTCCGAGAAGCCCCGCGGGGAGCCGAGTTCGGCGGTGATGAGCTCGGCGAACTCGCTCTTGCGGGCGATCAGCACGTCGCGCAGCGCCGCGATCAGGGCGGCCCGCTCGGCCGGAGCCGTGGCCGCCCAGCCCGGGAACGCGGCGCGTGCCGCGCGTACGGCCGCGTCCACGTCGTCGGCGTTGCCGGCCGGCACCCCGGCGATGATCTGCTCGTCGGCCGGGTTGACGACCTCGATCCGGTCGCGTCCGGCGGCGGGCCGCCATGCGCCGCCGATGTACATCCCGTCGTGGGCCTTCATGGCTTTCCTCCCGAGCACGCACGAGCGCGTAGAGACCGGATCTCGTTCGACCACCCTACAAACTAGCGTCGGTAGTTTTCGGCGCGCCAGGGGTGTCCGGGGTCAGATGATGCCGAAAAGCATCCCTGCCCCGAGGACGACGAGGGAGGTGAGGACCGCCCACTTCACGGTGAACCGGGTGTGGTCGCCGAACTCGACCTTGGCCATGCCGACGAGGACGTAGACGGCGGGAACCAGCGGGCTCGACATGTGCAGGGCCTGGCCGACCAGGGAGGCGCGGGCGATCTCGAGCGGGGAGACCCCGTGCGCGGCGCCGGCCTCGGCCAGGACCGGCAGGACGCCGAAGTAGAAGCCGTCGTTGGACATGAAGTAGGTGAGCGGCAGGCTGAGCAGGCCGGTGACCAGGGCCATGTGCGGACCCATGCCCTCGGGGATGGCGCCGACGAGCCAGTCGGCCATGTGCTTGACCATGCCGGTGCCGCTGAGGACGCCGGTGAAGACGGCGGCGGCGAAGACCATTCCGGCGACGTTGAGGACGTTGTCGGCGTGGGCGGCGATCCGGGCCTTCTGGTCGGGCATGTGCGGGAAGTTGACGGTGAGGGCGAGGGCGGCGCCGAGGAGGAAGAGCACCGGGATGGGCAGCAGCTCCATGATCATCGCGGTGAGGAGGGCCACGGTGAGGCCGGCGTTGAACCAGTAGAGGCGCGGGCGGAGGGTCGCCCGGCGGGGGTCGAGGCCCTGGAAGCCGTCCTCCGGCACGGCGGAGCCGGGCAGCGGGCCGGAGTCGGAACCGGACCCGGCGCCCGCACCACCGGAGGTAGAGGTGGCGGACGGCTCGGCCGGGGCGGCGGACCCGGTGGCGACGGACCCGGTGGCGGCGGACCCGGTGGTGGCGACGAGCAGCCGCTCCTCGGCCGGCTCCGCGTCGCCGGGGAGGACGAGCGTGCCGATCCGGCGGCGTTCCTTGAGCCCGAGGACGTACGCGAGGACGAACACGCACAGCAGGCCGACCGCGAGGGCCGGGATCATCGGGACGAAGATGTCGGAGGCGTCGAGCTTGAGGGCGGTGGCGGCACGGGCCGTGGGGCCGCCCCAGGGCAGGGTGTTCATGACGCCGTTGGCGGTGGCGGCGACGCCCGTCATGACGACCAGGCTGAGGCCGAGCCGCTTGTAGAGCGGGTACATGGCCGAGACGGTGATCATGAAGGTGGTCGAGCCGTCGCCGTCGAGGGAGACGATCGCGGCGAGGACCGCGGTGCCGACCACGACCCGCACCGGGTCCGCCTTGCAGAAGCGCAGGATGCCGCGCACGATCGGGTCGAACAGGCCGACGTCGATCATCACGCCGAAGTAGACGATGGCGAACATCAGCATGGCGGCGGTCGGCGCGAGTTTGCCGACTCCGTCGATGACGTAGTCGCCGAGGTGGGCGCCCTTTCCTGCGAACACGCAGAACAGCGCGGGGATGAGGACGAGCGCCGCGATGGGCGACATTTTCTTCATCATGATCAGGACCAGGAAGGTGGCGATCATGGCGAAGCCGAGGAAGGTCAGCATGCAGGGAACGTAGGTGCCTCCTCCTTATGCCAACAAGACGTCGACGTGTGAGCAATACGAGCAAAACCCCAGCTCAGGGCAGGGGTGTCAGCTCGACGGGGAAACCGTTGAGCACCGCCGTGCCGGACAGCGGGTCGAGCCGGGAGCCGTCGAGGAGCTGGTTGACGTTGACGCCGGGCGCGATGGAGGCGACGGAGAGCCGGGCCCCGTCGCGGTCGTGGCCCCAGCCGTGCGGCAGGCTCACCACGCCGGTGCGGACGGCGTCGGTGACCTCGACGGGGACCTCCAGGCTGCCGCCGTCGGCGGTGATCCGGGCCATGCCGCCCGTGGTGAGGCCGAGCCGGTCCGCGTCCTCGGGATGCACCTGGAGGGTGCAGCGGTTGGAACCTCCGGTGAGGGCCGGGACGTTGTGCAACCAGCTGTTGTTGGACCGCAGATGGCGGCGGCCCACGAGCACCAGGGCGGCGGGGCGGTCGGCGAGCGCCGCGCGCAGCCTGGGGAGCTCGGCCGTGATCGGGTCCGGGAGCAGCTCGATCCTGCCGCTGCGCGTCCTCAGCACGCCCGGGAGCCGGGGCCGCAGCGGGCCCAGGTCGATGCCGTGCGGGTGCGCGAGCAGCCGCTCCAGGCTGAGCCCCTCGCCCGCGCCTGCGCCGGCTCCCGCGTCGGGGGCGGAGCCGGCGCCGAACCGGTCTCCGTACGGCCCGAGGCGGAGCATCAGGTCGAGCCGCCGCTCGGGACCGCTCTCACCGGTGAGCAGGCCGGCCAGGCGCGCCGGGTCCTGCCCGTGCAGCGGGGAGCGCGGATCGGCGGTCTCCTTGGCGAGGGCGCTCTGGATGACCATGTCGTCCACGGCCCTCGGGGCGGCGGAGCCGTACATGCCGGAGACGGCGAGGACGAGGCGGGCATGGATCTCGCACTCGTCGAGCCGGCCTGATTCGAGCGGGACGGCAGGGCGGGTGTAGCGGGCTTGGTTGTGGATGGCGAACCCGTTGAAGGCGAAGTCGTGGTGCGCGCTCTGCGAGGGCGGCGGCGGAGGCAGCACGACGTGGGCGTGGCGGGAGGTCTCGTTGAGGTAGGGATCGATGCTCACCATGAAGTCGAGCCCGGCCAGGGCCGCGTCGAGGCGCCGCCCGTCGGGGGCGGACAGCACCGGGTTGGCGGCGATGGCGACCAGGGCACGGATCCGCCCCTCCCCCGGCGTCTCGATCTCCTCGGCCAGGGCGGCGATGGGCAGTTCGGCCTTGGCCTCGGGATGGCCGCTGACCCGGCTGCGCCAGCGGCCGAGGGTGAAGCCCTTGCCCGGCCCGGCGGGGCGCGGCCGCGGGCCGGCGGCCGGGAGCGGGAAGAGGACTCCCCCGGGCCGGTCGAGGTTGCCGGTGAGGATGTTCAGCACGTCGACCAACCAGCTGGCGAGCGTGCCGTACTCGACGGTGCAGCTGCCGATCCGGCCGTACACGGCGGCGGTGGGCGCGGCCGCGAGGTCGCGGGCGAGGTCGCGGATCTCGGCGGCCGTGAGGTCGCAGGCGGGGGCCACGGCCTCGGGAGTGAAACTACCGAGCGCCTCGGCGAGTTCCCCGAGGCCGTCGGTCTGTTCCTCCAGCGTGCCGGGGGCGGCGAGTTTCTCCGCGAGGAGGGTGTGCGCGAGGGCGGCGAGCAGCAGGGCGTCACTGCCGGGGCGCGGCGCGAGGTGCCGGTCGGCGAGCTTGGCGGTGCGGGTGCAGCGCGGGTCGACGACGACCAGGGTGCCGCCGCGGGCGCGCAGCGCCTTGAGCCGGCCCGGGAAGTCGGGGGCGGTGCACAGGGAGCCGTTGGACTCGACGGGGTTGGCGCCGAGGAGCAGCAGGAAGTCGGTGCGGTCGAGGTCGGGGACCGGGATGGCGAAGGGGTCGCCGAAGAGCAGCCCGCTGGAGACGTGCTTGGGCATCTGGTCGAGGGTGCTGGCGGTGAAGAGGTTGCGGGTACCGAGCGCCTTCAGCAGGAGCGGGGGGTAGAGGGCGCCCGCCATGGTGTGCACGTTCGGGTTGCCGAGGACCACGCCGACGGACTGGGCGCCGTACTCCTGCACGAGGGCCGGGACCGCGGCGGCGATGGCCTCGTACGCCTCCTCCCAGGTGGCCTCCTGGAGCCGTCCGTCGCGGCGGACGAGGGGGGTGCGCAGACGGTCGGGATCGGCGTCGAGCGCACCGAACGCCGCGCCCTTGGGGCAGATGAAACCGCGGCTGAAGACGTCGTCGCGGTCCCCGCGGGCGCCGGTGACGGCGGTGCCCTCGATGGTGAGGGTGAGGCCGCAGGTGGCTTCGCAGAGGGGGCAGATGCGCAGGGCGGTGCGGGGCATGGGCCCTCCAGGGGCGGCAGGCTGCGGCACGAACACACGGGCACCCCGAGCATACCGACCGGTAGGCATGGTGGGGAGGGGTGCGTCGTGCGTCGCGGGGCGGTCGAGGCGGGATGCCGCGCGGGCACCGGAAGGTCGGCGCCGGAAGGCCGGCACCGGAAGGGCGGTACGGATGGGCGGTACCGGACGGGGTCGGGCGCGGGTCAGTCCAGTGCGCGGGCGAGGTACGCGTGCATCATCGTCCGGATCTCGGCCACGATGCCGGGATCGCCGGCCGGATCGGCCCGGAAGGCCAGTTTCGTCAGCGCGTCCGTGGCCTCGACGGCGACCAGGACCGTCCGTTCCAGGGTGGCGTCCGGGGTCAGGCCGAGGTGGCCGCCGAGGAGTTCGGTGAGGCGTACGGCGACCAGTCGGTTGGGGTCGGCGGCCGGCCCTTCCGCGGGCGGGGCGGGCACCCCGAAGTCGACGAGCGCGAAACCGGGGACGGTGCGCTTCATCGCCAGGTACTCGTCGAGGACGGCGTCCACGACGGGCCGCCAGTCGCCGGCCGGGAGGACGGAGAGGCGTTCCACGATGCCTTCGGTGTACCGGTCCAGGTTCCGGTGCGCGAGGGCGATGGCCATGGCGCGCTTGTTCCCGAAGAAGCGGTAGACCGAACCGATGGGCACGCCGGCGCGCAGGGCGACGGCCCGGGTGCTCAGGTTCTCGTATCCGTTCTCGTCCAGGAGTTCGGCGCAGGCGTCGAGGATCCGGGCGAGCCGGTCGGCGCTGCGCTGCTGGATCGGCGTACGGCGCAAGGGGTGGGCGGGGGGCACGGGGTCCATCATGCCGCTCCTGGCTTCTCGGTAGGGCGGCGGTCTCAGTTCAGCAGGAGGCCGATCCCCCCGATCGTGTAAGTGATCATGAGCGCGAGCAGCGGCAGCTGGCCGGCGACGGCCCTGGCGGGCGGGAAGAGGCGGACGGAGCGGTCGTGGGCCGCGATCACGCCGAGCACGTGGCCGGTGACGACGGCGAGCACCTGGAGGGTGGCGAGAGCGCCGGGGCCCAGTGGCGGCAAGGGTTCCGGGGCGTTGTCAGTGCCGAGTGCCATGCTTACCGTGCGTGGTCCTTCGGTTACCAGGAAGGAGAAATAGTGGGCGACGAGATAGCCGAGTGCGATCGGCACGAGTGAGTGCGCGAAGGCGGTCAGCGGGCCCGGGTGCGGGCCGCAGACGAGGCGGGTGGCCGCTGCGCAGAGGCAGTACAGGGTGGCGACGAGGGCGATGGCGGCGAGCAGTCCGAGCGTGGCCGTGGGGGTGCGGCCGAGGGGGGAGGTCTGGAGGGCGTTGATCCAGGAGGGGCTGTCGCAGTAGCCGTCGTAGGCGGTGGAGCCGAGCAGGACGCAGACGGTGGCGACGAGTCCGGGCCGCTCGGGTGTCGCGTCGAGTCCGTGGAAGGGGTTACGGAGTACCAGGCGGCCGTCGCTGCGGCGGCCGAGGGGAGAGAGCCGGGCGAGGAGGGCGGAGTAGGCCTCGAACGCGTCCGCCTCGGCGAGCCAGCGCTCTCCGAAGCGGGCGGCGAGCGCGAGGTGAGCGGCGGTGTAGACGGCGAGGGCGGTCAGGAGGGTGGTGGTGGATGCGGGATCCGGAGCGGCGAGTTCGAGCCAGGTGAAGCCGAACAGCCCGGCGGCGGCGGGCCATTGGCCGAGCCGGGCGGGGAGGGGGACGGGTGCCTGACGCCGGGCGCGTGGCAGCAGGCGGTACAGGGTGCGGAGTGGGTTGAGCAGGCGCCAGACGGGGCCGAGGAGGAGGGAGGCGGGGACGAGTCCGACCCAGAGCAGGACGTAGACGGCGCCGGGGGCGGGGTTGTGCGCGGGGTCGTCGGGACCGAGGAGGAGGCAGAGGAGGACGGCGAGCGCGGCGGCGAGGCCGAGGCCGCGCAGGGCGGTACGGGTGGCCGGCGCGTCGGCGATCGACTCGAGGGCGGCGGGCAGGGCGAGGCCTGAGCGGTCGCCGCGGAAACGGGAGGTGGACCAGATCAGACCGAGCGCGAGGAAGGAGACGAACAGCGCGGCGAAGGCACCGGCGAAGGCGTAGAAGGGAGAGATCGGCAGATCGTGCCGGGACCCGATCCCGTGCGCGAGCACGGTGAGCGGATCGGCCGGGTGAAGGACCACGCCCTGGCCCCCGCCACCGCTGCTCGCTGCGGGTACGGGACCCGGCCCGACCGGGGTCACCGCGGGCCGCCCGCGCGGCCTTGTTCCCCGCCGCGGAAGGGGAACGGGGCCGGGCGGGTCCCGCTCGGGGTGGGCGCGGACGGGGTGGGCGCGGGCCGGGCCGGCGCGGGCAGAGCCGGCGCGGGCAGAGCCGGCGCGGGCAGAGCCGGCGCGGGCAGAGCCGGCGCGGGCAGAGCCGGCGCGGGCAGAGCCGGCGCGGGCAGAGCCGGCGCGGGCAGAGCCGGCGCGGGCAGAGCCGGCGCGGGCAGAGCCGGCGCGGGCAGAGCCGGCGCGGGCAGAGCCGGCGCGGGCAGAGCCGGCGCGGGCAGAGCCGGCGCGGCCGGGGCCGGCGCGGCCGGGGCCGGCGCGGGACGGGTCACCGGACGAGGAGCTGGGTCAGGACGAGGCGGGACTCGTGGGTCTCGACCTCGAAGAGGCCGCTGCGGTCGGCCGTCAGGACCAGGGTGGCCTCCTGGCCTGCCGGCAGGGCGAGTTCCTTGTCGTAGCCGTGGACGTGCAGGGTGTCCGAGCGGTCGCTGGTGACGCGCAGGGCGATGCGCTCGCCGCGCCGCAGCTCGGTGCGGCCCGGGGCGGGGCTGACCTTGCCGTCCCGGACGGCGAGGGTGACGGTGCGGTCGGCCTGCGCTTGTGGCGACGGCGGCAGCGAGGGCGAGGGCTGCGCCGACGGTGGGGTGTGGCCGTGGCCGGCCTGTCCGGGGGCGGCGGCGGTGAGCTGGGCGGTGCCCTCGACCGGCTTGCCGGCGACGGTCCAGGCGGTGTGGTCGTCCGCGTAGAGGCGGACGGTCAGGGTGTGCGCGCCCTCGGGGACCTGCGCGGCGGGCAGGTGGAACCAGGGGCCGTACAGCCGGGCCAGCTTGCGGCCGTCGAGCTCCAGGTGCGCGTGGCCGGCGCCCGGGAGGGCGGCGCCGCCGGTGCTGTCGGGGGTGAAGCGGAAGTTCTTCACCGTCAGCTGCAGGTTCCAGCCGTCCTCGGAGTCGGGGCGGGCGGCGAGCTGTACCTGCGGCGCGCCCTCGGCCGGGACCTCGCGGAGCCGGTGGCCGGTGGGGTCCTGGGCCTCGAGCAGGGTGCCCACGCTGCCGGTGGCCTGCTCGTGGCCGGTGCCGGGCTTGTGGTGGGTGGTGGGCCGCCCGCCGCAGCCCGTCGCCGCACCGCCGACGAGCAGGAGCACCAGCGTCAGCAGGGCTGCGGTCCGGGCCCGCCGCCGCGTCCGCGCCCCGGCGGGCGGCACCCCGCAGCCGTCGCACCTGAGGGGATCCCCGGTCCGGTCGTCGCTCACTGCGCTCCTCCTTCGGTCATGCCGTCCCCGACGCCCCGCCCGCCGGTTGAGCGGGTGGGGCCGGGCGTGGTGGGGCCGGGCGTCATGCCGCGTCCGGGGTGGCTTCGGTGTGCAGGGCCGGTGCCGGGCCCGCCGGGACCGGGGAGCGGTCGCCCGCCGGGTCGCTGCCCGGGCCGGCCGGGGCGGGGTCCGGCCGGGAGGCGGCGATGGTGGCCCAGAGGGCCCAGGGGATCGTGAGGAGGGCGCGGAGCCAGGAAGGGCCGACGGGGATCCAGGGGATCATCAGGACGGCCTTGTCGAAGGCATCGAGCAGGGTGAGGGCCGCCAGCAGCAGGGTCAGCCGCGCCAGCCAGGGGCGGCCGGGGCGCAGCGCGATGCCCGCGCCCGTCCACCACAGGCCCAGCAGGAGCAGGGCCAGGGCGGGTACGAAGGTCCCCGCGAGCGGCATCGTGGAGCCGGCCACGTCCAGCGCCAGCCCGGCCAGGCCGAGCAGCGAGGCCGCCGTTCCCAGCCGGGACCCGCGCAGGCGGCGCCACCACAGCACCCCGCCCACGAGCAGCAGCACCGCCGCCGCGGCCAGCGCGATCTGCGTCTCCACCCGCTCCAGGCCGCGCGCCCCGTACCAGTCGCAGCCGGCCGGGAGCTTGCGCGCCTGCACGCTGTAGTCGGCGCAGACCAGCAGCTGGGCGAGTTTCACCGGTTCACCGACCAGGCGGGCCGAGGCGCCCGACACCTCGCCGCGGCGGTCGCCGCAGTGCGGGAGCGTGCCCGGAGTGGAGCCGTCGGGTCCGGGCTGCCAGCAGTTCCCGCGGCCCTGGCCGTCCCACCACACGTCCGTGCCGTTGGGGCGGGAGGCCCCCGACTTGTCCTTGCCGAGGATGTTGGCGGCGTAGCGGTTGTGGTGGGAGGTGTCCGCCTGCTTCGACCACTCCTCTTCGCCGCGGATGAACGCCGGGACGGCCGAGAGGAAGAAGGCCGCGCGCCGGTGCCCGTACACCCAGTTGTTCTCGTAGACGTTCCAGTTGCCGCCGGCGGTGATGATGCCGGTGCCCGGCGGCATGGAGATCTGCGGGCAGACCACCCCCTGCTCGTAGCCGCGCTCGATCGGCGGCTTGGCACAGGTCCCGTCGGCGACGTACCCGTAGTAGTCGGCGTTGTTGTCGTGGATCAGGTTCCGCTCGAACTTGGCGTGGTTCTGCGGGAGTCCGGGGTGCCCGGGGAAGGCGCTGTCCATCGAGGCGCCGCCCATGTTCTGGTCGAACTCGTTGTCGTGGACCCAGACGGAGTCGCCCGCCGTTCCGGAGTAGCCGACCATGTTGTGATGGCTGTGGCAGCCGGTGATCTCGATGGAGTAGCGCGGGACGTCGTAGCCGCGCCCGTCGTTGATGTTCGAGGCGCTGCCCGGGTAGATGCCGGAGTCGCCGTTCCCGTACGACTCGCAGTTCTTGTAGAGCCCGTGGTCGCTGGCGAAGGTCAGGAAGCCGTACTCGTCGTTCCACCGGGTCAGCACGTCGTCGATGACGAACCCGTCGCCCGCGAGGACGTACAGCGAGTTGAACGTGGTGCGCTGCGCGGTGAAGTTGCGGAAGTAGATGCCGTTCGACTTGTCGGCGCGGATGGCGTTCAGCTTCTGGTACTTGGCGTCGATGACGACGTCGAGGCGCGAAGCTCCCGTGCCTTCTATCTGCAGGTCCGTCTTGCCGAGGATCGCGACGAGGTTCTGGTTGTGCCGGCACTGCACCTGCTGCTCGTACGTCAGGATCTGGTAGCCGAGCGAGGAGTCGGGGGCCTTCAGCGCGGCGCACTCCCCGGTGGGTTTCGGCAGCGAGGGCTCCTCCTCGTACAGGCCGGGGAGGATCGCGATGTTCATGCCGGGCCGGTCCACGGCGTCGACGGCTTCCTGGAGGTGCCGGTAGCCGCTCTTCTCGCACCGCGCGTACAGGGCGAGGTTGCGCTGCTTCAGCTCCTCGGGGAAGGCGGCTGTCCGGCGTTCGAAGGCGGGCCGGTCGGCCTTGCAGACCAGCAGGTCGGGCTCGGCCTTCCGGTACTGCGGCACGGATCCGGAGCCGTCAGGGAGGGCCACGGGGCGCTCCTCGTGCGCGATGGCGGCGGGCGCGGCAAGGAGGGACAGGAGAGCGAGGAGGGCGGCGAGGAGCGCCGCCGGCACGGCAGGGAACCTGCGGGTCCACGACATGCGCGTGAGAGTAGAGCAATGTTCATCTTTTTGGACCCCCCGCGGCAGCGCGTTTTCGGTCCCCCGGTGGCATCGCGTTTTCGGTCCCCCCGCGACATGGCGAATCACAGGGGGCCATTGACGGGCGGGCCTCGGAATCCTACTGTCGACCATAGGATTCCTTTGACAGCCACAGAGCGGGAGTACCCATGAGCGAGCAGGCCGAGCAGGCCAGGAAGACGGCGGGGGCACTGGAGTACCTCACCGGCTTCGGCAACGAGCACAGCTCGGAGGCCGTCCCCGGCGCCCTGCCGCCCGGCCGCAACTCGCCCCAGCGCGCCCCCCTCGGCCTTTACGCGGAGCAGCTCAGCGGCAGCGCCTTCACCGAGCCGCGGGCCCACAACCGCCGCTCCTGGCTCTACCGGATCCGTCCCTCGGCGGCCCACCCGCCCTTCGCCCGGATCGACAACGGCGCCCTGCGCTCCGCGCCCTTCGCCGAGGCCCCGGCGGACCCCAACCGGCTCCGCTGGAACCCGCTCCCCGACCCGGCGCCCGGCACCGACTTCCTGGCGGGCCTGTGGACGCTGGGCGGCAACGGCGACGCCACCCAGCGCACCGGGATGGCCATCCACCTCTACTCCGCCAACGCCTCGATGACCGACCGGGTCTTCAGCGACTCCGACGGCGAGCTGCTGATCGTCCCCGAGCGCGGCGGCCTGCTGCTGCGCACCGAGCTCGGCATGCTCAGCGCCGGCCCCGGCGAGGTCGCCCTGATCCCGCGCGGCGTGCGCTTCCGCGTCGAGCTCCTGGACGACGACGCCCGCGGGTACGTCTGCGAGAACTACGGCCGTCCCTTCGAGCTGCCGGACCTGGGCCCGATCGGCGCCAACGGCCTCGCCGCCGCACGCGACTTCCGCGCCCCGGTGGCCGCGTACGAGGACAGCGAGCGCCCGACCGAGGTGGTCAACAAGTTCTGCGGCAACCTCTGGGCCGCCACCTACGACCACTCCCCGCTCGACGTGGTCGCCTGGTACGGCACGCACACCCCGTACGTGTACGACCTGCGCCGTTTCAACGTCCTGGGCTCGATCAGCTACGACCACCCGGACCCGTCGATCTTCACCGTGCTGACCTCGCCCTCCGACACCCCGGGGCTGGCCGGCGTGGACTTCGTGGTCTTCGCCCCGCGCTGGCTCGTCGGCGAGGACACCTTCCGCCCGCCGTACTTCCACCGGAACGTCATGAGCGAGTACATGGGCCTGATCGAGGGTGCGTACGACGCCAAGGCGGAAGGCTTCGTCCCCGGCGGCGGCTCGCTGCACAACATGATGTCCGCGCACGGACCGGACCGGGAGACCTTCGACAGGGCGAGCGCCGCCGAGCTGAAGCCGCAGAAGATCGACGACGGTCTGGCCTTCATGTTCGAGACCCGCTGGCCGATCACCGCCACCACCCAGGCGGCCGGCGCCGATCACCTCCAGCGCGGATACGACGACGTCTGGCAGGGGCTCCAGCGCCACTTCCGCGCCTAGTATCACTAAGCGCCCCACGCCCCGTCCGTACGGAGAACCACCCGTGACCGCCTTCGCCCCCGACTCGCTGGTGCTCAACCGGAAGCTGCCGCTCTGGTACCAGGTGTCACAGTCGTTGCGCGCCTCGATACTGGGGCGCACCCCGGACGCCTCGCTGCGCCTGCCCACCGAGGAGCAGCTCGCCGAGCACTACGGGGTGAGCGTGCTGACCATGCGCCAGGCGCTCAAGGAACTCGAGGGCGAGGGGCTGATCAGCCGGCACCGGCGGCGCGGCACGTTCATCGAGCCGGGTGCGCGGCGCGGGGCGCCGGTACGGCTGCTGGGTTCGGTCGATGCGATCGTGGCGCAGCAGTCGGGCGACCGTACGACGGTTCTCGGCCGCGAACGGACGGCCGTGTCCGGGGAGCTGCTGGAGCACTTCCCGGACACGGCCGAGGTGGTCACGTACCGCCGGCTGCGCCACGACGGCGAGAGCGGCGAGCCGACCAACTGGGCGGAGAACGCGGTCCGCCCCGAGGTCGCCGAGGCGGTGGACCTGGCCGATCTGGCGCGCTGGCCGATGACCAAGGTGCTGCGTGACGTGGTGGGCGTGCGGATCAGCCGGATCACGGACACGGTCGAGGCGCGGCTGGCCGACCCGGAGACGGCCGAGCTGCTCCAGGTGCCGCTGCTCAGCCCGATCCTGCACTACACGGGCGTGACGTACGACGAGGACGGCCGGGTCGTGGACGTGGCGCGGATCCGGTACCGGGGCGACCGGTTCTCGTTCACGGTGACCGTCGACGCCACCTGACCCCTGCCGGGCTCCTGCCCGACCCCGGTCCGGCCCTAGTGCCCCGGTCCGGCCCCGGTCCGGCCGCAGCGCCGTACCCGCAAGGGGCTACTTCTCCTCGTCGTCCTTGCCGCGCTCGCCCTCCGCCTGCGACGGCGTGGTCCGCATCGTCTGCGGGTGATGGCGCTGCATCTTCTCCTTCTCGTCCATGTCCTCGTCGAGCCGCTCGCCCTCGGCCTGCGACGGAGTCGTGTATTCGTCGTACTGACTCATGACCGCCTCCTGCTCCTCGACATAGGAACATATCCGTACATAGGGAGCGTAGCTCTTCGGCCCGGACACAGCCCGGCCGGGCTGACGCCCGCACCCCCGGCCGCCGCCTGCCGTCGCTACCATCTGGCGGGTGAGCGAAGACGTACCGCTGCTGGACGACCTGATGCCCTGGGCCGTGGGCGGCCTGCGCCTGGGCCGGGCCTGGGTGGCGGCCCCCGACCCCGCGGCGCTGCGCGCCCGCTGGGCGGCCCTGACCGGCTCCGAAGGGGCCGAGCGGGACCGGCTGTTCCGCCCGACCCGGACCCGGACGCCCACCACCGGCGCGGCCGCACTGCCCGGCCGGCGCTCGCCCTCGACCGCCCGCTTCGCCGATGAGCCGGGCCCCTGCCCGGAGCCCGTACGGGTGCTGCGCGATCCCTTCGACGAGCAGTGGCTGCTGCCCGACCAGCGGCTCATCGACATGGCCCGCCCGGAGCTGTGGCGGGTCCTGGACGAGCACCAGCTCTTCGCCGTCGAGACCCCGGAGCTGCTGGTCACCGCACATCTCCCGGCCGGCCGCCTGGGCCGGATCCGCCCGCTGCACCGGCGCCCCGGCGGCGCCGAGCCCAATCTCGCGCCGGGCCTGCTGCCGCTGCTGGGCGAGCGCTACGGCGGCCGGGTCACCCCGCAGGACGTGCTGTGCTGGATCCTCGCGGCGGGCCGCCCCGGCCCCCGGGGGTACGAGGTCCCGCTGACCGGCGACCCCGGGCGCTGGCGGGCCGGGCTGGAGCTCGGGCACCGGCTGCTCACCGTCCAGCTGCGCGGCGGACCCGGCGCCGAGCCGCCCCGGCTGCCGGGCGGGCGGCGCCCGTACGTCCGCTCGGCGGTCCAGGCCTGGCCGGAGGGGCTCGCGTACGACCCGGAGACCGAGACGCTGAGCCTGGGGGCCGGGACGGTCTCCCCCGTACCGCCGGGCGCCTGGGAGTACGAGGTACAGGGCGGTACGCGGGTACTGGAGGCCTGGTTCGCGGCCCGGACCGCCCACCGGGATCCGCAGGCCGACGGGCTGGACGCGCTCGGGCCTGCCGAGTGGCCGCAGGCCTGGACCTCGGAGCTGCTGGCGCTGGTGACCACCTTGGCGCTGCTGGCCGATCTGGCCCCGGAGCGGGCGGCGTTCACCCCCGGGCCGCCGCTGGCGGCCGCCGAGCTGGCCGCCGCGGGCGTGCTGCCGCCGCCGCGCTGGGCCCGCCGCCCGGCCTCGGTCCTGGACCACCACGAGGAGGGCCCGGGCGGCCAGTTCGCCCTGCTCTGACGGACCGCCCCGCGGGGATTTTCCGCGCGGACCCGCGTCGCCCCCGCGCACGCCCCACTCACGCACCCGCGCACGCCCCCACTCACGCACGCCCCCGCGTCAGCCCTCCGCCGCCGCCCAGGCCGCCAGCAGCCGGGACACCGAGCGGTCGAAGACCGCGCCCGGGTCGGAGGCCGCCTCCGTCACCGGATGCCCGCCGGACAGCGCCGCCGCCAGCAGCGGGTACTGCCCTGTCGCCAGCCTCGAGCCCAGCCAGGCCGTCCGTACGTCCTCCTCGGCGGCCTCGCTCCACGGCAGCGACCGGGCCCGCTCGGCCAGGGCCAACTCGCTCGCCACGAACGCGGCCACCGTGCCGTTGACCGCCGCGACGAGCTCCAGCTTCTGCCCACCGGAAGCCTCCAGCGGGACCAGGCAGTCCAGGCTGTGCTCCAGATAGCGCAGGGCGTTCGGACCGAAGCCGTGGACCGGGGACAGCAGCCGCGGCAGCCACGGGTGGCGGTGCATCAGTTCTCGTGCCTGGCGGGCGAGTCCGAGCAGGTCGGCCCGCCAGTCCCCGGTCGGCGGGGTCAGCTCGTACTCCCCGCTCACCGCGTCGACCATCAGCTCGTACAGGTCCTCCTTGCGCGGCACGTAGTTGTACAGGGACATCGTCCCGGCGCCGATCCCGGCTGCCACGCGCCGCATGGAGACGGCCTCGATCCCCTCCGCGTCCGCGATCCGCACGGCCTCGGCCGCGATCGACTCGCGGGTGTGCGCGGGCCGGGGTCCGCGGCCGGCGCGCCCCGGGCGGGCCCAGATCACTTCGGGTCGGGCCGGGCGCCCGCCGGCTGCCACCAGTCACCACCTCGCCCTCGTCCTGGTTACGTACAGCGTACGCAGTCAGGTGCTGCGAGGCCCTGAGAAGCGTTTCGGCGAGGTCCATGCCCTGCCCCGCCCCGATCCGGCCGTGCCGGAGGGCACGGTCTGCGGCCACTGAGACGGGCGCCACAGGCGGACGAACCGCGCACAGCGTGCGATGTCGACCGCCCGTGTGGTGACAGGCCGGGGTCCCAACCGGTAGGCAGGCTGTCATGACAGCCGACTCGCCCGCGCCCGCACGCCCTGCCGAACCCCGCCCCACGCCACCCCGCCCCGTGGAACCCCTGCCCCTCGACGGCGTCACGGTCGTCGCCGTCGAACAGGCCGTCTCGGCCCCCTTCGCCACCCGCCAGCTCGCCGACCTCGGCGCCCGGGTGATCAAGGTCGAGCGGCCCGACGGCGGCGACTTCGCGCGCGCCTACGACACCGCCGCACAGGGACTGGCCTCGCATTTCGTCTGGGCCAACCGCGGCAAGGAGTCGATCGCGCTCGACCTGAAGGACCCGCGCGGCCGGGAGGTCCTGCACGGACTGCTCGACGGGGCCGACGTGTTCGTCCAGAACCTCGCCCAGGGCGCCGCCGCCCGGCTCGGGCTCGACTCGGCCGCGCTGTGCGCGCGCTACCCGCGGCTGGTCGCCGTCGACATCTCCGGGTACGGGGCCGAGGGCCCGTACGCCCACAAGCGCGCCTACGACATGCTCGTGCAGTGCGAGGCGGGGCTGGTCTCGGTCACCGGCACCCCGGAGCAGCCCGTCAAGGCGGGCATCCCGGCCGCGGACATCGCGGCGGCCATGTACGCCTTCTCCGGGGTCCTCGCGGCCCTGCTGCGCCGCGCGGCCACCGGGCGCGGGGGCCGGGTGGAGGTCTCGATGCTGGACGCGCTGGCCGAGTGGATGGGCCATCCGCTGCACCACACGATGCACGGCGGGGAGCAGCCCGTGCGCACGGGCCTCGCGCACGCCGTCATCGCCCCGTACGACGCCTACCCGACGGCGGACGGGGACCGGGTGCTGCTGTCCGTGCAGAACGACCGCGAATGGCGGCGGCTCGCCGAACAGGTGCTGGAGCGGCCCGAGTTGGCCGAGGATCCGGCGTACGCGACGAACGCGGCGCGCACCCGGGGCCGGGAGAAGACCGACGCCGTGGTCGCCGAGGCGCTGGGCCGGCTGGGCGCGGACGAGGCGATCGTACGGCTGGAGGCGGCGGGCATCGCCTGTGCACGGCTGAACTCGGTGGCCCGGCTCGCGGGACATCCGCAGCTGGCGGCACGGGACCGCTGGCGGGAGGTGGGGTCACCGGCCGGTCCGTTGCGGGCACTGCTGCCGCCGATCGGACTGCCGGGAGGCGCGGCACCGCACATGGGTGCGGTGCCCGCGCTCGGCGAACACACCGAGGCCCTGCTGCGCGCCCTGGGGATGACGGGCGCACAGATCACGACACTGCGCCGGGATGGTGTGGTTGCGTAGGGCCGGGGGCGAAACCAGAAGGGGTCGGGGACGGTTGTTACGAGCGGCGGCTGCCGAAGAGCGTGCGACGCAGACGGCGCAGCGGCGCGAAGAGCGAGACGCGCGCGCTCCGGCTCCGCAGGCGGTGCGTGTGGTCGCGCGAGGTGAGTTCGCGCATCAGCAGGGTCGCCTCGGCCGTCTCGCGGTGCGGGACGGCGGGTCCGCCCAGCACGGCGAGGTGGCGGTCGAGGCGCGAGCTGGTCGCGCTGCTGCCGCAGGTGATGGCAGGCACGCGTGGCGGCCTGCTGCGCATTGCTATCTGTTCCATGTTCTCTCCCCACCCGTACGAGGGCACCCGGCCCGGGCAGGTTAACCCTATCGCCCCTGCGTCGCGCTCGGGTATCCCGGTGGTGTGAATTACCCCTATGGCGACGGGGAGTTGACGGTTACTCAGCGGAGTCGACCGTCACTCTCCGCAGGGGAGGCGGCCGTTTGAAGGGTCGCCGCGCGAGTCCCGCGCGGACCGGGGCCACATCGCACGCGCTGCGCTAACTTGGAGTGATCGCCCGCCGACACACGGACACACCTGGGGGCTCGCGTGAGTGACAACATCGGTGGGGCGGGCGGGGAATCCGCCGCCGGCCGTGTCATCTCGGGCCGGTACCGGCTGCTCGACCTGCTCGGCCGGGGCGGCATGGGCATCGTGTGGCGGGCCCGCGACGAGGTGCTGGGCCGCGAGGTGGCCGTCAAGGAGGTGCGTCCCCCCGCCGGGCTGGACGGCGCCGAGATCGGGCGGATGTACCGGCGGCTCGAGCGCGAGGCCTGGGCGGCGGCGCGGGTCTCGCACCGCGGGGTCGTCACGGTCTACGACGTGGCCACCGAGGACGGCCGGCCCTGGATCGTGATGGAGCTGGTGCGCGGGCTCTCGCTGGCCGACGTACTGGAGGCCGAGGGGCCGCTCACCCCGCAGCGCGCCGCTCACCTCGGGGAGCAGGTGCTGGCCGCGCTGCGCGCCGCGCACGAGGCGGGAGTGCTGCACCGGGACGTCAAGCCCTCCAACGTGCTGATCGCCAACGACGGCCGGATGGTGCTGAGCGACTTCGGGATCGCCAGCCTGGAGGGCTCGTCGGCGATCACGATGACGGGTGAGGTGGTGGGCTCCCCCGAGTTCCTCGCGCCGGAGCGGGCGCTGGGGCGCGATCCGGGGCCCGCGTCGGACCTGTGGTCGCTCGGGGTGATGCTGTACTCCGCCGTCGAGGGGGTCTCGCCGTTCCGGCGGGACACGCCGCTGTCCACGCTGCGGGCGGTGGTGGACGAGGAGCTGCCGCCGCCGCGCCGGGCCGGTCCCCTGACACCGGTGCTGGAGGGGCTGCTGCGCAAGGATCCGGCGGAGCGGCTGCCCGCGGCGGAGGCGGCCCGGATGCTGCGGATCATCGGGGCGGGCGGGGTCCTGCAGGGCTCCGGCGGGGCGGTGTCGGGTCCGGACTCGCCGACGGCCACGGCGCACCACCGGCCCGGCCCCCCGCAGGCGCAGGGCCGGCCCGAGGGGTCCACCCCGCCGATGCCGGTGCCGATGCCCGCGCCGGGGCCGGGTCCCGCTCCGGCGGGCCGCGGGGCGCCGCCGCGCGAGGCGCGGGCCGGGCTGGTGCTGGCCGCCGGGATCGTGGTGCTGCTGCTGGCGGTGGTCGCCCTGGGGTGGCTGCTGCTCAGGGACCGCGAGGAGCCGGGCGGGAACGGCACCGGCCCGACGGCCCCGGCCACCACCTCGGCCGCGTCCGCGAGCGCCTCCGGATCGGGGTCGCCGTCGGCGTCCCCCTCACCTTCGCCGTCGCCGTCCGCTTCGCCGTCGGCCACGCCCGCGCCGCACTTCGCCGTGTCGGTGCGCGCCGTACGGACGGAGTACCGCGGGGCCTGCCCGCCGCCCGCCGATCAGGCGCCCGCCTTCACGGCGACCGTCGATGCGGACCGTACGCCCGCCGTGCTGGAGTACCGCTGGGCGACGCGCAGCGGGGTCAGCTCCGGCCCCGGCTGGCAGTCCGTCACGTATGCGGCGGACGGCCCCCGGAGCCGGCAGCTGGACCACACCGAGCTCACGTACTACCCGAGCGCGACGTTCGACGACGCGGTCCGGCTGGAGGTGCGGGGGCCGGACCCGACGGCCTCGGAGTGGGTGGACTTCTCCGTGACCTGCGAGGAGGAGGAGACCCCGACGGGCGGGACCTCCCCCTCCCCCGGTCCGAGCGGTACGCCGGCCCCCGTCTCGGCAGGGCCTGTACCGGCGGGGCCGGCGACGCCGGACGCCGCGGAGCCGGAAACATCGGACCCCGAGGTCGCCCCGGAGCCCGAAGCGGCGGCTTCGTAGCCCGCCGGATCAGGCGGCGTTGGTGAGGACGGGCAGGTAGCCGCCGGACTGTCCGGCGGCGGTGGGGTGGTACGACTCGCCGATGTTGAGCCAGTTGACGCTGTGCAGCCACGCGTCGCCGGAGCAGATCTCGTGGCCGGTGAAGGCGCCGGCGACCGAGGCGAAGGTGAACCCGTGGTCGGCGGCGCGTTTGGCGATGGCGGCGTTCAGATAGTCGGCCGCGCCGTTGATGGCGGAGCGCTCGCCCTCCGTCAGCCCGGTGGCGCAGGTGCCGTTCAGCTTGTAGAAGCGGGGATAGCCGAGGACGACGACGTGGGCCGCGGGCGCCCGGCCGTGGATGGCGGTGTAGACCTGGTCGAGCTGGCCGGGGAGGGTGGAGTCGGCGTACGCCTTGGCCTGGTTGACGCGGTTGATGCAGGTGGACTCGGACTGGAGCACACAGGTCGTCATGACGTCGGAGAATCCGGCGTCGTTGCCGCCGATGGTGATGCTCACCAGGTCGGTGCCGGAGTTCAGCGGGCCGAGCTGGCCGGACAGGACGTCACCCGTACGGGCGCCCGAGCAGGCGGTGAAGGAGAAGGTCTGCGGGGAATGGGCGGCGGCCCAGAGGGCCGGGTAGGCGCGGGAGGTGCGCTTGCAGTTGCCGCTCCCGCTGTCGTAGTTGCCGGCGCCGACGCCGGAGGAGTACGAGTCGCCGAGGGCGACGTAACCGAAGTCGGCCGTGGCGGCGGCCGCCTGTCCGGCGCCGAACAGGGCGGCGCCCGCGGCGAGTAACAGGGAGGAAGTCAGGGCGGCGAAGCGCGACATCTTCATGCTCATGTGTGCGGCTCCTAGTGGGGGTTACTCCTGAGTCCGTGGTACTGGGAGCCGGGGCTGGCTGGAAGTGTTCATGCCAAGAATTTTTGGCGCGGAGTTGCGGCCCGAATCTTCACCACCGGTGCGTTTGAAGAGGGAACTTGGGCACCCGATCCGGCGAAACACGGGTGCACGGGGCCACTTCGTGCCGGATCATGGGCGCCATGCCAGCCAACCCGCATGACGCGCTGCCGATCCGGCTCAACGTCGACGACAGCGATTCACCGTCGGATGTCGTGGACGCGCTGTTCCTCGGCCGGTTCGCGTCCGGCGAGCAGCCGTACTCGCACAGCGTGACGATCGAGCGGGTGAAGGCGGAGGCGACCCTGCTGCCGCCCGAGGCCACCGTGCTGCGCTCGGCCCGTGACTCCGACCGCAGCGCCACCCTCGCGGAGGGCGAGGGCTGGACGATGCTGGTCTCGCGCTGGAGCCGGGGCGCGGACGTGACGGTGACGGCGGTCAGCGACGAACTCGCCTCCAGCGTGCTCGGCGAGGCCACGCAGGGCGTGCAGGACGAGCCCGAACCGCAGCCCGAGAACGTCACGATGGGCTTCTGGTACGTCTCCCCGCGCCGCGGCCCGTACCGGACGACCCGCCAGATCGCCGCCGGGACCTGGGCGGAGGTGCGGCCCAACTACACGGCGCCGGTGGCCGGGGCGATGGACCGGCTGATGAAGGTGACCCCGGACGACATCGCGGGGCGGCTGCTCCTGCTGCACGGCCCGCCGGGCACGGGCAAGACCTCGGCGCTGCGGACGCTGGCCCGGTCGTGGCGGGAGTGGTGCCAGGTGGACTGCGTCCTGGACCCGGAACGGCTGTTCAACGACGTGGGCTACCTGATGGACATCGCGATCGGCGAGGACGAGGGCACGGCGAAGGGCCGGTGGCGGCTGCTGCTGCTGGAGGACTGCGACGAGCTGATCCGCGGCGAGGCCCGGCACACGGCGGGTCAGGCGCTGTCGCGGCTGCTCAACCTGACGGACGGGCTGCTGGGGCAGGGCCGCAACGTGCTGGTCGGCGTCACCACGAACGAGGACCTGGAACGGCTCCACCCGGCGGTGGTCCGGCCGGGCCGCTGCCTGGCGCGGATCGAGGTGGGCCGTCTGACGCACGGCGAGGCGGTGGACTGGCTGGGCACGGACGAGGGGGTTCCGCGCGAGGGCGCCACGCTGGCCGAACTGTTCGCGCTGCGCCGGGGCACGGGCCCCTCGGCGCTGCTGCCGCCCCAGGGCCAGCACGGTTCGGAAGCGGGCCTGTACCTGTAGGGGGCTCTCCGGGGGGAACTCAGTTCCCGTACCGGGCGCGCAGGGCTTCGAGGGCGGCCGACGTCGCCTCGTCGAAGGTCAGGCCCAGCCGCTTCGCGCGCTCCGCATAGGCCTGCGCGGCGGTGGCCGCCTCCCGGGCGGCCCCGTCGCCGGCCGCCGCGACGAAGGTCCCGTTCCGGCCGCGGGTCTCGATCACCCCGTCGCCCTCGAGCGCCCGGTAGGCCTTCGCGACCGTGTTCGCCGCCAGGCCCAGCTCCTCCGCGAGCCCGCGCACCGTCGGCAGCTTGTACCCGACCGGCAGGTCACCCGCCCGCGCGGCCTCGGAGATCTGGGCGCGCAGTTGCTCGTACGGGGCGGCCGCGCCGGCCGAGGCGTCGATCCGGATCTTCAGGTTCGTCGAGGTCACCCGGCGATTCTCCCCCATCCCCGGGGAAAATTCGGAGGCGTCCGCCCCGCCCCGCGTCTACGGTCGGCGGCATGACCGTTTCGATCCGCGACCTCCGCCCGGGCGACCCCTCGGACGCGGAGTCCGTCGTACGGGTGCGCCGCGCCTCGCTCCCCTTCCTGATCGCCACCACCGACGGAGTCGCCTTCGAGCTGTCCTCCGCCGCTCCGGCCAAGCGCCATCGCCTCCTCCTCGCCGAAACCGCGGACGGCCTCGTCGTCGGCACCGCCGAGCTCGGCCTCGCGTACGACAGCCCGGAGCCCGGCCGGTCGTTCGTCAACGCGTACGTCGACCCCGCGCACCGCGGCGGCGGCGCGGGCAGCGCCCTGCTGCGGACGGCCGAGGAGTACCTGGCCGCGGAGGGTGCCGTGAGCACGTACGCCTGGGTGCTGGACGAGCCCGCCCCCCGCGCGTTCGCCGAGCGGCGCGGCTACCGCCCGAGCCGTTCCGCGCACTTCCTGCGCCTGGACCTGGCCCGCGGCGCCCTGCCCCCGTACCCGGACGCGCTCCCCGCCGGGGTCGAGCTGCGCCCCGGCAGCGCTTTCGCCGCCGACCCGCGACCGCTGTACGAGGCCGACGCGGAGGCCTCCGGTGACGAACCGGGCGACGTACCGGCGGAGCTGGACGACTACGCGGACTGGCTCGCCACCGTCTGGCACCACCCGGACCTCGACAAGGAGCTGACCACGGTCGTCCTGGTCGACGGGGTCGTGGCCGCGTTCTGCGCCGCCCGGACGGACGGCGCCACCCGCTACGGCTCGGCGATGACCGGCACCCTGCGCGCCTTCCGCGGCCGCGGCCTGGCCAAGCTCGCCAAGACGGACTCCCTGCACCGGGCCCGCGCCGCCGGCTGCACGGAGGCCTTCACGGGCAACGACACCGGGAACGAGCCGATGCTCGCCATCAACAGGTGGTTCGGATACGAGATCTGCGCGACCGAGACGCGCTACGCGAAGCAACTGGAAGGACCCCGGCAGTCATGAGCAGTCCCGAGCTGACCGTCACCCTCACCAAGGCGGGCCGCACCAAGATCCGCTACCCCGCCGCCCTGGTCGTGGACACGGGCGACCGGATCTCCGTACGCGCCCCCTGGGCGGCCGACGGCGTACGGGACTTCGGCTTCGTGCGCTTCGAACCGGGCGACGTGTTCACCGAGCACTTCTGGCGGACGCGCTGGTACGCGGTCAAGGAGGTGCGGACGGGCGAGGGCGTCCTCAAGGGCTGGTACTGCGACGTCACGCGCCCGGCGGTGGTGCAGGACGGCGAGATCCTGGTCGAGGACCTGGACCTGGACCTGTGGGTGTCGGCGGACGGCTCCGCGGTCCTGCGGCTGGACGAGGACGAGTTCGCGGCGAGCGGCCTCGCGGAGACCGACCCCGCGGCGGCGGCCGAGGCCGTCCGCGCCCTCGACGCCCTGGCCGCCCAGGCCCACGCGCCCGGAGGCCTGACCCCCCTCCTGACCTGACCCCGGCGCTCGCGGGAAGCCGGCGCCGGTCAACCCTCCCGGGGGCCCTAGGGGGTGTCGTCGGGGCTGATGGCGACGGATGACACACGGTTCGTGTGCCCGGCCAGGGTGTGCGGTTCCCGGCCCGTGGACGCGTCCCGGATGCGCAGCCTGAGGCCCTGCTTACCGCAGGCTTAAGCGGACCCTAAGGATCTTCGGGACGGCCCCGGAAGGGGTGGAACCGCTGGCGCGGAGGGTTAGCTTGGCGGGGCCAGGGAGGCCTGAGGCGGCGCCGGACCCGACGGGGGGCGGCGCCGCCCAGCCCGGTTCCCGGCGCTCCCGGCGCACCCACGACCGTGGTGCCCGCATCGCCGCCCCGAAGGAGATCCACCCATGCCCGCACGCCGCCGCACCGTGACCCGTATCGCCGCAGTCGGCCTCGCCCCGCTCGCGGTGGCCGCGTACGCCGCAGCACCGGCGGCCGCCCACGGATCGATGACGGACCCGGTCAGCCGGGTGGCGGCCTGCTACGCGGAGGGGCCGGAGTCGCCGAAGTCGGCGGCCTGCAAGGCCGCGGTGGCGGCGAGCGGCGCTCAGGCGTTCTACGACTGGAACGCGGTCAACATCGCCAACGCGGCCGGCAACCACCAGGCGTTGATCCCGAACGGCCAGCTCTGCTCCGCTGGCAACGACAAGTACCGGGGTCTGGACCTGGCCCGCACCGACTGGCCGGCCGGCCCGATGTCCGCGGGCGAGCACACGTTCCGGTACAAGGGGACCGCCCCGCACAAGGGCTCCTTCGAGCTGTACATCACGAAGGACGGCTACGACCCGGCGAAGCCGCTGAAGTGGTCCGACCTGGAGCCCGCACCGTTCGCGAAGGCCACCGACCCGGGCATGCAGAACGGGGACTACGTCTTCTCCGGCAGCGTGCCGAACAAGTCCGGGCGGCACCTGATCTACAGCATCTGGCAGCGCTCGGACAGCCCGGAGGCCTTCTACACCTGCTCCGACGTGGTGTTCGGCAAGGACAACGGCGGGGGCGGCGCGAGCGGAGGCACGGGCGGCAACGGTGGCGGCACCGGCACCACCCCGAGCACGAAGCCGACTACGAAGCCGAGCGCCAAGCCTTCCGCCGACCGCCCCTCGGACGTGCCCAAGGCCCCGACGGACCAGCAGATCGCCGCCGGCGAGGGCAAGTCCACGGTGGAGCACAACGGCCACGGCGACAACGACCCGAGGACGAACGGCAGCACCGCCCTCGCCCCGGTCCCGTCGGAGTCCTCCGCGGGCACCACCAACCTGGCCGAGACCGGTGGCAGCGGCGCCACCCCGGCGATCGCGATCGCCGGGGCCGGCGTGCTGGCCCTCGGTGCGGCCGTGCTGTTCGGCGTGGCCCGACGCCGTGCGACGGCGCCGGGCCGGCACGGCCGCTAGTCCGCCGCGGCTGCTGGCCCGGCCGGTTCAGCGGGACGCCTGTGCGTCGGCGTCTTCACTCGAAGACCGACGCGCAGGTGGTGCGGGAGGCGTGTGCCGGGTCGAGGGCGTTGACCGCCTCGTGCCAGGCGATCCGGTCGGTGAGCCCGATGGCGACGTGCTCGGAGAGGTCCAGCGGGCACAGGTCCTGGAGCACGACGTTCCGTACGTCGGATCCGGTCCCCTCGAGGAAAGCGCTCCGGTAGGGCGTGACGACCTCGTCGTACTTGGTCGCGATGACGGTGTACCGGACCCCGGGCACGGTGTCCCCGCCTGCGTTCAGCTTGGTGACGAAGGGCGATCCGGCGATCTGGTCGGCCAGCCCCGGGGTCGCGGAGCTGATCAGGTCCTCGGCACCGGGGAAGTAGGGGAGCAGCTGGGTGAGTCCGCTCAGGGTGGTTCCGTGGTTGTCGGGGGCGAGCCCGACCAGGGCGTTGACCTTGGGGGCACCGCCGAGGAACTTGAGGTAGTAGTTCGGCATCATGCCGCCCTGCGAGTGGCCGACGATGTCGGTCTTCGCGGCTCCGGTGGAGGCCAGCACCTTGTCGACGAAGACGTCGAGCTGCCCGGCGGACTTGTCGATGGGGCCGAGCCCGTTGAAGAAGGGCACGCCGGGCAGCTGCCCGTAGTCGAGCGAGTAGACGCAGTAGCCGCGGTGGACGAGGTAGGGGGCGAATCCGAGCCAGTTGTCGACGGAGTTCCCGAACGTGCCGTGGACGAGGACGACGGGGCGGGGATGGGCGGCGGAGGGCTTGCAGGACCAGTTGTTCCAGCCGCTGCTGGGTGCGGACGCGGCCTGCGCGGCGCCGGTGGGGGCGACGAGGGCGGCAGCGGCGAGGGTGAGGACGGCCAGCGGGCGGAGCAGGCGTCGCCAGGGCAGCATCGAGTGATCTCCTTGCTGGGTCAGGGAAAGACGTGGGGGTTCGTCCCGTGATCCGGATCACAAGGGGGTGCTGCTTCGGCCAAATTACGGGCGAGTAGCAAAACTTGGAAGTTACGCGTCAGTAAAAAATGCGTGTCGCCCCCTGCCCCCGCAGGCCCCCGGGACAATGGGGTCCCCTACTCCGCGTGAGGTGAGTGATCGGATGCAGTGGGCTCCCGGTGCGGGCACGGCCCTGGCCACCCCGCCCGATCTGGCGGCCGACCCGCTCGTGTCCGCGGTCGCCGAGGTCGCCGCGGGCACGCTGGGGCCCGTCGCGGAGGAGACCGCCCAGGAGGGCGTGCCGCGTTCGCACCTCGACGCCCTCGCCCGCTGCGGCGCGTACGGGGCGCTCGGCCACACGCCCCGCCCCGAGAGCGGGCTGACCACGCGTCAAGTGGTCCGCGAGGTGAACGAGTTGCTGTCGGCGACGGACCCGTCCACGTGGTTCGTGCACACCCAGCACTTCGCCCTCGTGAAGGCGCTGCACGCGGCCACCGGAGCGGAGGCGGCCGCGCTGCGCGAGCAGTGGGCGCCCGCGCTCGCCTCGGGTGCCAGGCGGGGCACGGCCGGTTTCGCCTTCTTGCGGCACGACCGGCCGCCCGTCACCGCCGAACCGGTCGCCGACGGGTGGCGGCTGCGCGGCCGGGTGCCCTGGATGACCGGCTGGGGCCTCACCGACGTGGTGTACCTGGGCGCCCTCGCCCCGGACGACCGGGTGCTGTTCGCCGCCGTGAACTGCGGGCCGGACGGCGACCCCGGGCTGGTCGCGGGCGGATCCGCGCCGCTGTGGGCGATGAACGGCACCCGCACGGTGGCGGTGGAGGTACGCGACGTCCTCGTCCCGCGGAGCGCGGTGATCTCCGTACAGCCCCGGGCGGAGTGGGCCCGTGCATACGACCTCGAGAACGCGAACGCCCACCCCGCCGTGTTCGGCCATGTGCGCGCCGCGGCCGACTTCCTTCTGCGGTCGGCCCCCGCCGCAGGCAGCGCGTACGAGGAGCTCGGCCACCGGGTGGCGCACGAGGCGGCCCGGCTGCGCTCGGAGGCCTACGCCCTGCGCGACGAACTCCCGCCGCAGGAGCGGGTCGAGGACCGGCTGGCGCTCCGGGCGGCCGCCCTGGAGCTCGGCGTACGGGCGGCCACCGCCTGCGTCGCCGCGACGGGCGGCCGGGCGATCTCGTACGGGAACACCGCCGGCCGCCTCGCCCGCGAGGCCCAGTTCCACCTGATCCAGGCCCAGACCTCCCGGCTCCGCACCGAAATGGCCCGGCGCCTGCTGGGCGGGCTGCAGGACGTCCGCTAAGCGGCCTTGTGGAAGGTGGCGGCCGGGCGGACCGTGCCCGGGCCGAAGCGGGCGTTCGCGCGGTCGACGGCCGCCTCCACCGTCAGGCGGGCCTCGCGGACCGGGTCCAGCGAGATCTGCCGGGACACCCGCTCGGCGCCCGTGAGGTCCTCGGCGCGCAGCACCATGCCGGTCAGCCGGGCCCGTTGCAGCCCGGCCGCGTCCAGCAGGCGGTACGCCGCCGCCCGCAGGTCCTCGTCGTGCGCGGACGCCTCCGTGAGCCGCCGGGTCCGCTCCCAGCGGGTGCCGCCGGCGAACTGCAGGGTCAGCGACAGGGACCGGGCGGCCTGGCGGCGGCCGCGCAGTACCGCGCCCAGCCGGACCACCAGGCCGAGGAGCACGGCCCGGGCGTGCGGGCCGTCGAGCTCGTGCCGGGTGAAGCCGCTGCGGACGGCGGCCGACGCGGGCAGGTCCTTCGGGGTGACGGGGCGCGGGTCGATCCCGCGGGCGCGCTCCGCGGCCAGCCGGCCCGCCCGCCGGCCCAGGATCCGTTCGACGGTGCCCGGGGAGACGGCCGCGACCGCGCCGACCGTGTGCAGCCCGTACCCGCGCAGTGCCTCCGCCTGCCGGGGGCCGATGCCGTGCAGGGCCTCCACCGGCAGCGGCCCGAGGAAGGCGCCGACCCCGCCCTCCGGCACGGCCAGGACGCCGCCGGGTCCGGGCACCCGGGCGGAGGCCGTCGCCGCCACCGCCCAGGTCCCGGCGACCCCGATCCGTACGTCCGTGCCCAGCCGGGCGATCGCGCGCACCCGTACCAGCTCGGCGATCCGGCAGGCGTCCGCGCCGAAGTACCGCCGGGCGCCGCGTACGTGCACCAGCGCCGCCCGGGGCGGCAGGGCCTGCACCGTCGGGGAGAACTCCCGCAGGAGTTCCAGGACTTCGCGGTACCCCTCCTCGGTCAGGGCCGGAGCGCACCGTACGTGCAGGACGCCGTTGGCCGGGTTCATCCCGCGCTCCCCGGGCTGGAGTGCCACAGCTTGCGGCCGGTCGCGGCGCGGTCGCCGGCCGGCTGGAGGTCGGCCCACGGGTTCATCTCGTACCCGGTGGGCAGGTGGATGCGGCGCCCGGAGCCGGCGGAGCCGGATGTGTCCCCGGCACCCGGCAGCGGCTCCGCCAGGCGGGCCGCGACCGCGTCCAGCCCGCCCGCCGCCCGCAGTTCCACCAGCTCGGCCAGGTCCCAGGCCGCCGCGCCGACCACGCTCAGGCTCTGCGGTCCGCGCCGCTGGACGACGCCCCGCACCAGCAGCAGGAACGAGTGGAAGACGGTGTGCGCGCACGCCTCGTGGCTGTCGTCGAAGAAGGCCAGGTCGACCAGGCCCGTCCCGTCGTCCAGCGTGGTGAAGACGACCCGCTTCCCGGACCGGATCGGCGGGGTCTGGGTGGCCGCCTTGGCCCCCGCGACCAGTACCGTCCGGCCGTGCTCGACCTCGCGGAGCCTGGCGGCCGGGACGGCCCCCAGCTCCGCCAGGAAGGCGTGGTGGTCCTCCATCAGGTGCCGCGAGGCGTCCATGCCGAGCACGCCCAGCTCCGCGCTGAGCCGCTCCGCCTCGTTCAGGTCGGGCAGGCCGACCGGGGCCGTCGACAGCCCGCCGCCCAGCGGGAGCTGGACGCTGCCCGGCCGGGCCCCCGCCGAGCGCTGCGTGCCGTGCAGCTCGGCGACGTGCAGCAGCAGGTCGCGCCGGTTGGCGCCGAAGGCGTCCAACGCCCCGACCTGGGCGAGTCTTTGGGCGACGGGCCGGCCCGGGTGCGCCCGGTCCCAGAAGTCGCGCAGCGATCCGTACGGCTGCCCTTCCTCGATCCGGAGCGCCTCCGCCTCGCTGATGCCGTGGACGTCGGCCAGGGCCAGCCGGAGCCCCCACACCGGAGGAGCCCCCTCCTCGGACACCAGTTCGATACGGTGGGCGACCGCCGACCGGTTCACGTCCAGCGGCAGCACCGGCACGCCCCGGCGCCGCGCGTCCGCCAGCAGCAGCCGCTTCGGGTACATCCCCGGGTCGTGCGTGAGCAGTCCGGCGTAGAAAGCGGCCGGGTGGTGCGCCTTCAGCCATGCCGACTGGTAGGTCGGCACGGCGAAGGCCACCGCGTGCGCCTTGCAGAAGCCGTACGAGCCGAACGCTTCGACGATCTCCCAGGTCCGGCCGATCACCTCGGCCGAGTAGCCCCGTTCGCCCGCCTTCGCCGCGAACCACACCTTGATCCGCGCCTGCGACTCCGGGTCGGAGAGCCCGCGCCGCACCCGGTCCGCCTCGTCGCGCCCGCAGCCGGTCATGACGTGGACGATCTCGATGATCTGCTCGTGGAAGACCACCACCCCGTACGTCTCGCGCAGCGCCTCCGCCAGGTGCTCGTGCGGGAAGCGGACCGGGGCCCGCCCGTGCCGCGCCTCGATGAACGGCCGCACCATGTCGGCGGCGACCGGGCCGGGCCGGAACAGCGAGATGTCGACGACCAGGTCGTGGAAGGTCGACGGCTGGAGCCGCCCCACCAGGTCGCGCTGGCCCGGCGACTCGATCTGGAAGCAGCCCAGCGTCTCGGCCGAGCGGATCAGCTCGTACGTGGGCCCGTCGCCCGGCGGGACCTGCGCCGGGTCGTCCAGGTCGAGCTCCTCCCCCGTACCGCGCCGGATCTCCGCGACGGCGTGCGCCATCGCGGACTGCATCCGCACGCCCAGCACGTCGAGCTTGAGCAGCCCGAGGTCCTCCACGTCGTCCTTGTCGAACTGGGACATCGGGAACCCCTCGCCGCTGGTCGGCACCACGGGGGTGCGCTCCAGCAGCGAGGCGTCGGAGAGCAGCACCCCGCACGGGTGCATGGCGATCCCGCGCGGCAGCGCGTCCAGCGCCTCGACGAGCTCCCACAGCCGCCCGTGCTCCTCGCCGCGCACGTCGCGCAGTTCGGGCAGTTCGGCCAGGGCCGCGCGGGCGTCGCGGGCCCGGATGTGCGGGAAGGCCTTGGCGAGCCGGTCGACGGTGGCCGGGTCCATGGACAGGGCGGCGCCGACGTCGCGGATCGCGTGCCGGACCCGGTAGGTCTCGGGCATGGAGACGGTGGCGACGCGCTCGGTGCCGAAGCGGTCGATGATCCGCCGGTAGACCTCCAGCCGGCGGGCGGATTCCACGTCGATGTCGATGTCGGGCAGGACGCGGCGGCGCTTGGACAGGAAGCGCTCCATCAGCAGGCCCTGCTCGACGGGGTCGGCGTGGGCGATGCCGAGGAGGTGGTTGACGAGGGAGCCGGCGCCGGAGCCCCGGGCGGCCACCCGGATGCCCATGGCGCGTACGTCGTCCACGACTTGAGCGACCGTCAGGAAGTACGAGGCGTACCCGTGGTAGGCGATGATGTCCAGCTCGTGGTGCATCCGCTCCCAGTACGCGCGGTCGTCGGCGTAGCCGCGCAGCACCATGCCGGCGGAGGCCCGGGAGGCCAGGACCCGCTGGGCGGTGCGGTGGGCCGCGCCGACGAGGTGGGCCTCGGGGAAGTGCACGGAGCCGATGCCGAGGTCGTCCTCGGGGTCCACCGAGCAGGCCTCGGCGGTGCGCCGGGTCTCCGCGAGCAGCCGGCGCGCGCCGGCGGGGCCGAGGCCTGCGGCCCGGGCGATCCGGTCGGCGGCCTCGGCCATGGCGGCGGGGTCCTTGAGCCAGCGCTCGCCGCTGTCGAGGGGGCCGCGGGGGTCGACGGGGACGAGGCGGCGGGCCGAGTCGAGGATGTCGGCGACCGGCCCCTGGCCGGGGTCGGCGTACCGGACGGCGTTGGTGAGCACGGCCGGGACGCCCTGCTCGGCGGCGAAGCCGACCGTACGGGCGGCCAGGCGCAGCGAGCCGGGGCCGGTGCCGGTGCGGCCGTGGTGGACGGCCTCCAGGCGCAGCGAGTCCCCGTAGACCTCCCGCCAGGGCGCGAGGAGCCGGGCGGCCCGGTCCGGCCGGCCGGCGGCGAGCGCCCGCCCCACCTCGGACCCGGGCCCGAGCAGTACGCAGATCCCGACGCCGCGCAGTTCCGCCCAGGGGACGACGGGCTGGGCCTGGGCCGCTCCGCCGGTGCCCGCATGGGCCGCCGTGACCATCCGGCACAGTTCGGCCCAGCCGGTGGCGCCGTCGCGGGCCAGGAAGGTGGCCCGGGGTGCGGACTCGTCGACGAAGGCGCCGCCCGCGACGGGGGTCCGCCGCCGGGAGGACGCCTCTGCGGTGCCGCCGTGACCGGATCCGCCGCCCGGGCGGGCCCGGGCCGCCGCGGGCGCAGGGGCGTGCGACACGGCCAGGTCGGCCCCGAACAGGGGCCGGATCCCGGCCTTCGCGCAGGCCTTCGCGAACCGCACCGCGCCCGCGAGGGTGTCGCGGTCGGTCAGGGCGAGGGCGTCCATGCCCCGCTCGACGGCTCGCTCCGCCAGCCGTTCGGGGTGGGAGCCTCCGTAGCGCATGGAGAACCCCGAAACGGTGTGCAGATGCGTAAAACCAGGCACCCGCGGCCTCCTGCTTCGCTCGAACGTGAACACCACCCCCGTCTCCACCATAGAGCAATTCGAATATCCGTGCGAAACACTTGTTCGATCATCCGTCTGTCCGGAGCAGCGGCAGCGGAGGGCGGACGAGCAGACGAGCAGACGAGCGGACGGAGCCCAGCGCCCCGGACCCTCAGGGCCCCTCAGGGCCTGAAGAGGCGGTCGGCGTTGCGCAGGGCGTGTCGGCCGACCTCCTTGCCGAGGGTGACGCCCGCTTCGTCGGCGGAGCGGGTGTGGATCCCCGAGAAGACACGCGCGTCGACGTTCTCACGCGTCAGCTGGCTCCAGCCGGTGTACGTCCGCCGGACGCCGGGCGCGGTCGGACTCGCGAGGGAGAACGGTGCGGTCCGGGATCCGGCGAGGGCGTCGAGGATCACTTCGGCGGCGCCGGAGTAGGTGTTGTGGCCGCTGGGGTAGTCGGGGTGGGCCGGCGTCTGGTGCAGCGGGGTCCAGGCCGGGTCGGTGCCGAGGGAGCCGGTGCGGATCGCCGTGACCGGGCGCCAGCGCGCGTACGCGTACTTGCTGTCGCTGGTCGCGATCTGCGTGTCGACCAGGGCGGCGTGGAACAGCGCGACCAGCTCGGCCCGCTCCGCGGCCGAGCGGTGCGAGCGGGTCAGGGCCACCCGCAGGGGTTCGGTGTACAGGGTCAGCGAGGAGCCGTACCAGAAGGTGGCGGTCTCGGTCTGGCGCGGGGTGCGCACGGCGCTGTCGGCCTTCCCGTACGCGCGCACCTCCGCCAGGTCGGCCCGGTACCGGCGCGAGTCGAGCGCGGGCGGCGGGCCGAGCCGGTACTGGGCCGGAGAGTCGAGCAGGAAGGGCCTGGCAACGCGGTTGCCGTACTGGGCGGCGGGGGCGTAGCCGTCGGGCGTCGGCTGCCAGACGCCGGGGGCGGCCGGCTGCACGGTGTAGGGCGCGTTCACGGACGCCGGATCGAGGCCGTCGCCCCGGCGTTCGGCGAGCGCGCGCTTCGCCTGCCGTGCACCGGCGGCGACGCCCCCGTCCTCGCCGGGGCCGTCGGGGATCCGCTCGAGGGTGGCGGCGAGCGCGGCGTCGAGCTGCGGCACGCGGGCGGGTGCGAGGGACACGAGGGCGTCGTGGACGGCGGAGGCGACCGCCGCGTCCTGGAAGGCCGCCCGGTCCCGTCCGGCGGGCGCCTCCCGGGTGGCGCGGGCGGCCGCGAGCCAGCTGATCGCCCAGGTCCGGCTGTTGGTGATCTGCGTCGGCGCGCCGGCGGCGGCAACCGTCTCGGCGGTGACGTCGTACCAGTCGCGTACGACGGCCCCGCTGCCGGCGGCCGGTGACGCGGCGGCCCGGGCGGAGGGGACGACTGCCGTGGCGGCCAGCGCCAGGGCGGACCCGAGGGAGAGCAGGGCAGAGCGGGACGGTTTCACGGACACTCCTGGCGGACGGCGGAACGGCGGGCGGCGGACGGCTCGGGGCGGTGGTGCGGGCCGGGCCGGGCGGGACGCAGAGGTCCTCACCGACACAGCGCGCCCGCGACGCGCATGAAGTCGACCGCGCGCCGCCTGGTCAGAGCGGAAGTTCCTTCCATGCGCCGAAGCTAGCCACGCACCTGGCCGCCGTGCAACGGCCCTTGCCCGCATGGCCCGTTCGGACACGTACCTGTCGTACGCCGGCCACGAGCGCGTCACGCACGGCGCCCCGGAAGCGGCTCGGCCGCTCACCGGCAGCCCGACACCCGCCCCCCCGGAGTCCGCCGAACGTCCGTCGGGTCAGCCGGCCCGGTGGACCACCTCGCCCGCGACCACCACCGTCTGCGCCACCGTGCCCGGGATCCGGTCCGGGGCCACGGCGAGGATGTCCCGGGACAGCACCACGAAGTCCGCCGCCTTGCCCACCGTCAGCGAACCCCGGTCCGCCTCCAGGAAGTTGGCGTACGCCGAGCCCATCGTGTAGCCGTACACCGCCGTCGCCACGTCCACCGTCTCGGCCGGCTGCCACGGGGCGCCGCCGTCCAGCGGGCGGCGGGTGACCGCCGTGTAGATCCCGATCATCGGGTCCATCTCGGCCACGTTCCAGTCGCTGGAGAAGGCCAGCACCGCGTCCGCCTCGGCCAGGCTGCGCATCGGCCACGCCTTGTGCCAGCGGTCCTCGCCGACGTTCTGCGCCCAGTCCTGGCCCGGCCCGGCGATCTCCGGCGCGCAGTGCCTCGGCTGCATGCAGGCCACCACGCCGAGCGCCGCGAAGCGCGGCACGTCCGCCGGGTCCAGGCACTCCACGTGCACCACCTGGTGGCGGGCGTCCCGCGGCCCGTTGACCGTACGGGCGTGCTCGACGGCGTCCAGGACCGTACGGATCCCCCGGTCGCCGGTGGCGTGCACGAAGCACTGGAAGCCGCGCGCGTCCAGCCGCGCCAGCAGCTCCGCGAACTCCTCCGCCGGGTAGAAGGTCTCGCCCCGGTGCGCCCCGCACCCGGTGTACGGCTCCAGCAGGGCGGCCGTGCGCGGCTCCACCACGTCGTCGATGTACAGCTTGAGCGGCCCGACCCGCAGCCGGTCCCCCGGGTACCGGCGGGCCGCCTCCTCGAACAGGCCGAGGTCCTCGTCGGTCGTACCGCGCGGGTGGAAGAGCGCCGCCACGATCCGCGAGCGCAGCCGGCCCTCGGCGCGGGCCCGCTCGTACAGCTCCAGGTCGTCCAGGGAGTTCTGCGGTTCCACGACCGTGGTGATGCCGAAGCCGATCGCGTCGTCCAGGCTCTTGGCGAGGCGCCCGTACTGCCGGTCCTGCGAGGCCCACGGCACCCCGAGCTCGCGCAGCGCCCGGTGGCCCTCCCGCGAGAGCCCCTTGATCGCGAAGTCCTTGACGAAGCCGGTGGGCTCGCCGGTCTCCGGGTCGACGGCCGCGGTGCCGAACGGCAGGTCGGTACGGTCCTTCGTGACCCCTAGGCGGCGCATCGCCGCCGTGTTCAGCCAGGCCGTGTGCACGTCGTACGAGAGCACGATCGCCGGGACCTCCCCGGTGACCGGGTCCAGGTCGGCGGCGGTCGGCATCCGGCCGCCCGGGATCGCGGAGTAGTCGAAGGCCTCGGCCTCGATCCACTCGGCGTCGGGGTTGGCCTCCCGCCAGGCCCCGATCCGGCCGAGGATCGCCTCCAGGGTGCGCACCCCGGCGAGCTGGACGCAGGCGTCGTCGGAGCCGAGCCGGACGTGGTTGTGGGCGTCGACGAAGCCCGGCAGCACCAGCCGGCCCCCCGCGTCGATCCGCTCGGTGTCCGGGCCCGCCCAGGCGGCGGCCTCCGCGTCCGGGCCGAGCCAGACGATCCGGCCGTCGGACACGGCCAGGGCCTCTGCCTCGGGCAGCTCCGGGTCGACGGTGTGGATCCGGGCTCCGGTGAGCAACAGGTCGGCGGGGAAGGGGTGTGGCATGGGTGGTGCTCCTGTGCAGAGAGGCGGAGGGGCAGAGAGGGGCAAAGGGGGCGGTACGAGGAGGACGGGTCAGGCGGCCGGGGCGTACCCGGGCACCCGGCGGGCGGCGAGGGCCCCGTACGTGAGGGCGGAGACGACCGAGCCGAGCAGGGTCAGGTCGGCGCCCCCGAGCGGGGCCACGAGCGGGCCGGTCCACAGCTCGGAATCGCAGGTCAGCGCCGCGAAGGCCATACCGGCGAGCAGCGCGGCCATGCCCGCGGGGTGGTATCCGGCCCGGTACCAGTAGGCGCCCGCGCTCCCGGCGTGCAGCGCGTCGGAGTCGTAGCGGCAGCGGCGCAGCAGCATGTCGGCGAGGAAGACCCCGCCCCAGGGCGCGAACACGATGATCAGCAGGGACAGGAAGGAGAGCAGCGCACTGGTGAAGTCGGTCAGGAACAGCGCGGCGAGCGATCCGGCGGCGGTGACCGCGGCGCTGATCACGATGGCGCGGGCACGGCTCCACGGGATTCCGAGGACCTGGAGGTTCAGGCTGGAGGAGTAGAGGGTGATGATCGAGTTGGTGACGGAGCCGCCGAGGACGAGGGCCAGGAACACCGGCTTGAACCAGCCCGGGAGCAGGCTCTCGGCCCCCGCGACGGCGTCGGTCATGTCGGTCTGCGTGGCGGCGGCGACCCCGGCGATGCCGAGGGCGACGGAGGAGACGAACCCGCCGAGCGCCCCCGTCCAGGTGATCGACTTCAGCGAGGTGGTCCGGGGCAGGTAGCGGGTGTAGTCGGCGGGCATCGGCAGGTACGAGAAGGGCCCGGCCAGCATCACGACGAAGGCCAGGCTCCAGCCGGACGGGCCCGGGGCGGCGGCGCCGGCCGGGGCGGCGGTCTCGGCGCCGGGCAGGAGGAAGACGAGGAGCGCGCCGAAGCCGAGGGCGAGGACGTAAGCCATCCAGCGCTCGGCGAACTGCACGGTGGCGTGGCCCCACATCGCGACGGCGAAGGTGAGCGCGAGGGTGATCCCGAGGGCGAGGGCCCGTACCGCCGTGCCTTCGCCGAGGCCGGCCTCGGCGAGGAACACCTCCAGGGCGAGGGTGCCGACCACGGTGTTGACGATGGTGTAGCCGATGCTCACCACCCAGTTCAGGACGCCGGCCGGGAAGTTCCCGCGGACCCCGAAGGCGGCCCGGGAGATGACGAGGGTGGCGGTGCCGGTGCGGATGCCGCTGAGCCCGGCGGCGCTGACCGCGAAGAAGGACAGTCCGCTGATCACGACCACGGCGGTGGCCTGCCAGAAGGAGAGGCCGAAGGCCACGGCGAGGGCGCCGTTGATCACGTAGGTGAAGGTGAGGTTGGAGCCGAACCAGAGCCAGAACAGGTCCCGGGCGCCGCCGTGCCGCTCGGCGTCGGGGATGGGGTCGATGCCATGGGTCTCGACCCGGAACACCTCGTCGACGTCGGCCGTCGTGTCCTGCGTCGCGTCCTGCTGCGTCATGCGCCGTACCCCTGACTGTGGACCCACTGAACCTTGAATGCCGTTCTAAGTTGAATGGCATTCAAGATGCGCCGCCGATCGGGACCGCGTCAAGACCTGTCCGGGATAAGGTCGGGCCACGAAGATCGGGAAGGCGGCAGGGGTGGCGGGAGCGGCAGGCGCAGCGGGGTCGGCGCGGCGGCGTGACGGGCGGATCGCCCAGGAGCGGATGCTGGAAGAGGCCATGGCGGCGATCGCCGAGGGCGGCCTGGCGGAGCTCACCATGTCCGCGCTCGCCGAGCGGCTCGGCACCAGCGGCGGCCACATCCTCTACTACTTCGGCAGCAAGGACCGGCTGCTGCTGGCCGCCCTGCGCTGGAGCGAGGACCGACTCACCGCGGAGCGCGCGCAGTTGCTGGCCCGCCGGGTCACGGCGCACCGCAAGCTCGCGCTCTTCCTCGAGCTCTACCTGCCGCGCGGCCCGCGCGACCCGCGCTGGACCCTGTGGATCGAGCTGTGGGCCCGCACCCCCGCCAACGAGGACCTGCGCGCCGCCCAGCAGGAGATCGACGACGGCTGGCAGCGCGACCTGGAGACCCTGCTCGCCAAGGGCGTGGACCAGGGCCGCTTCGCCGCCGGCCTGGACGTGCCCGCCCGCGCCTCGGAGCTGCTCGCGCTGCTGGACGGGCTGAGCACCCGCGTGGTGCTCGGGCAGCGCGGCGCCGACCGGGCCGCCTCCCTGGACCGGGCCCGCGCGGCGGCGGCCCTGCTCGTCCCGCACCTCTAGGGGGCGTCGTTCCCTCGTTTCCCGCTCCCCTCCGCGCGACCCGTGCTTCCATCGCAGGAGCGGGGCGTCGGAGCGGGAGGGGACCGGGATGCGCATCGAGGTGAGCCGGGGCGACGGGCGGAAGCTGATCGCGCAGGAGTGGGGGGCTCCCGGCGGCTCGCCGGTCCTGCTGCACCACGGCATGCCGGGCAGCCGCCTCGGCGTCGCGCTCGACGACGCCGCCGAGCGCCATCCCCACGTCCGCTTCTTCGCCTACGACCGGCCCGGCTACGGGAAGTCCGGCCGGGCACCGGGGCGGCGCGTGGCCGACGCGGCCGCCGACTCCGCCGCCGTCGCGGACGCCCTGGGCATCGGCCGCTTCGCGGTCGTCGGCCGCTCCGGGGGCGGTCCGCACGCCCTCGCCTGCGCGGCCCTGCTCCCAGACCGGGTGACGGCGACGGCCTGCCTGGTCGGTCTCGCGCCGCGCGACGGCACCGGACTCGACTGGTACGCCGGCATGACCCCGTACAACGTGGAGCACTACACCCTCGCGGACCGCGACCCGGTGGCTCTGGAGCTGCGCCTCACACCCCAGGCGGAGGAGATCCGCCGCGATCCGGGCCGGCTGCTCGAGGACCTGCGCGGGGACCTCCCCGCCGTGGACCTGGCGGTCCTGGCCGACGACCGGGTACGCCGGTCCGTCCTGGACAACTTCCTTGAGGCGCTGCGGACTTCCGCGTACGGCTGGCTGGACGACTCCCTCGCGTTCTGCCGGCCCTGGGGGTTCGAGCCGGGTGGGATCACCGGCCGGGTCATGCTCTGGCACGGCGCCGAGGACGTGTTCTCACCGGTGGGCCATTTCCACTGGCTGGCGCAGCACATCGGGCACAGCACGGCGGTGCTCGCGCCCGGAGCCGGCCATTTCGCGGCCCAGTACGCCCTCTCGGACGCGCTGGACTGGCTGTCGGCCTAGGTCATTCGGCTGGCGTCCCGGTCCGCGGCACGGGCACGGGCGGGGTCACCCGGGGCTGCTCCACGGGCGCGGCCACGCCCTCCCGGGCCCCCTTGAGGCAGTCGATGATCCGCTCGTGCATGTCCCCGACGCTGTCCACGACCTGGATGCGCAGGTGGAAGGCCCGCACCTCGTCGATGAACCGCTTCGAGAACACCCCCACCCGTATGGTCTCGTACGTACCGGTCGCCACCAGCGGAAATCCCGCCCCGAGCGTGACGAGGCGGAAGTCCGCCGCGGGCCGCAGCCCCACCGCGCCGAGTCGCTCGCCGGCCTCGCGCACGCTCATCCACGCCTGCTCGGGAAACGGCCCGTCGTGCGGATCGCCGTCCATCACCAGGAAGTAGTCGGCGCGGTGCAGCCCCGCATTGTGCTGGCCGCCGTTGAGGATGCCCGTGACCCAGGCCTTCGCCTCGCCCGGCAGCTCCCCCGCCACGTACTCGGAGCGCCACCCCAGCACCGGCCGGACCGTACGGGCGTACTGGGCGCGGGCGAGCACGGCGCCGGCCGCCACGGCCAGCAGGCTGGCCAGGGGTTCCTCAGGCATCAGCTGCAGCCGCCAGGGCCAGTGGGCGCGAGTCGTCTCGGACAGGTTGCCGCGAACGACCTCCCAGACGAGGACGGCGACGAGCAGGCACAGCAGCACCAGGGGCACGGTGAACAGCCAGGGATTGCGCCGGATGCGTCGCTGCGCATCGGAAACGGAGCCGCCCCGGCCGGATGGTGCACTGCTCATGAGCGCCGCCTTCACTCCCTCAATCACGGACCCCCGTCCGGGAGTTCGGGCGGGGGCTCATGATTGTGCCGGGTCCGGGCGGGGTTGCACCCGCCCGCCCCGTCAGTACACGCTCACGCCATAGGCGTTGAGGGCCTCGACGACGGGCTGGAAGAAGGTCGTTCCGCCCGAGGAGCAGTCGCCGCTGCCGCCCGAGGTGAGGCCGATCGCGCGGGTGCCGGAGTAGAGCGGGCCGCCGCTGTCGCCGGGCTCGGCGCAGACGTTGGTGCGGATCATGCCGTAGACGATGTCGCCGCCGCCGTAGTTGACGGTGGCGTTGAGGCCGGTCACCGAGCCGCCGTGGGTGCCGGTGGTGGAGCCGCGCCGGGTCACGGACATCCCGACGGTGGCGTTGGCGGCGCTGGTGATGTCCTGGCTGCCGACCGTGCCCGAGTGGGCCAGGGCGGTGTTGTCGTAGCGGACGAGGCCGTAGTCGTTGTTCGGGAAGCTCGAGCCCACGGTCGCGCCGATCGTGGTGGTGTGCGAGGAGTTGGTCCACCAGGTGCCGGCGCCGTCGGTGCAGTGCCCGGCGGTCAGCACGTAGTACGTGTTCCCGCTGCGCACGTTGAAGCCGAGCGAGCAGCGCCAGCCGGAGGTGTAGATGGCGTCGCCGCCTGAGGTCAGCTTGCGCAGTTTGCCGGGGGTCCGCTCGATGCGCAGCGCCGCGGCGTCGGCTCCGGCCTCGGTACGGATCCTGGCGAGGTCCGCGGCGGTGACGGTGGAGTCGGCGGTGACCACGAGGGTCCCGCTGGCGGGGTCGGTGTACCAGGCGGTGCCGGCGACGTCGGCACGCTGGACGGAGGCGCCGGCCGCAGCGAGCCGTGCTGCGCTGAAGCCGGTGTCCGCGCTCGCCGCGGTGGGGGCGGCCAGCCCGGCGACGGCTGCCAGGCCGGCGGCCACGGCGAGCAGCCGGGTACGGGTGATGCTCTTGATCCTCACTTCTCGTCCTCCCGGGAGGGATCGGGGGCCCGGCGGACGGTGGGGGGCGCCGGAGCCCGTGAGGCGCAGCCGGGGGTACGGCGGGCGCACATGATTCGTCGTGCCCCTGACAAGCCCCCGGACGGCGCTGTCGGGAGTGTCTCGGCGTCAGATTCGGGCGGCAAGGGCATCTTTCAGCCTCCGCTCGCCCGCCGCGACCTCGAAGGGCAGGGTGTTCCCAGGGGGCGGGAACGGGCAGATGAAGTGGTCCGCGAACGCGCAGGGCGGCAGCACGGTCCGGTTGAGGTCGACGGTGATCGAGCCGTCCACCGGGTCGGGAACTCCCGGCCTGAGGAAGCGGAAGCGGTAACTGGAACTCCCTCCGGTGGCATCGCCGATCACGGCCCAGAGGCTGCCGTCGTCCTCGTCGACGGCGACCTGGAGGGTGTGTTCGGCGCCCCGGTACGCGAAGCTCAGCTCGCCGCCGAGGCCGAACCCGCGCTCCCGGCCGTCGGCGTTCGCCACCTGGACGATCCGGTCCTCGCCGTACGGCCGGAAGCGCCCCGGCAGCACGAAGTCCGGGTCGTACGGGGTGGCCTCGATGCCGGGGAAGGCCCGACGGGCCGCGGAGGCGGGGTCGAAGACCCGCACCGCCCACTCCCCCTCGCGCCGGATCACCGTGATCCGGACGTCCTGCGCCGCGACGATCCGGGAGCGCGCGGGCGGGGTCTGGTCGGCGGCCAGGACGGCGTCACCGGTGAAGGGCTCGCCGTCGAGGCTGAGACCGTCCTCGGCGGAGGCGGTCAGTGCCACCCCGCCCTCGGTGGCGCGCCAGCGCCCCGGAACGGCCGGAATTCGACCTTCCGGGTGATCGGAGAGCCAGTGGGTGCCGATGAGGGAGAGGGGGCCGTAGGGGGCGGACACGGAAGCCACCCGATGCTCGTGCCATTTCCGCCAGGCTGTCTTCGGATCATCTGCGTCATCGCTCATGCCGCTCAACCCTTCCACACGGGCCCGGACGGGAATCTCCCTGTACGCCGTCCGGCCCCGTGCGCATCTGACGGGTCCTCAAGCCGCTGCGGAATCAGCAGTCGCAGCCGCAGTCGCAGCAGCACCCGTCACAGTTGCAGCAGTCGCAGCAGCCGCTGCAGTCCGGGCAGCCGTCGCAGCCGTCGCAGGCATCGCACCACGGGTCCCGCTTCTTCCGGGACCACGGGCCCTCGTGCTCGGCGCAGCACAGCTGGCAGGTGCAGAACAGCCCGATGGACACGGCGCAGCCGGCGAGCAGCCCGCGGCGCGGCTTCTGCGGGGGAAGGCCGCCGCCGGGGCCCATGGGCGGCCCGGGCGTCCAGGGGCCACCGGGCCCGCCCGCGCCGCCGCCGTACGGATTCCCGCCGTACGGATTCCCGCCGTACGGGTTCCCGCCCTGGGCGCCCTGGCCGTCGTACGGGGTGCCCGCGTACGGGCCGCTGCCGTACGGGCCCGCCTGGCCCGGGCCGTACCCCTGCGGCGGCGCCCCGTACCCGCCCTGCCCCGCGGCGTTCATGCCCGCGTGTCCACAGCCCGTGACCCCGAAGGCCCGGTCCACGGAGGTCTTCAGCTCGTGCACGAGCAGCCGGTGGGCCAGCCCGGCGTCCGCGAACTCGACCTCGCGCAGCGCCAGCCTGATGCCGTGCAGGGCGTCGTCGGCCAGCCTCCGGGCCTCGGTGAGCGGGGTCCCGGTGGCCGTCAGGGGGTTCCAGGCGCCTGCGGCGGCGTCCGCGGCCTGGTCCTCGACGGCGTCCAGCAGGTGCGCGAGGCGCCCGAAGTAGCGGCCTGCCTCGGCGAGCGCGGGCGCGTTGCCTGGACGGCCGGCCAGCTGCGCGGTATGGGCGAAGGCGGCGGCCGTCGCGGTCTCCGTGGGCTCGGTGACGACGAGCACCGGCGTGCCGGGGCCGGCCAGCGTCTCGATTCCGGCCTGCCGGTCCACGGCGTCGACGAGGACCGCCGTGTCGAAGCCGAGCGACGCCCCGGTGCGGGCGCCGGCCCGGTCCCAGCCGCGGGCCACCTTGCGCGCGGCGGCGGCTATGGGCGCGCGGGCCAACAGCCCGTCCCGGTCCGCCACGTGGTCCCGTACCTTCGCCGAGGCGAGCACGAGCGAGACGGCGGCCGCGAGCCGCGCACCCTCGCCCTTGGCCACCGCGGCGGTGCGCATCCCGCGCAGCGGGCAGGGGCCGGCGGTGCGCCGCGAGCCGGGCGCCGGCCCCGACTGAGCCTCCGTCAGAACGGAGACGAGCAGCCCGTCGTAGTTGGTGACGATGCGGGCGAACTGCCCGTGGTCCCCGCGAAGTGCCAGGCACAGCCCGCAGAGATGGGCCATCCACTCCGTCTTGAACCGCTCCCCCAGCCGGTGCGTGCAGGGTCTGACGATGCCGAACAAACCGGTCCCCCGTGTGTCATACGCGTGCGTGATGCGCATCGTATCGAGCCGGATCGTTCACTCGTACGTCCCCACCGGTCACCCACACGGCGGCGACAGTCGTATTTTCACTCAGACAGCAGTGGTAGCCGTCAGGATCCTTGACGGTGCAACGGATGTTCTGCACCAGTACCGTCACGAAACCCCTGCGCGGCGGCTATCCACTTGGCGCGTTGTCAGCATCATGGACGACCATAGGGGCAGCGGAGAGAAGACAACTGACTGCGGTGAAAGGAGGCGTCCATGGGTTCGGTACGCAAGGCGAGTGCCTGGTTGGGTCTCGTGGAGGACAGCGACGACGAGCGTTACTACGACGACGACTACGCGGAGGCCGCACAGGGTTCCGTATCGGGCCCCGGCGACCAGTGGGTCACCGACCCCCGGGTCAAGGTCGCGTCGGAGTCGGCCGTCGAGCAGGGCCGGCGCATCGCGACGGTCACCCCGGACGGCTTCCGCGACGCGCGCGGCATCGGCGAACTGTTCCGCGAGGGCGTCCCGGTGATCGTGAACCTGTCGTCGATGGACCCGGCCGACGCCAAGCGCGTGGTCGACTTCGCGGCCGGCCTGACCTTCGGCCTGCGCGGCTCGATCGAGCGGGTGGCGACCAGGGTCTTCCTGCTGACCCCGGCCGACACCCAGATCGTGAACGGCGAGCCCGCCGGCCGCTCACGCGACTTCTTCAACCAGAGCTGAGCAGGGCCCTCACCGGAAGGCGTCGAGCCCGGTGAGCGCCTTGCCCAGCACCAACTGGTGCATCTCGACGGTGCCCTCGTAGGTGAGCACCGACTCGAGGTTCGTGGCGTGCCGCATGACGGGGTATTCGAGCGAGATCCCGTTGGCACCGAGGATGGTCCGCGCGGTGCGGCAGATGTCGATGGCCTCGCGGACGTTGTTGAGCTTCCCGAAACTGATCTGCTCCGGCCGCAGGGTGCCCGCATCCATCCGCCGCCCCAGGTGGTGGGCGAGCAGGATGCCCTTGTGGAGTTCCAGCGCCATGTCGGCGAGCTTTGCCTGGGTGAGCTGGAAACCGCCGATGGGCCTGCCGAACTGCTCCCGCGTCCGCGCGTAGTCGAGCGCGGCCTCGAAGCTGGCGCGCGCCGCGCCCATGGCCCCCCAGACGATCCCGTACCGCGCGTGGCTGAGGCAGCCCAGCGGCCCCTTGAGCCCGGTGACCCCCGCAAGCACCGCATCGGCGGGCAGCCGCACGTCGTCCATCACGAGTTCGCTCGTCACGGACGCCCGCAGCGACCACTTGTGCTTGATCTCGGGCGCGGAGAACCCGGCCGAGTCGGTGGGAACGGCGAACCCGCGGATCCCCTCGTCGGTCTGCGCCCACACGACGGCCACGGCCGCGACGCTGCCGTTGGTGATCCACATCTTGCGCCCGTTGAGCACCCAGTCGGTGCCGTCGCGCTTGGCGTACGTGCGCATGGCGGCCGGGTCGGAGCCGACGTCGGGCTCGGTCAGCCCGAAACAGCCGATCAGCTCGCCGGCGGCCATGCCGGGGAGCCAGCGCTGCTTCTGCTCCTCGGAGCCGTACTTCCAGATCGCGTACATGGCGAGCGAGCCCTGCACCGAGACGAGGGACCGGATCCCGGAGTCGGCGGCTTCCAGCTCGAGGCAGGCGAGCCCGTACTGCACGGCGGAGGCCCCGGCGCAGCCGTACCCCTCCAGCGACATCCCGAGCGCCCCGAGCCCGCCGAGCTCCCTGGCCAGCTCCCGGATCCCGGGCAGCTCGCCGCTCTCGTACCAGCCGGCGATGTGCGGGAGCACGCGGTCGGCGGCCCAGCCGCGCACGGTGTCGCGGATGGCGAGGTCCTCGGGCGCGAGGAGCTCGTCGAGCCCGAGCGGATCGGTGGGTACGAAGGGCACGGCGCCTCCTGATGCGGACCTGCGGTTCAAAACCTAGCGGTGCAAGTTTGTCCTCGCACCCGCCCGCGGTCCACCCCCGACTTCAGTCCGGCAGGCGGCGTCAGGCCGGGCGGACGGCCCGGTCGCGGTCCGCCGCCGGGGCGCAGACGCGCTGGGCATCGGGCCCCGCCTGGGCGGGAAGCCGTACGGGATCGGCGCCGCGCTCGGCAGGCTCCGCACACTCCATGGCCCGCGGCAGCTTCAGCGCCATCACGGCCCCCGCCAGCAGCAACCCCGCACTGACCACGAGAGTGACGTGCAGCCCGTGCACGAACGAGTGCCGCGCCGCCGCGTACAGCGCATCACCCGCAGCGCCCCCGAGGGCCCCCGCGATCTGGTACGCCTCGCCCAGAGAGTTCGCCGCCCCCGCCGCATCCGAGGCCGAGACCCCCGGCACGTGCAGCAGCCCCGGCGCATAGGCCGCGTTCATGACACTGCCGAGCAGCGCGATGCCCATCCCCGCGCCCAGCTGGTACGAGGTCTCGCCTATGGAGGCCGCACCGCCGGCCGTGTCCGCGGGGGCCTCGCTCAGCATCGACTCGTACGCCGCGAACAGCGTGGTCTGCAGACCGAAGCCGAGCACGATGAACCCGACGGTGAGGAGCACCGGCCGGTCGTGCTGCCCCATGAACGTCAGCAGCAGCACGGCGAACGCCGTCAGCACGAAGCCGAGCGACACCATCGTGCGCGGCCCGATCCGGGCCAGCGTGTACGACCCGGTGGCGCCTGCGGCCATCGCGGCGAAGGTGAGCGGCAGCAGCCGCAGTCCGGTCTCCAGCGGGCTGAGGTGCAGCACCAGCTGGAGGTACTGGACCGCGATCAGCTCCAGACCGACCAGCGCCAGCATGGCGAGCACGATGCACCCGACGGACGTCGAGAAGGCGGCGCGCGAGAACATCCGCATGTCGATGAGCGGGTGCGTACGCCGCTTCTGCCGCCGGACGAAGAGGATCAGCAGCACCGCGCCCAGCACCAGCGGCACCAGCGCCTCGGCGTCGAGGAGCCGGCGCTCCGCGCCGATCCGCTTGACCCCGAGGACCACGCCGAGCACACCGCCGGCGGCCATCAGCGCGCCGAGCACGTCCCAGGGCCCGTCGCAGGCCCCCTTCGACTCGGGCAGCAGCCAGCGCCCGAGCGGCAGGATGAGCGCCATCAGCGGGATGTTGATCAAGAAGACCGAGCCCCACCAGAAGTGCTGGACGAGGAAGCCGCCGAGCACCGGCCCGCTGGCCGCGCCGATGGCGGCGACGGCGGTCCAGATACCGATGGCGAGGGCCCGCTCGCGCCGGTCGGGGAAGACCTGCCGCAGGATCGACAGGGTGGCGGGCATGATCATCGCGCCGCCGACACCGAGCAGGGCGCGGGCGGCGATCAGGACCTGGGCGTTGTCGGCGAGGGCCGCCAGGGCGGAGGCCGCACCGAAGAGCCCGTATCCGATCAGGAGTATCCGGCGGCGGCCGACCCGGTCGCCGAGGGTGCCGAAGAGGATCAGGAGGGCGGCGCAGACCAGGGGATAGGCGTCGACGATCCACAGGAGCTCGATCGAGCCCGGGCGCAGGTCCTCGGTGACGGAGGGGACGGCGACGTGCAGGATCGTCGCGTCGAGCGCGACGAGGACCAGGCTGACGCAGAGGACCGCGAGGACGAGCCAGCGGTTGGTACCGCCGGAGGCGGCGTGCAGCCGCAGCCGGAAGGCGGCCGCGTTCGTCCCCGACATGCATGTACCTCCCAGATGATCGCTCGCACTCGGCGGACCAGCGTTCTGCGGAGCCACGGTGGTGGTGGGCACTGTGCGGCGTCCTACGGGGTCCGGCATCGACAGGCGAGTGAAGGGTCAGCGTACGCGAGTTCGCTTGTCCGATACGTGGTCAAGCTCTCATCGCGGAGGAGCCCGCGGTGTGGTGTGCGCCACTCGGATCACCCCGCCCTCCCCTCCTTTCCCGGTCCACCGCCGGGAGGTGTCCCCACCGCGTACACGCGCGGTCACGACCTGTGGTTCTGCGCCGACGGCAGGCGCCGGCGCCACCGATAATCATGCCCGTGGAAGATCTTGGATTTCGCCGGGCCGCACCCGCCCTGGCCCTCTTCGCGGGGGTCCGGCTCCTCGGGCTGGCCGTGCTCGCGCTCTGGTGCGCGGCCGTCGGCAGCAGTCCGCACACGCTGCTGTCGGCGCGCTGGGACTCGCTCTGGTACGCCCGCATCGCTGCCGAGGGGTACGGGTACGAGGTGGTCCTCCCGAACGGGGACGTGCACTCGAACCTGGCGTTCTTCCCGCTGCTGCCCTGGCTGGAGCGGCTGGTCGCGGCGCCGACCGGGCTGTCGTACGGCTCCGCGGGTCTGGTGGTCTCGGTGGTGGCCGGGCTCGCGGCGGCCTGGGGGATCTTCGCGGTCGCGGACCTCTTGTACGGCCGCCGGGCCGGGGTGTTCGCCGCGGGAACCTGGGCCGCGCTGCCCGTGGGCGTCGTCCAGTCGATGGCGTACAGCGAGTCGCTGTTCACGGCGCTGGCCGCCTGGGCGCTGTACGGGGCCCTGCGCGGCCGGTGGCTGACCGCCGGCCTGCTCGCGGCCGGGGCCGGGCTGACCCGCCCGGTCGGCGCCGCGGTGGTGGCGGCGGTGTGGGTGGCGGCCGTACTGGCCCATCGGCGTGGAGAGCGGTCCTGGCGGATGGCGGCCGGGATGCTGCTGGCCCCGATGGGGGCCGCCGCGTACGTGCTGTGGGTCGGGGCGCGCACCGGCGACGGGCTGCTCGGCTACCTGGACGTGCAGGGCGGCTGGGGCAACGGCTTCGACGGCGGCTGGGCCTTCGCCCGGTTCATCGGGGCGAAGCTGGCCTCGTCCGCGTTCCCCGCCGGGGTCGGGCTGATCGCGGGCGTCGTGCTCGTGCTGTGGCTGTACGCGCTGTGCGTGCGGCAGCGCCAGCCGGCCCCGCTCCTCGTCTACTGCGGGATCGTGGTCGCGCTGGCGCTGTGCGCGTCGGGGTACTTCGGCTCCAAACCCCGGCTGCTGCTGCCCGCGTTCCCGCTGCTGCTGCCGGCGGCGGTGGCGCTGGCCCGGTGGCGGACCGGGCGGGCGCTCGCGGTGCTCGGCGCGGTGGCGCTGGCCTCGGCGGTGTACGGGGCCTTCTGGCTGAACGGCTCGGGACCCCCGTAGGGGCCGCGCGGTCTCCCGGAGGTCCCGCATCACGGAATGGATCATTCCGATCCATCTTTGAGCAAAGTAATTGAGCGGCACCGATAAAGCCCGGCTAAGTGTGCGAAACAATGGCCAGGCCAATGGATCAACGCGGCTCCAACTAATGCCTAAATCCGAGGAATTAAGCCGCGCGTGAGACCAACTCCACATCACATGGTCATCACAAAGCCCGTGATTCGACCGGGCCGCCCATCGGCGCGCGGTAACGTCGATTGAGTGCGTACCGACCAAATCCTGACCCGTCTGGAGCGGGTGTTCGCCCGGCTGGACCGGGAACCAGAGCGACCGGCTCATCTGCAAACACCGCAGATGAGCCGGCACCGCGTCGTGCTCCTCGGATCGACCCTCGCGTTCTACCTCGCGATCGTGGTGGCCGTCCTGACCACGTCCTGGCTCGTCCGCCTCGACTGGCAGGTCATGTTCTTCCGGCCCTACGAGCAGTGGCCGCAGCTGCACGCCTTCCTCGACTACCTCGTGGTCCTGGGCCAGCGCGGACCCACCGCGGTCATGGTCGCCGCATGGCTGGGCTGGCGCTCCTGGCGGCAGCACACCCTCCGCCCGCTGATCACCCTCGGCGTGGCGCTGCTCCTGCTCAACATCACCGTCGGCGCCGTCAAGCTCGGCCTCGGCCGGCTCGGCCCGCACTACGCCACGCAGATCGGCTCCGCCGAGCTCTTCGCCGGCGGCGATATATTTCCTTCCGGCCACACCGCCAACGCCGTTGTGACCTGGGGAATCCTGGCCTACCTGGCCTCGACCACGGTCACCCGGCGGGTGCTTTCCGTGGTGTCCGCGGTCGTTTCGCTGAGCGTCGGCGCCACCACCGTGTACCTCGGCACCCACTGGGTCAGCGACGTGCTGCTCGGCTGGTCCGCAGGTCTGCTGATCATGCTGGCGCTGCCCTGGTTCGAGCCGCTGATCGCCGGGGCCGAGGCCCGCGTCTTCGCGCTGCGGGAGCGGCTGCGCCGCCGGCTGGAGACCGGAAGCGTGCCCGTACCGGTCGCCACCGTGCTCACGCCGATGCTCTCCGCGGGCGGCAAGTGGCAGCTCCGGCTCACCCCCGAGGCCGCCGGCCTGCAGGAGCCCGCCGCCGCGGCCGCACCGGCGACCGCCCCCGCGACCGTGCAGGCGGCCGCCGGCCAGGCGCACGCCCCGGTGCCCCGGCCCGCCGCGCACGTCTCCGGCCGGCCGCACCTGATCCGGTCCGAGCGGACCCCGGTCACGCCGGCCGGCAGCCGCCGCCCGGCGCACACCGAGCGGCCCGCCGCCGCGGGACGGGCCGCGGCCCGTCCGGCCGCCAGCGGCTGAGCCACCCCCGCAAGGGACTTCGCGGGACGGTACGCACCACCTCACCCCGCAGCACGGACAGGCCCGAGGCGGGCCGGGCCATCACCCGGCCCGCCTCGGCCATTCCGGTGGTCCGCGCCGTACACATGACCGGAACGTCAGCGCCGCGCCCGGACGTTCGTCCGTACCGGGTCACGCTTGTGTCACGGAATGTCGACAGTTCTTTGACGGGGCCGGCCTCATCCGGACAACCGCGGAAGCGAGTGCGGGCCATTCTTTTTCCGGCGCGCGAGATGTCCTCCGCACATCCCGATTCGCATTTCGCCCGAGAGTCCCTGAATTTCCCCCGGGATTGCCGTGGTCCACCCTGCGCGGCCACGTGAACACCCCTCAGTTTCCTTACATCTTCTCCACGGCTCGCCCGAGAAGGTCCCGGGCCGCTCTGATCCGGTCCGTCAGCTCCGGCGGCTCGAGCACCTCGAACTCACAGCCGAGCAGCATGACGTGAATGACGAGGACGTCGAGGTTCACGGCCCCGGTACGCAGCAGGCAGCTCTCGGCGTCGACCGGCTCCAGGGCTCCGTCGCTCGGCCCCACGATCCGGGCCGCCGCCTCCGCCGGCATCTTCAGCCGCAGCACCGCCCGGGCCGCGTACGCAGCCTGCGAGACACCGCGCGACACGTACGCGGCGAGGTCCTCGGCGGGTGCCGGGCGCGGGGTGAAGCGCGGTCCGTGCGGCGGTCTGGGCTCGATCCGGTCGGCGCGGAAGGTACGCCAGTCCTCCCGGTCCACGTCCCAGGCGACCAGGTACCAGCGCCGCTCGGTGCACACCAGCCGGTGCGGCTCCACCACGCGCCGGCTGACGTCGCCCTCGTGGTCGCGGTACCCGAAGCGCAGCCGCTCGCTGTCCCGGCACGCGGCGGCGAGCTCGGTCAGCACGGCCGGGTCGACGGTGGCCCGGGCCGGCCCGCGCAGCATCGGCACGGTGAACTCGTTGAGCGCCGACACCCGCCGCCGCAGCCGCCCCGGCAGCACCTGCTCGAGCTTGGCGAGCGCCCGTACGGAGGCCTCCCCGATCCCCTCGACGCCGTTCCCCGCGGCCGTCCGCAGGCCCACCGCGACGGCGACGGCCTCGTCGTCGTCGAGCAGCAGCGGCGGCAGCTCGGCCCCGGCGCCCAGCTGGTAGCCGCCGCCGGTGCCGGGGCTGGCGTTCACCGGGTAGCCGAGCTCCCGGAGCCGGTCCACATCGCGCCGCACCGTCCTCGGGGTCACGCCGAGGCGCTCCGCGAGATCGGCGCCGGTCCATTCGCGGTGGGCCTGCAACAGGGACAGCAGGCGCAGCAGTCGTGCGGAGGTCTCCAGCATGCCGAGCAGTCTGCCGAAAGCCCGGCAGCCTTCCGAATCGCCCCCCGCGGGCCGACACCCCGTCAGGGAGCGGGTACGGCGGCGGGAGCCGGCGTACGCGTCGGGACGCGGGTCGGTGCCGGAATGGGGGCGGCGGGCTTGGCCGCCGCAGCGGCCGGTGGCTTCGGAGCCGCCGACGGCTTCGCGACCGGAACCGGGACCGGAGCGGCCGGAGCCGTCGGAACCGGCGTCGGAACCGGCGTCGGGGTCGGGCTCGGGACCGGAGCGGCCGGAACCGGCATCGGAACCGGCATCGGGGTCGGAACCGGAGCCGCCGGGGGCGACGGCGGCAACGCCAGCAGCGTGCCGACCACCAGCGCCTTCGGCTTCGGCCCGATCACCGCCCGGTTCGCCTCGTACAGCGCCTTCCACCCACCCTTCACCCGGTACCGCCGGGCAATGGCGTCCAGCGTGTCCCCGGCGCGGACCACGTGCATCCGGCCCGCCAGCCCGTACCGCTTCGAGCACACCGGCCACGCGTCCCACCCCTGGTCCCCCAGCACGTCCTCCGCCACCCGGATCTGCTGCTCCCGGCTCGCCAGATCGGCCCGTGCCGCGAACACCAGCCCGCCGTACTCCTCCCAGGTCGGCTGCCAGAACTGCAGGCCCCCGTAGAAGCCGTTGCCGGTGTTGACCGCCCAGCGCCCGCTGCTCTCGCAGTCGGCCACGCAGTCCCAGGGCCATTGCCCGCCCGGCCCGCAGTCCCCCGGCCCGTTCCCGATGGTCCCGGGCGAGCCGGGGTGAGCCGCCCCCGCAGGCCCGGGTGCGGGGGGCGGCGGAGCCGCGCCGGCCCTCGACGGGAGTACGAGGACGAGAGCCAGCGCGGCGGCTGCAGCGACCGCGGAAGCGGCCCGCCGGATCCGGAGGTCGGGCATCGCGTCACGCTACGCAGCACCGCGCCGCCCGCCTGGGCCCGCCACGCGGCCCGTCCCGCACCCCACCCGGTCGGCCGATCCGCCGCCCCCTCCCGAAACGGCCAGGAGCGGCCATCAACTGCGCACACCCAGACAACAGTTGGCACGAAAACAAAGCCCCGGTCCGACCGTTCACCCCTCCGGGGGCCAGGTTCGATTCCGTTCCCTCCAACGGCGTGACCCCGGCCGCCGCTCGGCCGTTGAGCCCGGCGAGCCGGGAACCGCCCGGCCCCCGCTCGCCTAGTCCGAGGAGCCAGCCCGTGCCCCGCATGCTCGACGTCAGTGATGAGGTACGTGCCGAGATCGGTGACGAAGAAGCCGAGAGGCTGCTCACCGGCGCCGACGCACCGCGCAGCTACGACTGCACCTCCTGCCGCACTCCCGGGGACCCCGAGACCGACCGCACCAGCACGGTGCTGTTCGTCGGCGAGGAGACGGCCGTCCTCGCGTTCGCCCACGCCGGCTGCATCCCCTCGCAGGTGGTCACCGTCTCCGAGGAGCAGCTGCAGGGCGCGGTCCGCAGCATCACCGGCGACAGCCCCGCCGGCGGCGGATCCGCCGCGGCCGCACCGCAGAACGTGCCCGGCGGCCAGGCCGTCCTCGGCATCACCAGCGGCCTCGTCCTGATCGGCGGCGAACTGCACCCCGCCCTCGTCGTCGAGCCGACCGCGCCGATCGCCCGCCCCGGCACCACCGGCCCCGGCGACGACTTCCTGCCGCTGCTCATCGAGCAGGGGTTCATCCCGGTCACCGACACCGCCGAGCTGCCCTCCCCGCTCGCCGGCTGGTCGGTGCTGCTCGCCGCGGGCCTGCTGCACGCCGTGCTGCAGCCCGGCGCCGAGGGCGGCGGCCAGGTCGCCTGGTGGCAGGCGCACCAGCCACTGTCGGTCACCGACGGCTGGCGGGCCGCCGTCAACAAGACCCAGCGCGTCCTCATCTACGCCGCTCCGGTCGGCTCCATCGGCCAGCAGCCCCGCGAGGACCTGCTCCGCGACGCGCTGGACAAGGCCGCCGCCGGCGGCAAGCTCGTGGCGGCCTCGATGCCGCTGGCAGGCACCCCCGGCGCCTGACGCCGGCAGGGATCCCGTACGGCTGCGCCGCCCCTCCCACCAGGGGCGGCGCAGCCGTGTGCCGGTGGGGGCGCCCCCACCGGCCATCTGCGTTTTCTGCCCCTACCCCCGCATCCGCAGGGCCCCGGGTTCGTTGGCTGATACGTGCATTCATACGACCCCTCCCGCGCCCCTGCCCACGCGAGCACCGTCTCCCCGATGCGCCACGCAAGGGACCGGGACAGCGCTCCGGCCGCCCTTTCGCACACCCCGATCTACGACACGCTGTACTCGGAGTACCTGCGTGCGTTCCGGGCCCTGCCGGGCGACCGCACGGGCGAGGAGGACCTCGGGTTCACGGCGTTCTCGTACGGCAGCGCGTACACGGGCGGAGGCAGCTCGGCGTACGGCGCCGGCAGCGGCACGTACGGCGGCGCCGCCGGCGGGAGCGGCAGCAGCAGCGGCTCCGCGTACGGGGGCGGCTCGTACGGGAGCGGTTGGAACGGTTCCGCATGGCAGACGGACCCGTGGCCGGCGGCGTACGCCCCGGCGCCGCAGCCCTCGTACGCGTACGCCGGGTCCTCCGCGGCCGGCGGCGGCGACCACGCCGGCTCCTCCGGCACCGGCTCCGCATACGGCGGCGGGCGGCAGCACCAGACCGGGATGCAACACATCCCGGCGGCCCTGCCGCCCGCTCCGCGCCGGGGCTACTGACCCCGGACCAGTGCCGCTGCTACTTCTTCTTCTTGTACTGCGCGCCGCGCTTCTCGCGCACGCGCACGGAGATGTGGATCGGCGTCCCCTCGAAGCCGAACTCCTCGCGCAGGCGGCGCTCGATGAAGCGCCGGTAGCCGTGCTCCAGGAAGCCGGAGGCGAAGAGGACGAACCGCGGCGGCTTGCTCCCCGCCTGGGTGCCGAACAGGATGCGGGGCTGCTTGCCGCCGCGGATCGGGTGCGGGTGGGCCGCGACGACCTCGCCGAGGAAGGCGTTCAGCCGGCCGGTCGGGACGCGCGTCTCCCAGCCCGCGAGGGCCGTCTCGATCGCCGGGACCAGCTTCTCCATGTGCCGGCCGGTGAGCGCCGAGACGTTGACGCGGGGCGCCCAGGCGACCTGCTGCATCTCGGTCTCGATCTCGCGCTCGAGGTAGTAGCGGCGCTCCTCGTCGAGCTCGTCCCACTTGTTGTACGCGATGACGATCGCGCGGCCGGCGTCGACGGCCATCGTGATGATGCGCTGGTCCTGGACGCTGATCGTCTCGGTGGTGTCGATCAGGATGACCGCGACCTCCGCCTTCTCGACGGCGGCGGCCGTGCGCAGGGAGGCGTAGTAGTCGGCGCCCTGCTGGAGGTGCACCTTCTTGCGGATGCCCGCGGTGTCCACGAACTTCCAGGTGACGCCGCCGAGCTCGATCAGCTCGTCGACCGGGTCGCGGGTGGTGCCGGCCAGCTCGTTGACGACGACCCGCTCCTCCTTCGCGACCTTGTTGAGCAGCGAGGACTTGCCGACGTTCGGGCGCCCGATGAGCGCGATGCGCCGGGGCCCGCCCACCGGGGCGCCGCCGAAGGTCTGCTCGGGCGCCTCGGGCAGGGCCTCGAGGACGGCGTCGAGCATGTCGCCCGTGCCGCGGCCGTGCAGCGAGGAGACGGGGTGCGGCTGGCCGAGGCCCAGGGACCACAGGGAGGCCGCGTCGGACTCGCCGCTCTGGCCGTCGACCTTGTTCGCGCACAGGACGACGGGCTTGCCGGCCCGGCGCAGCAGCTTGACGACGGCCTCGTCGCTGTCGGTGGCGCCGACCTTGGCGTCGACGACGAAGACGACCGCGTCGGCGGTCTCGATGGCGTACTCGGCCTGGGCGGCGACGGCGGCGTCGATGCCGAGGACGTCCTGCTCCCAGCCGCCGGTGTCGACGACCTTGAACCGGCGGCCGGCCCATTCGGCCTCGTACGTGACGCGGTCGCGGGTGACGCCGGGCTTGTCCTCGACGACGGCCTCGCGGCGGCCGATGATGCGGTTCACCAAGGTCGACTTGCCGACGTTCGGGCGGCCGACGACGGCGAGGACGGGCAGCGGCCCGTGGCCGGCCTCCGCGATCGCGCCCTCGACGTCCTCTACGTCGAAGCCTTCCTCCGCGGCGAGCTCCATGAACTCCGCGTACTCGGCATCGCCGAGCGCTCCGTGGTCGTGCTGGTCGTTCATGAAGTCCGTTCCTCGTCGTTCGTGGTGGTCGGTGGTGCCCGCGCAGCGCGGGACCACTACTGGGTCAAGTCTCGCTCAGCGCCCGGTGAGGCGCTTGGCGTCGGCCAGGTGGGCGGTCAGCCTGCTCTGGATGCGTACGGTGGCCTCGTCCAGGGCCGTTCTGGTGCGGCGGCCGGTGCCGTCGCCCGCGTCGAAGGCGGAGCCGAAGACGACGTCGACCCGGCTCTTGAACGGCGGCAGTCCGCGGACCAGCCGCCCTTGGCGCTCGGTGCTCCCCAGCACGGCCACGGGCACGACGGGCGCGCCGCTGCGGACCGCGAAGTACGCGAGCCCGGCGCGCAGCGAGGCGAAGTCGCCCTCGCCGCGGGTGCCCTCGGGGAAGATCCCCAGGGCCCCGCCGTTGTCGAGCACCGCGAGCGCCTTGCTGATCGCGCCCCGGTCCGCGCCCGTACGGTCGACCTTGACCTGGCCGATCCCGTCCAGGAACGGGCCGAGCGGGCCGACGTACGCCTCCTTCTTGATGAGGAAGTGCAGCGGCCGCGGGGCGGTGCCCATGACCATGGGCCCGTCGATGTTGTGCGCGTGGTTCACGGCAAGGATGACAGGGCCCGAGGCCGGCACGCGCCAGGCGCCCAGTACGCGCGGCTTCCACAGCCCGTACATGAGGCCGATGCCGATCCGCCGGCCGAGCGCCGCACCCTTGAGGGAGGGCGTTGCGCTCACTTGCGCCCCGCCCGCTTCTCTTCCACCAGAGTGACGACGCACTCGATGACCTGGTCGAGCGTGAGCTCGGTGGTGTCGACCTCCACCGCGTCGCCGGCCTTGGCCAGCGGGGAGGTCTTGCGGCCCGAGTCGGCGGCGTCGCGCTTGATCAGGGCTTCCCTGGTGGCCGCGAGGTCCGTGGCGTCCTTGCCGCGCAGCTCACCGCTGCGGCGCGCGGCGCGGGCCTCGGGGGACGCGGTCAGGAAGACCTTGAGGTCGGCGTCGGGCAGGACGGTGGTGCCGATGTCCCGCCCCTCGACGACGATCCCGCCCTCGGCCGAGGCCGCGATGGAGCGCTGGAGCTCGGTGATCAGGGTGCGCACCTCGGGGACGGCGCTGACGGCGCTGACCTTGGAGGTGACCTCCTGCGTGCGGATCGGGCCGGAGGCGTCCAGGCCGTCGACCGTGATGGTCGGCGCGGCCGGGTCCGTACCGGAGACGATGCCGGGCTTGCCGGCGGCCACGGCGATGGCGTGCGGGTCGTCGGTGTCGATCCCGTTGGTGATCATCCACCAGGTGATGGCCCGGTACTGGGCACCGGTGTCCAGGTAGCGCAGCCCGAGCTTGGCGGCCACGGCCTTGGAGGTGCTGGACTTGCCCGTGCCGGAGGGACCGTCGATGGCGACGATCACGGCGGACGGAGCTGCGGTTTCCACGGTGCGGGCACCTTCCTGGTTGCGCGTACGTGTCCGGGCGCGCCAAAGCGCCCCTCACCAAGGTTACCGGCCCCCGGCACCGGCGCCGCCCAGTACCGGGGAGGAGGCCCGCGGGACTACTGCTGGCGCAGGGCCCAGCCCCGTTCACGCAGCTCCGCGGTGAGGGCGGCGGCCGCCCTCGGGTCGACCATCAGCTGTACGAGACCGGCCTGCTGGCCCGTGGCGTGCTCGATCCGGACGTCCTCGATGTTGACCCCGGCCCGCCCGGCGTCGGCGAAGATCCGCGCGAGCTCGCCCGGCTGGTCGCTGATCAGGACGGCGACCGTCTCGTACGCGATGGGCGCCGCGCCGTGCTTGCCCGGCACCCGGACCCGGCCCGCGTTGCCCCGCTTCAGCACGTCCTCGATGCCGGCCGCGCCGCCGCGGCGCTTCTCGACGTCCGCGGACTGGAGCCCGCGCAGCGCGTCGACCGTCGCCTCCAGGTCGGACGCGATCCCGGCGAGGACGTCGGCCACCGGTCCCGGGTTCGCCGAGAGGATCTCCACCCACATCCGCGGATCCGACGCGGCGATCCGCGTCACGTCCCGGATCCCCTGCCCGCACAGGCGTACCGCCGTCTCGTCGGCCTCCTCGAGGCGCGCCGCGACCATGCTGGACACCAGCTGCGGGGTGTGCGAGACCAGCGCCACCGCCCGGTCGTGCGCGTCGGCGTCCATGACCACCGGTACGGCCTTGCACAGGGCCACCAGCTCGAGGGCCAGGTTGAGCACCTCGTGGTCGGTGTCCCGGGTCGGGGTCAGCACCCAGGGCCGGCCCTCGAAGAGGTCGGCCGTCGCGGCCAGCGGCCCCGACTGCTCCTTGCCGGCCATCGGGTGGGTCCCGATGTACGCGGTGACGTCCACGCCGAGGGCCGCCAGCTCCCGGCGCGGCCCGCCCTTGACGCTGGCCACGTCCACGTACGCGCGGGCCACGCCGCGGCCGATCGCCTCGGCCAGGGTCGCGGCCACGTGGGCCGGCGGCACGGCGACGATCGCGAGGTCGACCTGGCCGTCGGGGGCCTCGTCGGTGCCGGCGCCGAGCGCGGCGGCCGTACGGGCCTGGGCCGGATCGTGGTCGGCGAGGTGGACGGTGATGCCGCGGGCGGCCAGGGCGAGCGCCGCGGAGGTGCCGATCAGTCCGGTTCCGATGACGACGGCGGTTCTCACGGGGGCGCTCCAGGGATGCGGATACGGATGCGGATATGGATACGGGCGGGTGCCGAGTACGGGTGCCTAACGGCAAGTCAGGGCCAGGGTAGCCAGCGCACGCGGTACGAGGGCCCGGCAGCCCGTCATGTGGGATGGGACGGCGGCGGGGCCCTCGGCGCACGATCAATGTCGCCCACTGCGCTCCGGGCCGCCACTTGGTACGGGAAGTCGGCGGCGGCTGCGGTAAAACCGTCGTCATGATCTTCCACATCGTGCCGCTCGCCGACTGGACCGCCGCGCCCGAGCTTCCGTACGCCCCCTCCTCGCTCGACTCCGAGGGCTTCGTGCACTGCTCGGCGGACCGCCCGACGGTGCTCGAGATCGCGGACGCGCACTACCGCGAGGTACCGGGCCCGCTGCTGGCCGTCGAGCTCGACGAACGGGCCCTGACGTCGGAGGTCCGCCGCGAGGGTGAATCCGGGGGCCGCTACCCGCACGTCCACGGCCCCCTGGACAGGGCGGCCGTGGTCCGCGTCTGGGAGGTCGTCCGCACGCCGGGCGGCCCGGCGGAACTGGCCCCGTGGGGGCAGGGGTCCTAGGGGGCCCGTCGGCGCGGGGGCTTCTCCTGCGGCCCGGGAGGCGCCAGGATGCTGCTCGCCATCCCCCCATCCCGGACCGGATCGAGGAGCAACCCCATGAGCGACCCCACGCCGACCACCCGCCGCACGGTACTGGCGGCAGGTGCCGTCGCCGCGCTGGCCGGCGGCACGCTCACCGCGTGCGGCGGCGAGGACAAGAACCCGAAGAGCGAGCCGGGCAGCGCCTCCACTCCGCAGGCGGCGCAGTCCCCCTCCCCCTCGTCGGGTACGGGCGGCGGCAAGTCCCTGCTCAAGTCCTCGGCCGTACCGGTGGGCGGCGGCACGATCCTCAAGGAGGAGAAGCTGGTCGTCACCCAGCCCACGGCCGGGTCCTTCCGCTGCTTCACGGCGGTGTGCACGCACCAGGGCTGCCTCGTGAACAAGGTGGAGGCCGGCACCATCGACTGCCCCTGCCACGGCAGCAAGTTCGAGATCGCGAACGGCGCCGTGGCCCACGGCCCGGCCACCCGCCCCCTGGCGGAGAAGAAGATCTCGGTGGCCCCGGACGGCGATATCTCGCTCGCGTAGCGCAGCCGCGCCCGCCTACGCTCCCCGGATGAACGAGCAGTCGACGCCCGCGGAAGCCCTGAACCTCACCCTGGTACGCGACCACACGGTCTACGCGTGCGTCATGGGCTCCCGGGCGTTCGGCCTGGCCACGGAGGCGAGCGACACCGACCGGCGCGGCGTCTACCTGGCCCCGACCCCCCTCTACTGGCGCTTCGAGAAGCCGCCGACCCATGTGGAGGGCCCGCGGGAGGAGGAGTTCTCCTGGGAGCTGGAACGCTTCTGCGAACTCGCCCTGCGCGCCAACCCGAACATCCTGGAGTGCCTGCACTCCCCGCTGGTGGAACGGCTGACCCCGGTGGGCGAGGAACTCCTCTCCCTCCGGGAGGCCTTCCTCTCCCGCCGGGCCCACACCACCTTCACCCGGTACGCGGCGTCCCAGCACGCCAAACTCGTCGCGGACGTCCGCATCCACGGCGCCCCGCGCTGGAAGCACGCCATGCACCTGCTGCGCCTGCTCCTGTCCTGCCGCGACCTCCTGCGCACGGGCCGCCTGACGATCGACGCCACCGAGCACCGCGACCGCCTCCTGGCGGTCAGGCGCGGCGAACTCACCTGGTCCGAGGTCGACACCTGGATGACCCGCCTGACGACGGAGTCGGAGACGGCCCTTGCCACGACCCCTCTCCCCGAAGCCCCGGACCTGGCCCGGGTGGAGGACTTCCTCGTCCGCACCCGCCGGGCGTCAGCCGTCTAGCCTGGGAGCGCAGTCGGCCCGAACGGCCGACCGGCCCGGACTGCAGGCAGTCCGGGCCGGTCGGGTTTCAGGTTGGCCGCAACGGGCGCACGGGGTCAGCGATGGCTGACGAGCACGTGGACGTCCCCGTTCCCCGTCCCGGTGACCCCCGCGTCGTTCGCCACGAACCCCGGGGCAACCCAGCCCTGCCAGCTGCGGCTGGCGTAGCGGGCGTTGTGGTACGTGATCCCGTCCGGGGTCACGGCCACCAGGTTCGCATCACCGTTGGACATACCGGTGATGGCCACACTGGTGGCGTTGTCCACTCCGCCGATCGGGCTCCAGCCCTGCCACGAGCCATTGACGAAGCGGATGGTGTGGTACTGGCGCCCGTCGTTGCCGACGGCGACGAACTGGGCGTCACCGTTCGGCATCGCGGCGATGGCCACCGACGAGGCGGCGAACCCGGTGGCGCCCTGATAGCCGTCGATCGCGTTCCAGGGCTGCCAGGAGCCGTTGGCGTAGCGGGCGGCGTGGTAGAGCTTGCCGTCGAGTCCGACGATCACGACCTGCAGATCGCCGTTGGGCATGCCCGTCGCGGCAATCGCGCGGGCGCTCCAGGTCGAGACGGGGTTCCAGCCCTGCCAGGAGCCGTTCCTGTAGCGGGCGTTGTGGTAGATCCGGCCATCGGATCCGATGGACATGACCTGCGCGTCACCGTTGGGCATGCCCGCGATGGCCTCGTCACGCGAAGCCCACGTCGAGCCGGCCGTGGCTCCGTCGATCGCTCCCCACTTGGTCCAGCTGCCATTGGGGTACCGGGCCACGTGGTAGAGCTTCCCGTCCGTGCCGGTGCCAAGTACCTGGACCGACCCGTCGGGAGTCGAGGTGATGGCGTTCTCGGATCCCTGGAAGTAGCCGGCACCACCCACACCCGCGAGCGGGCTGAAGGGGGCCCAGCCACCGGTCGGCGACTTGATGGAGTGGAAGAAGGCCGAGGAGGGCGCGGGGTGGGCGTCGGCTCCCGCCATGACGGTGCCGAGCGCGATCCAGCCGTTGCTGCTGCTGTTGTCGCCGCCGTTCCAGGCGTGGACGATGGCGCTGTCGTTCGGCCCGGCGAGGATGTAGTCGGCCTTGGCATCGCCGGTGAAGTCCGCGAGCTGGACGAGCTGGCGGTTGGTGGTGAAGCCGGTCGTGACCTGGCCGAGCGGCTTCCAGCCGCCGGCTCCGTCGCCGCCCTGGTTGAGGTAGGCGTCGACTCCGCCGTTGTCCTTGATCACGTGGTAGTCGGCCTTGCCGTCACCGTTGGAGTCGGCCCAGCGCACGCGGGAGCGGTCCGAGGTCACACCGCCCGACACCTTGCCGAGGGCCTGCCAGCCACCGTTTCCGTCACCGCCCTTGTTGAGGTGGACGGTCACGTCGCCGCCGTCGCCGTAGACCAGGTAGTCGGACTTGCCGTCGCCGTCGAAGTCGACGAGGCGGACCTTCGTACGGTCGGTGGTCGTACCGGCGAAGACCTGGCCGACGTCCTTCCAGCCGCTGTCGCCCCCGCCCTTGTTCAGCCGGACGTTCAGCGATCCGTTGGCATTGATCACCACGTAGTCGGACTTGCCGTCACCGTCGAAGTCCGCGAGGCGTACCTGCGAGCGGTCGGTGGTGGTGCCCTTGAGGACCTGGCCCAGCAGCTTCCAGCCGCCGGATCCGTCACCGCCGTTGTTGACCCAGACCGAGACGGTCCCGTCGTCGGCGATCAGGGTGTAGTCGAGCCTGCCGTCACCGTCGAAGTCCGCCCAGCGGACGCGGTCGTTGCCGTTTCCGACCTCGGTGCCGGCCACCGGTACGTCGCCGAGCTGGGCCGCGATCACGAACTCGGTACCGAAGGACATCCCGTTGGCGTCGGGCTGCTTGCCCGGCCACGCCACGACCTTGCCGCCCTTGCGCGCCCACAGGTCGGGGAGCGTGTCGCCGGTGATCTCACCGACCGAGCCCAGGGACGGGTACGTGGCTTCGTCGAAGCCGGTCCCGATCTTGACACGCGCGGCGATGCTGCCCCAGGCCGTGGGGTCGAGGTTGCCGTCGGGTCCCTTGCTCCCGTAGGTGCGGAACAGGTCGCCGGTGGCGTTCTCCCGCAGCCACAGGTCGGGGACCTTGTCGCCGTTGAGGTCACCGGGGGTGATGACGGTGAACTTGTCCCAGTCGGCGTTGCCGACGAGTACGGGTTCCGTCTCGTCGAGGAGGTTGAAGAGGCTGCCGTGGTACGCCCAGAGCTGCTTGCCCTGCTTGACCAACAGGTCCTGCAGCCCGTCCCCGTCGAGGTCTCCGGGGGCGATGATCTGTTCCGCGTTGAACCAGTGGTTGTTTTCTTCCCGGTTCACGTTCAGATCGATGGGGTTGTCCACCGCTCCCAGGCCGGTGTTCGAGTACGTCGACAGCTGCTTCTTGCCCACGACCGAGTTGTACTGGAGGGAGACCAGGTCGTTGTCACCGTCACCGTCCCAGTCGCCCTGGTAGGCGATCTGGGCTCCGCCGAACGCCGACCCGCCGTCTTCCGACTTCGCACGGACGAAGGTGTGGTCGTCCTGTCCGGTGTAGGTGAGGAGCTGGTCCTTGGCGTCGAGGGTCCAGATGTCGCGGTTGCCGTCGCCGTTGAGGTCACCCGGGCCGTCCATCACGGCCGAGCGCTTGGCGTAGTACGTGTAGGCGGACGTGTCGGAGCGGTTGCCGGCCTTGTCGACGCTGTAGGCGTAGACGTGGTGCGGGCCGGCACCGGGCGGGGTGATGTCGACGCTGCCGTTGGGTGCCACCGACTTCAGCCGCGGCTGGTCATCGGTGTAGTACCAGATCTCCTTCAGGTCCGTCTCGCCATTGGCGCCGAAAGTGAAGGAACCGCGTGTCCGGGCCACGCCGGTCGTGGCGGGCCATCCCGCCGACCCGTCGGGGAACTGGGCGGAACCGATCACGGGCGGATGGCTGGGCCTGGTCCGGTCCACTGAGAAGGTACAGGTGGGAGACCAGGCGGAAGACGCGTTGTCCTGGTCCGTGATGCGGACCTTCCAGCTGTAGGACCCGCTCACCAGGGTCTCGTCAGGGACCGACCACGTCACCACGCGCCCCCTGAGCGCCGGAAGCGCCTGCGTGGCGACCGGAGTGCTCTGGCCGGCCTTGAAGAGCTGGAACTCGGCCTGCAGGTTGCCGCCGTCCGCATCCTCGGCCTTCGCGTACAGAGCAATGCGGGTATTGCCGATCGCTCCGCCCTCGGTGCACGACGTGGCGGGCGAGGTACCCAGGCCGGACGGAGTCCCGGGCGGGTTGTTGTACTCGGTCTCCAGCACGATGGTCTTCGGGTCGAAGCGCTTCCACTGGTACTGGTCGCTCTCGTTCGGCGCGTAGAGGCCGAGCGTGACCGCGTTCCAGCCGTTGGAAGCGGCCTCTTGCGCGATGGAGGTCGCGTTGAACTCCAGATTGCCCGCAGCGCATTCGGCACGGCCCTTGGCGGCCTTCACCGTATCGAGCATGCGGCGCCGCTTGGGCTGGTAGTTCCAGGTCGTATCCGACGAGATCGCCTCGGTACTCCACAGCTCGACCGGGGTCGCCGTGCAGGACCAGGACCACGTCTCCCTGATGCGGAACGTGGACTTGGTGATCTGGGCGCCCTTGATGTTGGCGGTGTCGAGCTGGAAGAACGACCGCGACAGCCCGTTCGTCTCGCTCTCGTAGCCGACCCGGACGTCCTCCTTGGTGTTCCAGTAGGAGCTGTTCGGCCAGCTGCGGTAGGCCCAGGCCCAGTCGTGGTGCTCGCTCCACGCGACCGAAGGGTCGATGTACACGGGGTACTTCGTGGCCGCACCGGTCAGCAGCGCCTGGTCCGGCTTGATCTCCAGGGTCCCGCCCGACACCGTCGTGGGCATCTGGGCGTCCTTGGCCCCGGACGGCGGCACGAACACGTCCGACGGCGCCGGCGCGGTGCCCTCGGCGGTCACCAGCGCACGGGACGCGGTGGTCTTGGCCGCGGAAGCCGAGCCCGCGGTGGTCGTGGAGTCCCACATCATCGGCGTGGACGCGGTGAACACGTCCTGTCCGGCCGGGTTGACCGCCTTGATCAGCCCGGTCGTCCCGTCCGTGGAGACGTTGAGGCCCACCGTGTCCAGCTTGAACCTCAGCGTCGCGAGATCAGGGTGCTTGGCCGCCGCAGCCGTCTTTACGACCAGCAGCTGCGAGAACCCCTCGACCTCGGCCTTCAGCTGCAGGTCCACATCCGGCAGCACGTTCGCGTACGTCGCCACGTTCCCGGCCAGCGTGGGCTTCGGCAGTGCCTTCGGCCACGTCAGCGAGAACGTCCGGCCGTCCTTCACGCCCGACAGGAACGGCCCGGTACCGCCGCCGGAGAACGTCACCGAACCGGCGACCGCCTTCGAGGCGACGGTCCCGTTAGCCGTGAACTGCAGCGTCGGGTCGGTCGCCACCCAGGCACCGCCGCGCCGCACGCGCACGGGAGTTCCGTACCGCTTCACGGACCACTTGCCTGTGGGCATGGCCCATGTGTCCGAAGACTGCGTCCGCGCCTTTACCAGTTCGTAAGGCTGCCCGGTCTCCTTGGCCTTCTTCAGCGCGAAGTCCTCGGCACTCATCGAACCGTCGGCGACGGGATCGGCCGAGGCTGCGACAGCCGCCGTCGGGGCCAGAGCGAACAATCCAGTCGCAGCAATTCCCCCCACAAGAGCAAGAGAGATACCAGCCGAAAAAATACGCCTATCTCGTCGACCCCAACGGGGTCTCCCCTCCACCACGCAAACTCCCCACCATTTGATACTTGACTGATACCGAGTGCGACTCTACCGGCACGACACCCGCGCCACACATCCCCACCTGCGGCTTCACCGCGCCAGCACACATGTGTCCGTTTTTTCACAGCAAGGTCATCTTTGCATTCATTGCGCGCAAACAATAGCAATTCATGCGATCTGACGACCCGTCCGATATCCCGAACCAACCCTGTTAGTCTGCGCTCCGATAATTTCAATACAGCAGTTGGGGTGGGGTGTGAGACGATTTCGCACGCGAGGACTTACCGCAGCATTGGCTGCCGCAGTCCTCGCAGGCGTGCTGCCCGGCGCAGCAGTAGCGGCCGAGGCCAAAAACGGCCCGCCGTTGCCGAGCCTGAAGCAGCCGAAGGCAGTTCCGGTGACGAAGGTCGCCGCAGGCGGTACGAAGCGCCCGGACGCGGCGGCCGCCGATTCATCGAAGAGGCAGAAACCGAAGGCGACGTGGCCGGCTCCCGGCTCGGCCGAGGTGTCGCTGGCCACGGGCGGGCGTGCCGGCAAGCTGCCGGTGACGGTCTCCCGTGCCGATGCGGGACTGGCCAAGTCGGCCCTGTCGCAGAACGCTCCGGCGGCCGGGGTCACCAATCCTGGCCGGGTCAAGGTCTCGGTGGCCGACAAGGACGCCGCCCGCAAGGCGGGCGTTGACGGCGTACTGCTGTCGGTCGGCCGCTCGGACGGCGTGCCGAACTCCGTCCCGGCCAAGGTCGAGGTGGACTATGACTCCTTCCGCGGTGCGTACGGCGGTGACTACGCCGCCCGTCTGCACCTGGTCGAGCTCCCGGCCTGTGCGCTGACCAGCCCCGAGCGCGCGGAGTGTCGTACCCAGAAGCCGCTGAAGACGAAGAACGACACCCGCACGGGCAAGCTCTCGGCGCAGATCAGCACCCCGGGCGGTACGGGAACCACGGGCAAGTCGGCGCCGATGTCGATGTCCGCGGCGGCCGCCGCACCGAGCGCCATGGTCCTCGCGGCCACGGCCGACGCCTCGGGCCCGACGGGTGACTACAAGGCCACGTCGCTCCAGCCCTCGGGCTCCTGGAACTCCGGCAGCACGACCGGGGCGTTCTCCTGGTCGTACAAGGTCGACGTACCGTCCGTGCCGTCCGGACTCCGACCGACGATCGGCCTGGGCTACAGCTCCCAAGCCGTGGACGGCAGGACGTCCGCGTCGAACACGCAGGGTTCGTGGATCGGTGACGGCTGGTCGTGGGAGCCGGGGTTCATCGAACGCCGGTACAAGTCCTGTGAGGAGGACAAGGCCGGCGGCACGAACACGACGAAGGTCGGGGACCTGTGCTGGTTCAACGACAACGTGACGCTGTCGCTGGGCGGCAAGTCCTCGGAGCTGGTGTACGAGGCGGGCAAGGGCTGGCATCCGGCCTCCGACTCGGGCGAGAAGGTCGAGAAGCTCACCGGTGCGAACAACGGTGACAACGACGGTGAGCACTGGAAGATCACCACGACCGACGGCACCCAGTACTACTTCGGCCTGAACCGCCTCCCGGGCTGGAAGGACTCGTCGACGCCGACGACGAACTCCGCCTGGACGGTCCCGGTATTCGGCAACCAGGCCGGCGAGCCCTGCTACAACGCCTCGTTCGCGAGCGCGTGGTGCCAGCAGGCCTGGCGCTGGCAGCTCGACTACGTCGTCGCCCCCGGCGGTGACGCGATGGCGTACTACTGGAAGACCGAGACCAACAACTACGGCCGCAACGTGTCCGCGACGACGGGCAAGGGAACGGTCACCCCGTACATCCGCGGCGGCTGGCTCGACCACATCGACTACGGCCTGCGCGCGGACTCGGTCTACACGGCCAAGGCCATGGGCCAGGTCACCTTCGACGTCTCCGAGCGCTGCCTGAGCACCTGCGGCACCTTCGACGAAGCCAACGCCAAGAACTGGCCCGACTCACCGTACGACCAGTTCTGCAAGGACGGCTCGACGGAGTGCAAGAGCCAGTTCTCCCCCACCTTCTGGTCCCGGATCCGTCTGACCGGCATCAACACCAAGCTTCTCACCGGCGGCGCGTACCAGGACGTCGACTCCTGGAAGCTGGACCAGAGCTTCCCGCCCTCGGGTGACGGCATCTCCACCCCGTTGTGGCTGAAGTCCATCCAGCGGACGGGCAAGGCCGGCGACGCCCCGGACATCACGCTCCCGCCGGTCACGTTCGCCGGCGAGCAGCGGCCCAACCGCGTCGACAAGACCGGCGACGGGCTGGCTCCCTTCATCCGCCTGCGGATGTACCAGGTGACCACGGAGACCGGCGGCACCATCGGCGTCACCTACTCCCAGCCCGACTGCACGGCAACGACCCTGCCCAAACCGGACGAGACGAACACCACTCGCTGCTACCCGGTGAAGTGGATGTTCGAGGGGGAGACAGCCAAGCTGGACTGGTTCAACACGTATGTGGTCACGCAGGTCGTCGAGGGCGACAACCTGGCCGATACCCCGGACACGGTGACCTCGTACGCCTACCTCGGCGGCGCTGCCTGGGACAAGAGCACGGACGAGTTCACCAAGCCCGAGAACCGCGTACACTCCATCGCCCGCGGATACGAGCGGGTCCAGACCCGCATGGGTACGGCTGGCGACCCCAAGTCGCTCGCGGAGTCACGCTACTTCCGCGGCTTGGACGGCCGGGATGTCAAGGACTCGGCGGGCGTCGCCGTCACCGACCGGCCGGAGTTCGCGGGCAGCCCGCGCGAGACGGCCACATACAACGGTGACGACGCTGCCAAGCTCGTGTCCGCCATTTCCTACACGCCCTGGCGTTCCGCCCCGGTGGCCACGAGGACGCGCCCGGGTCTGCCGGACCTGGTGGCCTACAGAACGGGTACCGAGAAGAAGTCCAGCCGCACGACGGTGACCGGCGGCGTTCAGACGCTGGAGACGACCAACCACTTCGACGACTACGGGATGGTCGACTCGGTCTCCGAGACCGGTGACACGGCCGTTGTCGGCGACGAGAGCTGCAGCACCACCACGTACGCCCGCAACACGGACAAGTGGATCGTCAACCGCGTCAGTCGCGTGGAAACCATCGCAGTGCCGTGCGGCACGACGGTGAACCGGCCGACCGACGTCATCAAGGACGTTCGTACCTACTTCGACGGCGGCACCTTGGGGAGCGTCCCGGGAGCGGGCCGGGTCAGCAAGACCGAGGAGATCAACGCCAAGGGCGACAACTACGACACCAGTTCCTACGTCCCCAGCACCTGTGGTGACAACAGGGACCAGCTCTGCTACGACATCTACGGACGCCAGCTGGCCTCCGCGAACGCGTACGGGCAGGTTTCGACGACCGGCTACACGCCGGCCACCGGTGAAGCCCCGACTGCCACGGTGGCGACCAACGCGAAGGGTCACGCCTCGTCCTCGGTGCTCGATCCACTCCGCGGACTGCCTCGGCAGGTCACCGACCCGAACGGAAAGGTCAGCAGCACGGAGTACGACGCACTGGGTCGCCTGACCAAGGCATGGGGCCCGAACCGGCCGGCCGCGACGTACCCGCAGGCGCCGAGCCGCTCCTTCGAGTACCTGGTACGCAATGACGGTCCGGTCGTGGTGACGTCGAAGACCCTCACGCACGACTACAAATACGCCGCGAGCTACGCGATCCTCGACGGTCTGCTGCGCCAGCGCCAGACCCAGGCGCAGTCGCCCGATCTGTCAGGGCGTCTGATCACGGAAACATTCTTCAACACCCTAGGCAAGGCCTGGCGCAGTTCCGGGACGTACTACGCCGAGGGGACCCCGGGACCGGAGCTGGTGACGGGTCAGCAGACTTTGTACCCGGCGTCCACGGACACGGAGTACGACGGTGCGGGCCGGGTGACGGCCGTCGTGGCGAAGAAGTTCGGCACGGAGACCAAGCGCACCACCACCGCCTACACCGGTGACACGACCACGGTCGTGCCCCCGCCGGGCGGCACGGCCACCACGACCGTGGTGGACGCCCTCGGACGCACGGTCGAGACCAAGGAGTACACGGACGCGGCGCGTACGTCCTCGCACTCCACGCTGTACACGTACAACAGGCTCGGACGGCTGGGACAGGTCACCGACGCCGGTACTGCCAAGTGGACGTACACGTACGACGTCCGCGGCCAGCAGATCGAGACGAGTGACCCGGACAAGGGAGTCACCAAGACCACCTACGACGTGGGCGGTCGTGCAACGGACGTCACGGATGCCCGTGGCGTCACGCTGCACAATGATTACGACGAGCTGGGCCGCGTCACCGCGATCAAGCAGGGTGCCACGCTCCTGACCTCGTCGGTCTACGACACGGTCGCCAAGGGGCAGCTCACCAAGTCGACCCGCTACGTGGACGGCAAGGCCTTCGAATCGGAGGTCATGCTCTTCAACGACGCGTACCAGCCGCTGACGACCAAGGTGACCATCCCCTCCACCCCGGACACGGGCGCGTTGGCGGGCACCTACCAGTGGACGAACACGTACAACATCACCGGTCAGCAGTTGACGACGAAGCATCCGGCGATGGGCGACCTGCCTGCGGAGACGGTCGGCAGCACCTACAAGTCGGTCTCCGGCCTCCTCAACAACATGGGCGCCGGCAGCAGCCGTCTGGTCACGGCGATGACGTACGACCACTACGGCCGTACCACCCGGGCGGAGATGGGCGCCGTGGGCCAGCACGTGTACCGGTCGACGGAATACGACGAGCACACCGGCGCGGTCACCCGCACCTATACCGACCGCGATACGGCCCCGCAGCGCGTCGAGGACACGAAGTACGGCTACAACACAGCCGGCAGCCTGACCTCGATCGCCACCGCCTACGGCCAGGACACCACCCGCACCACCGACACCCAGTGCGTCAGCCTCGATGCGCTGAACCGCATCACCGAGGCCTGGACCAACACGGGCGAGACCTGTGCGGCCGCGCCCAACGCATCGGTGATCGGCGGTGAGGACCCGTACTGGACCTCGTACACCTTCGACGCTGTCGGCAACCGCAAGACCGAAACCCAGCACACGACGGCCTCCGGCCCGACCGCGGACACGGTCCGCATGTACGCCGCCCCGACCGTCGGCAAGCACGACCTGCCCAAGGTCACGCAGACCGGCACCAACCCACGTGACGAGGTCTTCACCTACGACGCCTCCGGCAACACCAAGACCCGCAAGAGCGGCACCAGTGCCACCCAGTACCTGACCTGGGATGCCGAGGGCCGCCTCAAGTCCCTCGACCAGGGCACCGGCAGCAACACGTTCACCTACGACCCCTCGGGCCAGCGGCTGCTCCGCAAGGATTCGACCGGCACCACCCTCTACCTCCCTGGAGGCAACGAACTCCGCCTCGACAAGGCAGGCGCCGTCAAGGGCACTCGCTACTACGGCGAGGTCGCGATGCGCACCGGCGGCAAGCTCATCTTCCTGCTGGCCGACCACCACAACACGGGCACCACCCAGATCACCGCCGACGCCACGCAGGCCGTCACCCGCCGCAAGACCGGGCTCTTCGGTGGAGAACGCGGCGCCAAGCCGGCCGGCTGGGCCGGCGAGAAGACCTTCGTGGGCGGCACCAAGGACACCGACAGCGGCCTGACCCACATCGGAGCCCGCGACTACGACCCCTTGATCGGCCGGTTCATATCCGTCGACCCGATCATGGACCTCAAGGACGCCCAGCAGCTCCACGGCTACACCTACGCCAACCAGAACCCCTGGACCTACTGGGACCCCACCGGCCTGGCCCTCCAGGAGTGCGCCAGCGGCATGTACAAGTGCCATAACGGCAACGACCCGTACGACTACGGCACCCGCTACGAAACCGAGGTCAACGCAGTCGGTGGCACCCTCGCCCCCGATTACGTCGAACGGAAGCGGCGACAGCAGACCGCCCCGCAGGGCGGCAAATCCACTGCGAGCCCCAAGAGCGGGCACCGGAAGGTCACCTGCAATCGAGCGGGCTGCAGCGGCAAGTGGGTCGATCAGCCTCTCGGTAATGACCGTGACTACGGGCACGGCATCCTCACGGGAATCGTGGATGGCCTGACGTTCGCATGTCAGGGGTTCAAGCTCTTCGGGGAGGTGGAGTGCGCGGGTGACGCAATGCGCAAGGAATTCGCAGCGGACGGCGTGGACATCAGCAGCGCCGCCTTCGATATGGGAGTTGGCCAGGGCGGTGCCCTTGCAAGCCTCCCCCTGGGTCCGGCCGCTCCCGAAGCCTCGGCCGCAGCCAAGTTCTCACAGGTCGCACTGTTTCGACGAGGCGTAAACACTGGCGAGTTTTCCGGACTGGCCCTCCCGATGCAGCGGAGGACCGTAAAGCAATATGCACAGCAGGGCGGCGCCAGCCTGTCCGGAGTAAAATGGACCATCAACAGGCAGTCCGAGCTCATAGGGAAAGACCTTTACGGCCACACTAATCCCCTCACAAAGCGAATAACTTTCTATCCGGACGCATTCTCGTCCGAGGAGAATTTGGTCAAGACGATTGGCCATGAAAGGACGCACGTGATGCAGCTCGAACTCTACGGGCCGGGCGCTGAAGACACCGTTGGCGGGCGAGCATACGAGGACACGGCTCACGCCATCGAACCTTCCTTCTGGCAGTACTTCAAGTCGCAGGGCGGCTCGCAGTGACGGCTCGCGCCCAGTGGATGTCGGCTTTGGCTGCGATGATTGATGGAAACCTTGCCGTGAGCTGCCCTAGGTGCGGCAAATCGCAATTGAAGCTGCGCTACATAGGGGATCCCGAAACCAGGATCGGGTACAGCATGTTCTGGTGTGCGAACTGTCTCCACGGAATCAGAGTTTCGCGAGCCAAGGCGCCGCTATCCTTTGAATTCAAATCGTTCGATGATCCAGATGCGCTCGTCGGAGTTCCCGAGTTCGTGGCCATAAACTGACAGACCGGAGCACCAAACCGAGAAGCCGCAGGCGCACAATGATGCGCCTGCGGCTTCTCGTGTGCTGCCACGGCCAGTGTCACGCATCCCAGAGGGCGCCGAAGGACAGGAGTTCGTCGCGGTACTCGATGCGGCCCTCCCAGTCGCGGGGCCAGACGTCCGCGCCGAGGTGGGCGCCGGCGAAGGCGCCGGCCAGGCAGGCGATGGAGTCCGAGTCGCCCTTCGTGCAGGCTGCGCGGCGCAGGGCCGTCAGGGGGTCCTCCGGGAAGAGGAGGAAGCACTGGAGGGCCGTGGCCAGGGCCTCCTCCGCGATCCAGCCGTCGCCCGTCGTCAGGCACGGGTCCGTCTCCGGGGAGGGGGTCCGCAGGGCGGCCGTCAGGCGGTCCAGGGCCGACAGGCATTCGTCCCAGCCGCGGGCGATGAAGGATTCCGGGGTCGCGTCCGAGGCCGTGCGCATCCAGAGGTCGCCCAGCCAGCGCTCGTGGTAGTGCGTGCGGTGGTGCAGGGCGTACGAGCGGAGTTGGCCGACCAGGCCCGTCACCTCCGTGCCCTGCGCGAGGAGGTGCACCGCCCGGGCCGTCAGGTCCGAGGCCGCGAGCGCCGTCGGGTGGCCGTGGGTCAGGGCCGACTGGAGCTGGGCCGCGCCGGCGCGTTCCTCCTCCGTCCAGCCGGGGACCAGGCCCACCGGGACCACCCGCATGTTCGCCCCGCAGCCCTTCGAGCCGGTCTGGCTCGCGTCCCGCCAGTCCCGGGAGGGGTCGTTCAGCAGGCTGCACGCCCGCAGGCAGGTGTTGCCGGGCGCCCTGTTGTTCTCCGGGGAGTGGTACCAGGCGACGAATTCCTCCCGGATCGGGCCCGTGAGCGGACCGGGGGCCGGGCGCCCGCCTCCTGCCGCCGTCCGGATGCCGCGCGCCAGGGCCAGCGTCATCTGGGTGTCGTCCGTGACGATCGCCGGGCGGGGGAGCGCCATGTCCCGCCACGGGCCCGTCTTCGCCAGGATCGAGGGGACGTCGTTGAACTCCGTCGGGAAGCCCAGCGCGTCGCCGAGGGCGAGGCCGATCAGGGCCCCCGTCGCCGCCCGCTTCTTCAGGGTCATCTCGTGTGTCCTTCCGTGGGACGGAGCAGGGGCGGGTGCAGGGCGGTCGCCGGGCCCGCCCGGTACAGTGCGGCCGGCTTGCCGCGGCCGCCGGTCAGCCGGGCGGCGCCCGGCACGGCCTCGACGAAGCCGGGCGTGGCCAGGACCTTGCGGCGGAAGTTGGGGCGGTCCAGGGCGGTCCCCCAGACGGTCTCGTAGACGGACTGGAGCTCCCCGAGGGTGAATTCGGGCGGGCAGAACCCCGTCGCCAGGCAGGTGTACTCGAGCTTCGCGCCGACCCGGGACCGGGCGTCCGCCAGGATCAGCGCGTGGTCGAAGGCCAGGTCCTCCGCAGCCTCCCCGACCTCCCCGGCCTCCCCCACCGGTACCCAGCGCGCCCGGTCCGCGTCGCCGCCGCCGTCCGCCGCCGGCTCTGGCATGTCCGGGACCAGGGCGGTGAAGGCCACCGAGACGACCCGCATCCGCGGATCGCGGTCCGGTTCGCTGTACGTGCGCAGCTGCTCCAGGTGGAGCGCGGCGACGACCGCCTCCGGCAGGCCGGTCTCCTCGGCGAGTTCCCGGCGGGCCGCCGTCTCCGCGGACTCCCTCGGCAGGACGAAGCCGCCCGGGAGCGCCCAGGCCCCCGCGTGCGGCTCCTGGCCGCGCCGGATCAGCAGGACGTGCAGCGCCCCGCCCCGCACGGTGAACACCGCCAGGTCGACCGTCACCGCGAACGGTTCGAAGGCGTGCGGGTCGTAGGCCGCGGTCGTCATCGGTTCTCCGGCAGGGGGTCCGCGAAGTGCCAGCCGTGGGCCAGCAGTTCGTCGACCGCCGCCACGGCCGTCGCCAGCCGCGCCTCGCGGTCCCCGCGCACGGTCAGGAAACGCCTGCCGGTCCGCTCGAGTTCCTCGCGGAAGCGGTCCGTCATCCACGGTCTCAGGTGCTCGCCGTCGCGCAGGCCGTCGTCCTCGAACGGCACGTCCGCGTGGTCGGTCAGCAGGTACAGGTCCCGGTGCGTCAGCGCGGCGATCTTCTCGACCTCCTCGCTCCGCGATCCCATGTACCGCTCGTGCCAGATGCCGGTCGCGAAGGAGTCCGTGTCGCAGAACAGGACCGGCGAGCCGGCGCGCGCCGCCCGCTCCTCCTCCGCGTCCTGCCGCCGCGCGATCACCGGGAACTCCTCGGCGGTGAACGACACGTCCTCCCAGGTCGCCGCCGGGTCCGCCGTGCGCGCCGCCGCCAGCTTCTCCTCGCTGTACCTGCGCCCGTACTCCGCGACCCAGCCCGTCCCGGCCCACACCCCGCCGCGCGCCCGGTAGTGGGCCGCGAGCGCCCGCGACAGGGTGGTCGTACCGGTCGACTCGGCGCCGAGTACGACGATCCGCCGGGTCAGGGCGGCCCGTACGCCCGGCCCCAGGAACTCCCAGTTCCCGACCGGGTCGGCCCGTACCGCCGTGCCGGAGACGGGGAACCGCGTCCGCCCCGGGTCCACGCAGACCGCCTCGGCCCCGAACCGCCGGGCGAGCTCGGTCCCGTACTCCTCCGAGGTGAAGACGGCGTCGACCGGCCCGGGCACCGCGCCCCGGAAGACCGCCATGTGCGCCTCCCAGACCGCCGGATCGTGCAGGTCGACCGGGATGTCGTCGACCGCGCCGACGACCTCCGCCCCCGGGTGCGCCTCGCGCATCCAGGCCACCCGGTCGGCGAGCGGGACCGACTCCACCGAGGCCGCGCACACCAGCACGGTCAGCCGCTCGCACTGCTCCTGGGCGGTGTGCACGAGGTGGTGGTGCCCGGCGTGCGGCGGGTAGAACTTGCCCAGGACGAGACCGTGGCCGAAACGCCTCGCGCCGCTCATGCCGCCGCCTCCGCCGCCGCCGTACGGGCGCCCCGCGCCGGCAGCGTGCGCCGCCAGCCGAGCAGGCCGACCACGCAGAGCGCGAGGAAGCCGACGTACAGGGCCGAGGTCAGGTACAGCCCCTTGTAGGCGTAGAGCGGGATGTACACGAGGTCGGCGGCGATCCACAGCCACCACGACTCGACGAGCTTGCGGCACTGGCCGTACGTGGCCATGAGCGAGAGCCCGGTGGTCAGCGCGTCCCAGAAGGGGACGGTGGAGTCGGTGACGCGGCTCAGCAGGAGCGTCAGCCCGAGCACCCCCACCGCCCCCGCCGCGGCCAGTACGGCCCATTCGGTGCGCGTGGTGCGGCGCACCGGCAGGGCCTCTGAGGATCCTGGTCCACCCCCGTGGGTCCAGGACCACCAGCCGTACGCGGCGAGGGCGATGAAGACGATCTGGAGCCCGGCGTCGGCGTACAGGCCGGCTTGGGCGAAGAGCACGATGAAGAAGACGTTGTTGGCGATGCCGATGGGCCAGTTCGCGACGTGCTGCCGGGCGACGAGCCAGACGCACAGGGCCCCGGTGGCGAACCCCAGGATTTCGGTCCAGCTCATGACGGCCGACCCCCTCATTCCTTAATAGTCACATTGACTATAAACAGGAAGGCGGGTCCCTGACAAGCGAAAAGCCCGCAGTGCCACGGGGGCACTGCGGGCTTTCGTCGCTCGGAGCGGAGGGGCTACAGACCGACCTCGCGCATGAGCATGCCGACCTCGGTGTTCGTCAGGCGGCGCAGCCAGCCGGACTTCTGGTCGCCCAGCTCGATGGGACCGAAGGAGGTCCGCACGAGCTTGTCGACGGGGAAGCCCGCCTCGGCCAGCATGCGGCGGACGATGTGCTTGCGGCCCTCGTGGAGGGTCACCTCGACCATGTAGTTCTTGCCGACCTGGTCCAGGACGCGGAAGTTGTCGGCGCGGGCGTACCCGTCCTCCAGCTCGATGCCGTCCTTGAGCCGCTTGCCGATGTCGCGCGGCAGCGAGCCGGTGATGGCGGCGACGTACGTCTTCTTCACGCCGTACTTGGGGTGCGTGAGGCGGTGGGCCAGCTCACCGTGGTTGGTGAGGAGGATGATGCCCTCGGTCTCCGTGTCGAGCCGGCCGACGTGGAAGAGGCGGGTCTCGCGGTTGGTGACGTAGTCGCCGAGGCACTGGCGGCCGTCCGGGTCCTCCATCGTGGAGACGACACCGGCGGGCTTGTTCAGCGCGAAGAACAGGTACGACTGGGTGGCGACGGTCAGGCCGTCCACCTTGATCTCGTCCTTCGGCTGGACCCGCTTGCCCTGCTCCAGCACGATCTCGCCGTTGACCTCGACGCGGGCCTGCTCGATGAGTTCCTCGCACGCGCGCCGCGAGCCCATGCCGGCGCGGGCGAGCACCTTCTGCAGGCGCTCGCCTTCCTGCTCGGCGCCCGGGAAGGTCTTCGGGGTCTTGATCACGGGCTTGTCGGCGTACCGGTCGCGCACGCGCTCCTCGATCCGCGCGTCCAGCTCGCGGGGGCGGGACTGCCCGCTGCGGCTGCCGGGGCCGCGGCGCGGGCCGCCGGCCCCGCCGATGCCGGGGGTCCTGGAGGTGCGGGGACCGCCCTTGGCGCCGCCGCGCGCCGCGTCACCGCGGGCACCGCCACCGCGGTTGGCGTCGCCTGCGCCGCGGGCACCGCCACCGCCCGCCTTGGCGCCGCCGCGGCTGCGCTCGCCCTCGGGGCCCACGTCGTAGCGGCGCTCCTCGGGGCGGGGGTTGCGGGGCCGCTGCGGGGCCTGGTCGCGGTCCCGGTCGCGCGGGGCGCCCGAGCCGGAGCCGGAGCCGCCGCCGTAGCCGCCACCGCCGGAGCTCCCGCCGCGGTAGCCACCGCCGCCGGAGCCGCCGCGGGAGCCGCCCCCACCGGAGGAGGAGCCTCCGCGGTAGCCACCGCCGCCGGAGGAGGAGCCGCCGCGGGAGTTACCGCGCCCGCCACCACCGCCGCCGCCGCTGTTCCTGTTGCCGCCACCGTTGCCGTTGCCGCTGCTTCGCATCAAAGTTCCGTCGTCTTGTCGTCTTCATCGGTATCCGGTGCGTCCGGATCGAACGACGGAACACCCTCAAGCGTCTCGGCTTCGATCGCGTCCGCCTCGGGGAGGAAGGGCGCGAGCTCCGGGAGCTCGTCCAGGCCGCGCAGGCCCATCCGCTCCAGAAAGTAGTTCGTCGTCCTGTACAGGATCGCACCTGTTTCGGGTTCCGTGCCCGCCTCGGCCACCAGACCGCGCTGGAGCAGGGTCCGCATGACCCCGTCACAGTTCACTCCGCGGACCGCAGAGACCCGCGAGCGGCTCACCGGCTGGCGGTACGCGACGACCGCCAGGGTCTCCAGCGCGGCCTGGGTCAGCCGGGCCTGCTGGCCGTCCAGCACGAAGCGCTCGACGGCGTCGGAGTACTCCGCCCGGGTGTAGAAACGCCAGCCGCCGGCGACGAGCCGCAGCTCGAAGCCGCGCCCCTGGACGGTGTACTCGTCGGCCAGCTCGCGCAGGGCGTCCGCGACCTCGCGCGGGGTGCGGTCCAGCACCTTGGCGAGGTGCGCCTCGGTCGCAGGCTCGTCCACGACCATGAGGACGGCCTCCAGGGCGGGCTTCAGCGCGAGCCCGGCCACGTCGCTCATTCCTTGACCTCCACGATCTGATCGAACTCGTCGGTGACGGTCGGCATCCCGTCGCCGTCCCCGCCGCTCCAGCGGACGGTGAGCGTCCGCAGGGCCTCCTCCTGGTCGAGGACCACCGCCTTCTCGCGGTAGAGCTCCAGGAGGGCCAGGAAGCGCGCGACCACGGTGAGCGTGTCGTCGGCGTCCTCGGTGAGCTCCTGGAAGGTGGCCTCGCCGCGCGCCTTGAGCAGCGCGACCACGACCGCGGCCTGCTCGCGCACGCTGACGAGCGGGGCGTGGATGTGGTCGACGTAGACCTGGGGCTTGGCCCTGGGCTGCATGGCCTTGACCGCCAGCCGGGCGAACCCCTCGGCGCCGATGCTGATGACGACCTCGGGAAGGAGCTCCGCGTGGTGGTCCTCGAGGCCGACGGTACGGGGGTAGCGGCGGCCCTCGGCCTCGGCCCGCTGCTCGAAGATCTCTGCGATCTGCTTGTACGCGCGGTACTGGAGCAGGCGGGCGAAGAGCAGGTCGCGGGCTTCGAGCAGGGCGAGGTCGGCCTCGTCCTCGACCTCGGCTGCGGGCAGCAGGCGGGCGGCCTTCAGGTCGAGCAGGGTGGCGGCGACCACGAGGAACTCGGTGGTCTGGTCGAGGTCCCAGTCGGGGCCCATGGCGCGGATGTGCGCCATGAACTCGTCGGTGACCTTGGACAGGGCGACCTCGGTGACGTCGAGCTTGTGCCGGGAGATCAGCTGGAGCAGCAGATCGAAGGGCCCCTCGAAATTGGCGAGCCGCAGCGTGAACCGCCCGTCGGTGCCCACGGACGCGCCCGCTCCGCCCTCCACGGGCTCCTGCGGGGCCCCTGCGGGCGCGTCAGCGGTCGCAGGGGGCCGGACGGGGTCCTCGCCCGGCACGGCGGCCACCGGCCCCTCAGGGGCCACATGGGCGTCTCGCGGCTCGGGCTCGGCCCGGGCACCCGGCCCGCGACCCAGACTGCGGCGGGTGGGGCGGCCGGGATCGGCGGGAAGGGGCATCACGGTCCAAGGCGGTACGGAGGGGGTCGGCGGCCACCCCCAAGGCTGCCACGCTCCCCCCACCCCCCTCCCCCGGACCCGCCCGGGGAGCGGAAGCCGCGGGTGCGGGACGCGTACCGCGTCGGGGAGGACGGGGCGGCGGCTGGGCGGCCGGGGCACAGAATGGGGCCGCGCGTACGGGTGGAAGCCACGGGGGCGGGAGCACGAAATCCCCACCGGGACGCAGTCGAAGCAGGCCCGGCGCCCCGCCCTCCCCGCCTTCCGACCGCTCGTCACGGGCCCTCCTGCCGACTGGGGCACCGGTCACCACGGGTGAGTGGGCCCTGCGGCCGCCAGAGCACCGTCCCTTCGACATCACCCACGGTCACGACGAGCGGGAGGTGCGGCCGACCCGTACACGGACCCGCATGCCGACAGGGGCACCGGTCACGACCGACAGACGGCACCCAGGGGTCGGGATGGTGCGGGTACGTGGGGCGGGACGACGGTGGGGGCGTCCTGAGGTGCGGGGAGGACGGGCCGCAGGCCGCATCAGACATCAGGCCCGGCGGGCGGGGGCGGCTGCGGGCCTGCTCGCGGGGGATGCCCCGCACCCCACCGACACGGCCCCGCAGAAGACACCGCCATCACCACCGGGCACCCGTCGGCCGCCGGCCCGGCAACGCCCGGCGCCCGACCGGCCCACCGGCCAGGCGTCAGGCGACAGGCGACAGGCGACAGGCGACAGGCGTCAGCCGGCCCACCGGTCAGCCGCCAGCCGCCAGCCGCCAGCCGCCAAACCGATCAAGCGGTCGCCCGGTCGATGGCCCACCGGCCCACCGGCCCACCGGTCAGCCGCTCCGGTCAGCCGCTCAGCGCCCGCGGAGTCTGCGCACCAGGATGCTCGCGTCGCCGCGGGACTCCAGGTCCGCCAGGACGACCGCCACCGCCTCGCGGACGATGCGGCCGCGGTCCACCGCCAGGCCGTGCTCCCCGCGGAGCACCAGCCGCGCGTGCTCCAGGTCCATGAGCTCCTCGGCGGAGACGTAGACCGTGATCTTCTCGTCGTGCCGTTCACGCCCGCTGGGCCGGCGGTTCGCCCCGCGGCCCTGGCCCTTGCCCCGCCGGGGTTCCGGACTGACAGAACCTTCCTGCGAGCGCCGGGGTGCAGCCACCACCGGCTCCGTACCGGCCGCGGCCTCCCGGCTGCGGCCCTCCCCCGCCGTGCCCTCCGCCGAGGCCGCCGCATGCTCCCCGGCGGGTGCCTCCTCCGGCCCCCGCCTCGGAGAGGACGACTGCAGCGCCATCCCCCCGGTCGTACGGAACAGTTCGTCGGCTCCGGGCAGACTCACTCGGCGTGACACCGGGCGAGCACCTCCCTGGCCAGCTGGCGATAGGCGGCGGCCCCGACGGAGTTGGAGGCGTACGTGGTGATCGGCTCGCCGGCGACCGTGGTCTCCGGGAAGCGCACCGTCCGGCCGATGACCGTGTGGTAGACGTGGTCGTCGAAGGCCTCGACGACGCGCGCCAGCACCTCACGGCTGTGCACCGTACGGGAGTCGTACATCGTGGCGAGGATGCCGTCGAGCTCCAGCTCGGGGTTGAGCCGCTCCTGGACCTTCTCGATGGTCTCGGTCAGCAGCGCCACGCCGCGCAGCGCGAAGAACTCGCACTCCAGCGGCACGATGACCTTGTGAGCCGCCGTCAGGGCGTTCACGGTCAGCAGGCCGAGCGAGGGCTGACAGTCGATCACGATGTAGTCGTAGTCGGCCATCAGGGGTTTCAGTGCCCGCTGCAGCGTCGACTCTCTCGCGACCTCGCTGACCAACTGCACCTCGGCAGCGGACAGGTCGATGTTGCTCGGCAGCAGGTCCATGTTGGGGACCGCCGTCTTGAGCAGCACCTCGTCGGCCGACATGCCCCGCTCCATGAGCAGGTTGTAGACCGTCAGGTCGAGTTCCATCGGGTTCACGCCGAGGCCCACGGACAGCGCGCCCTGCGGGTCGAAGTCGACGAGCAGCACGCGGCGCCCGTACTCGGCGAGTGCGGCGCCCAGGTTGATGGTCGACGTGGTCTTGCCCACGCCGCCCTTCTGGTTGCACATCGCGATGATCTTCGCCGGACCGTGGTCGGTCAGCGGACCCGGGATCGGGAAGTACGGCAGCGGCCGTCCGGTCGGGCCGATCCGCTCACGGCGCTGGCGGGCAGCGTCGGGGGCGAGGGTGGCCGCGTACTCGGGGTCGGGCTCGTACTCCGCGTCCGGGTCGTAGAAGTGCCCCTCGGGCACATTTTCGTAGTCGGCGAAACCCGCGGGCTTTTCGCCGCTCAGGTCGCCGGCCCTGGAGTTCACGTCTAGGCCGTCCATGCTCTTTTGGGGCGTCGTCATGTGCTGGTGGTTTGCGAAGGTGCGGACCGCGACGGAGCCGACCTCTTCGAGTCCGGCGGGTCCTTGCCCCCGGTCCGGGGGTACCTCCGCGCCTGCAGGACGCTGGGGGCGCGTCCCCGCTCGACCACCTCCGGGAGCAAATGTCGACTCATTCACAAGTCGTCTTACCTCCTCGGACGTGACCAGGACACTTATCGATAGGTCAGCGTGGCACCATGCCGACGGTTGGCGACTCTATGGCGTGTCACCACTCAGCGGCAACACAATCCGTCGGACCGGCAACGTTGTGTCGGCAACCGAACACCACTCTGTCAAGGGCGTCCGGGCTGTCGCTGCGAAGTTTCGCGGGTGCGCGAAAGGGTTAAAGGGTTACGTTCGAGGCGAGTTGAACCGCGCCCGGTCGCCCCTCGCAAACGCGTCCGGCCGGACCTTGCGGGCAAGGTCCGGCCGTATACGTGAGATTGACGTCAGTCGTTGACGGGGTCTGACCGATCAGCCGAGCAGCGTGCCCAGCTCAAGGGTCGGCAGGCCGTGGGCCTCGGCGACCGGACCGTAAACGACCTGGCCGTCATGGGTGTTGAGGCCCAGCGCGAGCGCGGGGTCACGGCGCAGCGCCTCGACCCAGCCGAGGTTCGCGAGCTGCACGATGTAGGGCAGCGTGGCGTTGGTCAGCGCGTAGGTGGAGGTGTTCGGCACCGCGCCCGGCATGTTGGCGACGCAGTAGAAGACCGAGTTGTGGACGTGGAAGGTCGGCTCGGCGTGGGTGGTCGGACGGGAGTCCTCGAAGCAGCCGCCCTGGTCGATCGCAATGTCGACAAGGACACTTCCGGGCTTCATCTTGGCGACGAGCTCGTTGGTGACCAGCTTCGGGGCCTTCGCACCCGGGATCAGCACCGCGCCGATGACGAGGTCGGCCTCGATGACGGCCTTCTCCAGCTCGTAGGCGTTGGAGACGATCGTCTTGATCTTCGTGCCGAAGATCTTGTCGGCCTCGCGGAGCTTGTTGATGTCGCGGTCCAGCAGGGTCACGTGGAAGCCCATGCCGATGGCGATCTGCGCGGCGTTCCAGCCGGAGACGCCGCCGCCGATGACCACGCACTCGCCGGCGTGGGTGCCGGGGACACCGCCGGGGAGCACGCCGCGGCCGCCGGCCGAGCGCATCAGGTGGTAGGCGCCGACCTGCGGGGCCAGGCGGCCCGCGACCTCGGACATCGGGGCGAGCAGCGGCAGCGCGCGGTTGGCGAGCTCGACCGTCTCGTACGCGATGGCGGTGGTGCCGGACTCCAGGAGGGCGTCCGTGCACTCGCGGGAGGCCGCGAGGTGCAGGTAGGTGAAGAGGGTCTGGTCCTTGCGGAGGCGGTGGTACTCCTCGGCGATGGGCTCCTTGACCTTCAGCAGCAGGTCGGCGGTGGCCCAGACCTCGTCGGCGGTGCCCAGGATCTCGGCGCCGGCGGCGACGTACTCCGCGTCCGTGATCGAGGAGCCCACACCGGCGTTCTGCTCGATGAAGACCTGGTGGCCGTTACGGACCAGCTCATGCACGCCGGCGGGCGTGATGGCGACCCGGAACTCGTTGTTCTTGACCTCGCGGGGGATGCCGACCTTCATCGTCGATCACGGTCCTTGGCTCAGGGGATTTTTGGGGCACTTCCATACATACCCGCCCACAAGAACGCGCAACGGGATGCACCACGGGATGTCGTGGTGAAGCCAGTCTAATGAAGGACGACGCGCTGTCTAGCCTTGCAAACCAATAATCTCAGTCGGAACCACTGCGGATTTCGCAGGCTGCGGGGTCGTCTCCCAGCAATCTGTCGGCCGCCGAGCGGTGCAGCCTTGCAGCGGCCGGGTCGCCCAGCCGGTCGAGAGTGTCGGCGAGGCGCACCTGGAGCGCGGCCTGAAGCCGCAGGTCTCCGGCCCGGCGCGCGAGCTCCACCGCCTCGCGGCAGGTGTGCAGCGATTCCTCGGGCCGTCCGGCGTACTCCTGGATTCGCGCCATCTCGCTCAACGCCTTTGCCTGGCCCGGCACATCGGCCAGTTTCCGGTACCCCGCGGCGGCGGTCCGCCAGCTGCGCAGCGCATCGCCGTAGCGGCCCGCGTACGTGTGCACGTTGCCGAGCCGTCCGTACAGCCGGGCCTCGTCCGCCCGCTCCCCGCGCGCGAGCGCCTGGGACAGGGCCCGGCCGAACCAGTCGGCGGCCCGGTGCCAGTCCGCGAGCTCCTGGTAGGCGCCGCCTACGGATTCCATCGCGCGGCCGGTCGCGTACGGGTCGTTCGCCGCCCGTCCCGCGTCCAGAGCGGCCCGGTACCGCTCGAGCGCCTCGTGGGTGCGGCCGGTCTCGGCGTCCAGATCGGCCAGGTTCAGCAGGGCCGCGGCCTGCTCCCGGTGCAGGCTGCGGCGCTCGGCCACGTCCAGGACCAGCCGGTGCAGCCCGTACAGCTCGGGGGCGGCCGCGGCGGTGCCGCGGTGCTCCGCGAGGGCTCGTACGAGGGCTGCGACCAGCCGGCGCGCCAGGGTGTCCAGCCCGCCGTCGGCCACGGCGAGGCGGGCGGCCGCGGACAGCGCGGGCAGCCGGGTGTCGAGCCAGGTGGCGGCGGCCCGCCGGTCGGGGAACCGCAGGGCGCGCGGCAGCCCGTCCAGCTTCTCGCGCACGTCCGCCCCGCCCGCCCCGTCCTCATCGGCTTCGGCCATGACGCGGCAGGAGTGCAGCAGGCGTACGGTGCGCTCCAGCATCCGGGCCCGGGCCAGCTGGACCTCGGCCGCGCGCTCCTTGGTCTCCAGCAGGGCCTGGAGCAGCGGGGCGAGGCAGCCGGGCAGGAGGAACATCCCGTTGGCCGCATGGCGGACGAGGCCCAGGCCGGCGAAGTCCTCCAGGGTGGACTGGGCGGCGGCCACGGAGCAGCCGGCGAGGGCGGAAGCGGTGTGCGAGTCGACGATGCCGGCGGGGGCGAGCGGCAGCAACCGGAGGGTGCGCTGGGCGGGCTGCGGCAGGGACTCGTAGACGAGTCGGAAGCCGCGGCCGAGCGGGCCGCTGGTGCCGGGGGGCATGTCGTGGAGCTGCTTGGCCACGTCGGCGACGGCGGCCTTGGGGTGCGCGGCGAGCCAGCCGCCGACCAGCGCCAGCGCGGCGGGCTGGCCCCCGCACTCCTCGGCGAGGGTCTCGGCGGCGCGGGGGTCGACGGCGATCCGCGTGTCCCCGATGCGCTGCGCGAGCATCTGGACGCCGGAAGGGGTGTCCAGCCCGCCGAGGGTGCAGGGGCGGACATCCGGAATGCCGGTGAGGGGCCCTTCGGCGGTGATGACGACGAGGCACTCGGGGGTGTCCGGCAGCAGGGCGTCGACCTGGTACGGGTCGGCGGCGTCGTCGACGAGCAGGATCGCCTTGCGGTGGGTGAGGGCAGCGCGCAGGGCGGAGCTGAGCTCGTCCTCGGCGGCGCCGGGGGGTGTGGCCTCGCCGAGCCCCTCCAACAGGGTCCGGATCGCCCGCTCGGTGGCGACGGTCTCCCCGCCGGGGGCGGTGAGGCGCACCTTGATCACCCCGTCGGGGTAGTCCTCGGCGACCTCGCGGACGAACGCCTCGGCGAGGGCGGTGCGACCTGACCCCGGCCGGCCGGCGATGAGCAGGACGCGCGCCCTGGGTGCCTTGGCCTTGCGGCCCGAGAGGGTGTCGAGCCCGGTCCGTGCGATGTCCTCGCGCAGCTCCTTGAGCTCACGCCGCCGCCCGACGAAATCCGTCACGGATCCGCTCCTCTCCCTGCCTTCGGGTTGCGAGCGTAGTTCACGCAGAGCGACGACCCGTGTGGAGCGCGGCGGACACATCGCCCAATCGGATCAACAGATGGTCACACCACGCCGCCGACCAGACCACCCCCGCTCAGACGGGCCCCGGCGGCCACCCGGACCCGCCGGCGTTCGAGGCGCCTGGGGTCCGGGGGCGGAGCCGCCGGTTCGGCCGTGAGGGGTCACGCCTCGTACGGGCGGGCCGGCCAGGGGGTCTGGGGCGGGCGGAGGGAGTCCAGGCCGCCCGGGGCGGCGAGCGCGGCGGACAGGGCCAGGGCCCCCGTCACCAGGCCGGGGTTGCCCAGCCGGCCCGACAGGACCCCCTGCACCAGATCCGCCAGCGGGACGCGGGCGATCTCCATGTCCGCCTCCTCCTCCGAGACCTGGTAACGCTCCCCCTCCGCCTCGGAGAGGCCCCGCGCCAGGAAGATCCGGATCGCCTCGTCCGACCCGCCGGGGGACGCGAAGAAGTCCGCGAGCACCCGCCAGTCCTCCGCCTTGACGTGGGCCTCCTCGTACAGCTCCCGCTGGGCCGCGTGCAGCGGGTTCTCACCGGGTACGTCGAGCAGTCCGGCCGGCAGCTCCCACAGCTTGTGTCGTACGGGGTGCCGGTACTGACGCAGGACCAGTACGTCGCCCTCGTCGTCCAGTGCCAGCACGCACACCGATCCCGGATGCACCTGGTAGTCCCGGCGCACCACCGATCCGTCCGGCATGCTCACCTGCTCCGAGCGGACCGACGTCTTCGCGCCCTCGAACGGGGTCCGTGAGGCGATGACCTCCCACGACTCCCCGTTGTCCGCGATCTCCATGGCCATGATCCGTACCCCGTGCCTTTCCGAAAACGCGACAGCCGGGGCAAGAGCCTTGCCCCGGCTGTCTACGTTATGCGGTCAGGCCGTCACTTGGCCGCCTGCTGGCGCTCCACCGCCGCCTTGACCAGGCCCGCGAACAGCGGGTGCGGCCGCGTCGGGCGCGAGCGCAGCTCCGGGTGGGCCTGGGTGGCCACCAGGTAGGGGTGCACCTCGCGCGGGTACTCCACGTACTCGACGAGCTTGTTGTCCGGGGAGGTGCCGGAGAAGACGATGCCCGCCTTCTTCTCCAGCTCGCCGCGGTACGCGTTGTTGACCTCGTAGCGGTGGCGGTGGCGCTCGTCGACGTACGCCTGGTCGCCGTAGACCTCGCGCACGATCGAACCCTCGGCGAGCTTCGCCGGGTACATGCCCAGGCGCATCGTTCCGCCCAGGTCGCCCGCGCCCTCGACGAAGGCCAGCTGCTCCTCCATCGTGGAGATCACCGGGTGCGGGGTGGAGGCGTCGAACTCGGTGGAGTTGGCCTCCGCGATGCCGGCGAGGTTCCGCGCGGCCTCGATGACCACGCACTGCAGACCCAGGCACAGGCCGAGCAGCGGGATCTTGTTCTCGCGGGCGTAGGTGATGGCGCCGACCTTGCCGTTGACACCGCGGTCGCCGAAGCCGCCGGGCACGCAGATCGCGTCCACGTCGCCGAGCTGCGCCGCGGCACCGGCCGGGGTCTTGCAGTCGTCGGAGGCGACCCACTTGATCTGGACGCGGGCCTTGTTGGCGAAACCGCCGGCGCGCAGCGCCTCGGTCACCGACAGGTACGCGTCGGGCAGGTCGATGTACTTGCCGACGAGCGCGACCTTGACCTCGTGGTCGGGGTTGTGGACGCGGTCCAGCAGGTCCTCCCAGACCGTCCAGTCCACGTCGCGGAACGGCAGGTCGAGCTTGCGCACGACGTACGCGTCGAGGCCCTCGGTGTGCAGGACCTTCGGGATGTCGTAGATCGACTTGGCGTCGATCGCCGCGACGACGGCCGCCTCGTCCACGTCGCACATCAGCGAGATCTTGCGCTTGATGGAGGTGGGGACGTCGCGGTCGGCGCGCAGCACGATCGCGTCGGGCTGGATGCCGATGTTGCGCAGGGCCGCGACCGAGTGCTGCGTCGGCTTGGTCTTCAGCTCGCCGGAGGGGCCGATGTAGGGCAGCAGCGAGATGTGCACGACGAAGACGTTGTCGCGGCCGACCTCGTGGCGGACCTGGCGGACGGTCTCCAGGAAGGGCAGCGACTCGATGTCGCCGACGGTGCCGCCGACTTCGGTGATGACGACGTCGACGTCCTCGGTCGCCATGCGCCGGATGCGGTGCTTGATCTCGTTGGTGATGTGCGGGATGACCTGCACGGTGTCACCGAGGTACTCGCCGCGCCGCTCCTTGGCGATGACCTGCGAGTAGACCTGGCCGGTGGTGACGTTGGCCGAGCCGTCGAGGTCGACGTCGAGGAAGCGCTCGTAGTGGCCGATGTCCAGGTCGGTCTCGGCGCCGTCGTTGGTGACGAACACCTCGCCGTGCTGGAACGGGTTCATCGTGCCCGGGTCGACGTTCAGGTACGGGTCGAGCTTCTGCATCGTGACCCGCAGGCCGCGCGCCTTGAGCAGCGCACCCAGGCTGGAGGCCGTCAGGCCCTTGCCGAGGGACGAAGCGACACCCCCGGTGACGAAGATGTGCTTGGTCGTCATGGCTGTGCTGTTTCGAAAAGCAGCGGGCGGCGTCGCCAAGAGGGGGCTCCCGTGGTCGCGAAGTGAAGGTGCGTCCGGCGCGGACCACCATCGAACCGGAGGCTCTCAGGGGGCGCCGAAGCTGCGGTTTCGGGGCTCCTGATTCGCACAGGCAGACCACCGGTCCACGGGGTACCAGCCTATCAGCGCCCGGGCCCGTCCGCCTCCGGCCACGCGCCGCTACGGGTGCTCGACCGAGCGCCACCGCCCGGCCCGCGTCCGGTCACACCGCCGTTCGCGCTGGTCACGCGTCGGGTCACCCGTTTGGTCGAGTCACATTGCCCCCCGGCTTCAGGAGATCACTAGGGTGCCGTCATATCCTGCTCGGATATCGCTTCACATCGCCGCCGAGCAGTCCGGCAGACGGCGTAACCCGGCCGCATCCGGAATCATGAGCTCAGTGCGGGGATCCACACCCACGGGACCGCGCAACCGCGCAATGCAAGCGCCCTTCGGGGCGGACGTGGACGTTCGACTGGAGATCTACGTGTCCGGGCGCATCGAGGATTACGCACTGATCGGGGACATGCAGACCGCCGCACTGGTCTGCCGGGACGGCTCGGTGGACTGGCTGTGTCTGCCACGTTTCGACTCCCATGCCGTCTTCGCGGGCCTTCTCGGCACCGAGGACCACGGCTTCTGGCGGATCGGCCCGGCGTTCCCGGGGGGCGCCGCGGCCCCTGCCGCGACGCGCCGCCGCTACCAGGGCGATTCGCTGATCCTGGAATCGGAGTGGGACACGCCGCGCGGCACGGTCCGCGTGACCGACTTCATGCCGCCCCGCGAGGACCACGCCCCGCAGCTGGTGCGCATCGTGGAGGGCGTCAGCGGGCGCGTCCCGATGCACTCGGCGCTGCGCATGCGGTTCAGCTACGGCCGGGTCGTGCCCTGGGTGCACAAGGTGGACGGGCGCACCGTCGCCGTCGCCGGCCCGGACTCGGTCTGGCTGGACACCGACGCGCAGACGTACGGCAAGGACCTGACGACGTACTCCGACTTCACCGTCGGCCCCGGCGACCGGAAGGCGTTCTGCATCAGCTGGCAGCCCTCCCACAAGGGCGCCCCGGAGACCCCCGACGCGCAGGAGGCCCTGGCGACGACCGCCGCGTTCTGGCGCGAGTGGGTCGACCACTGCACGTACCACGGCCCCTACCGCGAGGCCGTCATCCGCTCCCTGATCACCCTCAAGGCGCTCACCTACGGCCCCACCGGCGGCATCGTCGCCGCGCCCACCACCTCCCTCCCGGAGGAGATCGGCGGTGTCCGCAACTGGGACTACCGCTACACGTGGCTGCGCGACGCCGCCATCACCCTCTCCTCGCTGCTGCGCACCGGGTACCGCGAGGAGGCCCAGGCCTGGCGCGAGTGGCTGCTGCGCGCGGTCGCCGGCGACCCGGAGAACCTGCAGATCATGTACGGGATCGCGGGCGAGCGGGAACTCGGCGAGACCGAGCTGGACTGGCTGCCCGGGTACGAGGGCTCCCGCCCGGTCCGGGTCGGCAACGGCGCCGCGCACCAGCTCCAGCTGGACGTGTACGGCGAGGTCACCGAGGCCCTGCACCTGGGACACATGACGGGCCTGGCGCGCAACGACTACGCCTCGGTGCTCCAGTTGAAGCTGATCCGCTACCTGGAGGCCCACTGGGACCAGCCGGACGAGGGCATCTGGGAGGTGCGCGGCCCGCGCCGCCACTTCGTGCACTCGAAGGTGATGGCCTGGGTGGCCGTGGACCGCACGATCAAGCTGATCGAGAGCGGGGACGCGGACGGCCCGCTGGAGCGGTGGCGCGAACTGCGTGACGAGATCCACGAGGACGTGTGCGAGAAGGGCTACGACAAGGAGCGCAACACCTTCACCCAGTCGTACGGGTCGAAGGAGCTGGACGCCTCCCTGCTGCTGATCCCGCAGATGGGCTTCCTGCCGCCGGACGACAAGCGGGTCATCGGCACCATCGAGGCGATCCAGCGCGAACTGTCCACGCCCGACGGGTTCATCCTGCGCTACCCGACGACCGGCGAGGAGGCCGGCGTGGACGGGCTCGAGGGGGACGAGGGGGCCTTCCTGGCGTGCTCGTTCTGGATGGCGGACGACCTGGCGATGATCGGCCGCGTCGACGAGGCCCGCCAGCTCTTCGAGCGGCTGCTGGCGCTCCGCAACGACCTGGGGCTGCTGGCGGAGGAGTGGGACCCGCGGCTCCAGCGCCAGGTCGGCAACTTCCCGCAGGCGTTCAGCCACGTCCCCCTGATCGACACGGCCCTGCGCCTGACGGCGAGCGGCGCGTACGGGGGCTGACGCGGGGCGGGTCCGCGCATGCGGAAGCGTCAGGGTCCCTGACCCGCCCGGCAACCGCGCCGCACGGCTGCGCCCGGCGCCGGCGCGGTTGGCTCCAGCGCGCCCGCCGGCCTGCCCCCGCCTACGCTGGATGGGTCCTACGCCTCCTCCGGAAGGAGGGCCTCAGCCATGGCTCCCCACTCCAAGGCCGGCCAGGCCCTGGCCGCGCTCCGCGAGGATCTGGCCGGTGAGGTCTTCGCCCCGGACGATCCCGGGTACGACGAGGCCCGGACGGTCTTCAACGCGATGATCGACCGCAGGCCGGCCGTGATCGCCCGCTGCGAGAGCGAGGCGGACGTCGTCACCACCGTCCGTTTCGCCCGTGAACTGGACCTGCCCGTCGCGGTGCGCGGCGGCGGCCACAGCGTCGCCGGGATGTCCCTCAACGACGGCGGCGTGGTCGTCGACATGCGCCGGATGCAGGAGGTCACCGTCCATCCCGCGGCGAAGGCCGTACGCGTCGGGGGCGGCGCGGTGATGAGCGTGCTGGACCGCGCCTGCCAGCCCCACGGGCTCGCCACCACCGGCGGCCGGGTCTCCACCACCGGAGCCACCGGTTTCGTCCTCGGCGGCGGCTCGGGCTGGCTGGACCGGAAGTTCGGGCTGGCCGTCGACAACCTGCTCGGCGTGGACCTCGTCACCGCCGACGGCAGCACCCTGACGGCGACCTCCGAGGACAACCCCGAGCTGTTCTGGGCCCTGCACGGCGGCGGCGGGAACTTCGGCGTCGCGACGTCCATCACGCTGCGCCTGCACGAGCTGCCGGAGTTCGCGATCTGCATGCTGCTGTACCCGCCCGAGGCCGGGCCCGAGGTGCTGCGCACCTACCGGGACGTCGTCGAGAACGGCCCCGACGAGGCGGGCGGCGGCATGATCTACCTGACGGCCCCGCCGGAGCCCTTCGTACCGGAACACCTCGTCGGAACCGTGATGGCGGGCGCGCTGCTCACGTACGCGGGCGGCGAGGAGGCGCTGCGCAAGCTGGCGCAGCCGCTGCTCGCGCTGCCGCACGAGGTGGAGGTGCTCACCGCCCTCCCGTACGCGGACTTCCAGTGCATGCTGGACGACCCGCCGGGCCTGCGGAACTACTGGTCCGCGGAGTACCTGACCGGCCTGCCGGACGAGCTCGTCAGCGTCTTCTGCGCCCTCGGCGACGTGATGCCGTCGGGCGGAACCCAGCACGTGATGTTCCCGCTGGGCGGGGCCATCGCGGCCGGGCCCTCCGAATTCCCCGTTCCGTACCGGAACTCCCCCTGGGCCGTCCACCCCTTCGGGATCTGGGAGGACCCCGCCGAGGACGACCGCTGCCGCCAGTGGGTGCGCGACGTACGCAGCCACGTGGAGCGGTGGAGCACCGGCGCGGTCTACCTCAACTTCACCGGCGACGAGGGTTCCGAGCGCGTGGCGGCGGGTCTCGGCGCGGAGAATCTGGCCAGGCTGGGCGCGGTGAAGCGGGCGTACGACCCGGACAACGTGTTCCGCTTCAACCACAACATCAAGCCGACCTGACCCCCTGGTAGCGTCCCGCGACATGGACAACCAGGGCGGGATCACCGTTCAGCGGGCACTGGAGCTGCCCGGGCTGCGCAGCGGACTGCCGGAGGTGGTGGCCTGCGCCGACCGCCTCGGCCGGACCGTCCGCTGGGTGCACGCGGGCGAGGTGCCCAACATCGCGTCCCTGCTCAAGGGCGGGGAGCTGCTGCTGACCACGGGGCTGGGCCTCGGCACCCGGCCCGCGGAGCAACGTGCCTTCGTACGCCGCCTCGCGGACCGGGGGATCGCCGCGCTGGTGGTGGAACTGGGCCCGCGCTTCACCCGGCTCCCGGCGACGCTCGTCGAGACGGCTCGGGCCGCCGGGCTGCCGCTGGTCCAGCTGCACCGCGAGGTGCCGTTCGTGGCGGTGACGGAGGAGATCCACACCGAGATCGTCAACCACCACTACACCCTGCTCCAGCGGGCCGAGGAGGTCCACCGGCGCTGCACGGAGGCCCTGCTCAGTGGCGGCGGCATCCCCCAAGTCCTGCACATCCTGGCCGACTTCACCGGGAATCCGGTGTTCCTGGAGACCCCCGACGGCCAACTCCTGTACGCGGCGGGCCCGGTCTCCGGGGAGGCCGCGGCGGACCCGCTCCAGGTGTGGGAGGGCCTGCGGGGGCAGCGCGAGGCGGAGCCGTCGGCGAACGCGGTGCTGATCGACGTCCCCGGCGGCGGCCACGGCACGGGCTCGGTCCGCGCGAGGGTGGTCCTGCTCGGCGTCTCGGCGCCGCTGCTGCCCGTCCACCGGATGGCGGCGGAACGGACGGCGGGGGTACTGGCCGTGGTCCTGATGCAGGCCCGTCAGGAGGAGGAACTGGCGGCCCGCGGCCGCGGGGACTTCCTGACGGACCTGGCGGAGGGCCGCATCTCGGCGGAGGACGCCCCGGCGCAGGCGCGCGTACTGGGCTTCAAGCCGGGGTCGGGCCCGCTCCTGCCGGTGGTCATGCGCTTGTCGTCGTCCCTGGGCCCGTCGGGCAACTGGGCGGTCCTGGCGAGGGCGGTCCTGGAGGAACTCTCGTCGGTCGGCGTCCCGGTCCTCCTGGGAGTCCGCCCGGTGGAGGGCCGAGTCCCCCTCCTGGTCTCCCTCCGCTCCGAATCGGAACGCACCACGGTGGCGGACCGGGTGGCCGCCGCGCTCCGGGCGGGTGTGGAACGGGCCGGCCTGGACCGCGCCGCGGCCCCGCCGGCGGTGGTCGTGGGCGTGGCGGGCGGCTGGGCGGCGGCCTCGTCGGGCCTGCGCCACGCCGCGGAAACGGCAACGGCGGCCCACGGCCTGCCGGCCCGCCCCTGGTACGACGCGCGCCGCCTGGACATCGACCTGCTCCTGTGGCGGCTGCGGGAACACCCCGACCTGGCGGCGTTCGTGGACCGCGCGATCGGCGCGCTCCGCGTCCACGACGCGACGTCGCGCCCCCCGCTCCTCCCGACCCTGGAGACGTACCTGGCCCACGCGGGCCGCAAGGCGGAGACGGCGCGCGAGCTGCACCTCAATCGCCAGACCCTGTACAACCGCCTGGCCCGCATCTCGGAGCTCCTGGGCACGGACCTGGACGACCCGGAGACGGTCCTCTCCCTGAGCCTGGCCCTCCGCGCCCGCCGCCACGTTCCCTCCCCTTCGTAACGCCCTTCTCCCGCCGCCCGGCGCCGGCGGCCCAGTCCTATTTGCGGCGGTCCATCAACTCGTCGTACACCGACAGGATCTGGGCCACCGTGTCGTCCTCCGACGGCCACGTCGCCGCCTGGGTGCGGCCCGCCGCGGACAGGGCCGCCCTGCGGTCCGGGTCCGACAGGAGGTCCGTCACCGCCGAGGACAGTGCGGCCGCGTCCCCGTACGGGACCAGTACCCCCGCGTCCCCGACCAGCTCCGGCAGGCCGCCGACCGCCGTCGCGACCAGCGGTACGCCCAGCCGCAGTGCCTCCTGCGCCAGCAGGGACCGCGCCTCCCACCGGCTCGGCAGCACCGCCACGTCCGCCGCCGCGAGCAGCTGCGCCGCATCCCTGCGCCGCCCCAGCAGCCGTACGGACAGTCCCTCGGCCTCGATCCGCCGGGCCAGTTCGGCCCGCTGCGGGCCCTCCCCCGCGATCACCACCAGCGGCAGCGGCTCCAGCACCCGCCACGCCCGCGCCGCGTCCAGCAGTACGGAGTACCCCCGGTGCTCCACCAGGCTGCCGACCGCGATCAGCAACGGCCGCTCCACCGCACCCAGTTCCGCCCGTACCTTGTCCGGATCCGCCCCGGCGTCCGGGCCCTCCTGCCCCATCGGCACGGCCACCGGCGCCAGTCGCGCATCCCGCGCGCCCCGCGCCCTGGCCAGGTCCACCTGGTCCGAGGAGGCGCCCAGCACCACCGCCGCGGTCCGCGCCACGTGCCGCTCCAGCACCCGCCCGAGCCGCCCGAAGGGCCCCTCGGCCGCCGGCCCGCCGCTGTGCCACGTCACCACCAGCGGCACCCGGCGCCCGCGCAGCGCCAGCACGGCGCGCATCCCGGCCCGCACTCCGTGCGCATGCACCACGTCCGCCCCGGCGCACACGGCCCGCAGCGCACTCACCGCGTCCGGGGTGAACTGCGCCCCCGCGCCGGTGAAGTCGTACTCCCCCTCCGCCTCCACGGGCGCGCACACCGTGACCCGGACCCCCCGCGCGGCGAGCCCGGTCGTCAGCGACCGTACGTGCGCGCTGCTGCCCGCGCCCGCACCGCCGAGTACTTGGACGGTGCGGAGCGGTGGCCGCCCGTACGCCTGCGCGGGGACCGGGATCGAGACCGGGGAGCTGCTCACGGGCCGAAGCTCCAGGGTGAGGGAGGCAGAGACGTCGCCCAGGATGCCAGTCCGCACGCGCGTTCCGGGACCATACGGGTACGGATCCCGCAGGAGATACCGCGACACACCCCCGAGGCTCACCCACACGGCGTAGCCCCCGTCACCTCCGAGCACGTGCGCAGGGCCCGGGACGCATCCGTCCCGGGCCCTCACGGGCAACGGCAAGGCAGCAGCAGCGCAGCGACCGCTACGCGTCCGCGCGCGCCGCCGCCAGCAGTTCCTCGGCGTGCGCCCGCGCCGACACCGAGTCCTCGTGCCCGGCCAGCATGCGCGAGAGCTCGCGGATGCGGTCCTCGCCCTCCAGGACGGTGACACCGCTGCGCGTCACCGACCCGTCGTTCGTCTTCTCGACCAGCAGCTGCCGGTCCGCGAAGGCCGCCACCTGCGGCAGGTGCGTGACGACCACGACCTGCGCCGACTTGGCCAGCTTCGCGAGCCGCCGCCCGACCTCGACGGCCGCCTTGCCGCCGACGCCCGCGTCGACCTCGTCGAACAGGTACGTGGGCACCGGGTCGGAGCCCGCGAACACGACCTCCACCGCCAGCATCACGCGCGACAGCTCACCGCCCGAGGCACCCTTGGCGATCGGCCGCGGCTGGGCGCCCGGGTGCGGGGCCAGCAGCAGTTCGACCTCGTCCGTGCCCGACGGCCCGTACGCGACGGGGCGGCCGTCGACCTCCACCCCCTCGGGGTCCTCCACCTGCCGGATGTCGATCGTCACCCGCGCGTGCGGCATCGCCAGCGACGCCAGTTCCTCCGTGACGGCCGATGCGAACCGCGTCGCCGCCTCGACCCGCGCATCCGTCAGCGCCTGCGCAAGCAGCGACAGTTCGGCCCGCAGCCCGTCCCGCTCGGCGGTCAGCTCGGTGATCCGCTCGTCGTCGCCGTCGAGCTCCAGCAGCCGCGCCGAGCCCCGCTGGGCCCACTCCAGTACGGAGTCGATCGAGTCGCCGTACTTGCGCGTCAGCTGGGTCAGGGCCGCCCGCCGCTCCTCCACCGCGGCCAGCCGCAGCGGATCGGCGTCCAGGTCGTCGGCGTAGCCCGCCAGCTCCCCGGCCACGTCGGCGAGCAGGATCCCGAGCTCTCCGATGCGCTCGGCGAGCGCGCCGAGCGCCGGGTCGTGCGCCCGTACGGCGTCCAGGGCCCGGTGCGCGCCCGCGACGAGCGTGTTCGCGTCGACGCCCTCCGGGTCCTCGACGTCGCCGGCGAGCGCGGCGTGCGCGATCTGCGCCGCCGAGGCCAGCGATTCGGCGTGGCCGAGCCGTTCGGCCTCCGCCGCCAGCTCCACGTCCTCGCCCGCCAGCGGCTCCACGGCCGCGATCTCCTCCAGGCCGAAGCGCAGCAGGTCGGCCTCCTGGGCCCGTTCCCGGGCCCGGGTGGTGATCTCGTCCAGCTCGACGGCCACCGCGCGCAGCCGCCGGTAAGCGGCCCCGTACTTCTCGAGGGGTACGGCGACCGCGTCCCCCGCGTACCGGTCGAGGGCCTGGCGCTGCCGGGCCGGCCGCAGCAGCCCCTGCTGGTCGGTCTGCCCGTGTACGGCGACCAGGTCGTCCGCGAGCTCGCCGAGCAGGCCGACGGGCACGGAGCGGCCGCCGACGTGGGCGCGCGAGCGCCCCTCGGCGGACACGGTCCGGCTGATCAGCAGGGTGCCGTCGTCGAGCTCGGCCCCGGCCTCCTCCGCGCGTACGGCGGCAGGCGCGTCGGGGCGCATGACGATTCGGCCCTCCACGACCGCCGCCTTGGCCCCGATCCGCACCAGGGCCGGGTCGGCGCGACCGCCGAGCAGCAGGCCGAGGCTGGTGACGACCATCGTCTTGCCCGCGCCGGTCTCGCCGGTCACCGCGGTGAAACCGGGCGACAGCTCGACCACCGCGTCGTCGATGACCCCGAGCGACCGTATCCGCATCTCCTCAAGCACGGGACGACGATACCGAGGTTTCACCCGTGCCATGTGACGTCACCCGTCGAGAGTTTCCCGAACGCATGTGCTATTGAGCGGGGTCTAGTGGGGCGCCCCACGCCACCCTGACACCGGCAGCGCGAACTTCGCGACGAGCCGGTCCGTGAACGACGCGTGGTGCAGCCGGGCGAGCCGCACCGGCACCGCCCCGCGCCGCACCTCCACCCGGGCCCCGGCCGGCAGCTCCAGCATCCGGCGGCCGTCGCACCACAGGACCCCGTGCGGGACCCCGGTCTGCACCTCCACCGCCAGCACCGAGTCCGGCGAGGTCACCAGCGGCTTCGCGAACAGCGCGTGGGCGCTGATCGGCACCATCAGCAGCGCCTCCACCTCCGGCCAGACCACCGGCCCGCCCGCGGAGAACGCGTACGCCGTCGAACCCGTCGGGGTCGCGCAGACGATCCCGTCGCAGCCGAAGCCGGACACCGGGCGCCCGTCGATCTCCAGGACCACCTCGAGCATCCGCTCGGGGGACACCTTCTGGACGGCGGCCTCGTTCAGCGCCCAGTCCCGGTGGACCACGTCGCCGTTCGTCCGTACGAGCACGTCGAGGGTCATCCGCTCCTCGACCTCGTACGCACGCGTCACGACCCGGTCCACGACCTTGTCCAGGTCGTCCCGCTCGGCCTCCGCGAGGAAGCCCACCCGGCCCAGGTTCACGCCCAGCATCGGCACCCCGGAGCCGCGCGCGAACTCGGCGCCGCGCAGCAGGGTCCCGTCGCCGCCCAGCACGATCAGCAGCTCACAGCCCTCGAGCACCGCGGGGGTGCATTCGGAGACCAGCTCCACCTCGGGCGGCAGCGGCAGGTCCCTCGCCTCGTACTCCACGACCCGCACGCCCAGCCCGCTCTTCAGCAGGCCCTGCACGACCAGCTCGGCGCTGCGGATGGCCGCAGGCCGCCCGGTGTGCGCGAGCAGGAAGACGGTCCGCCCCGCCGTCGAACCGGACGCCTCCGATCCGGACGTTCCCGATGTACCCCGTGTATCCGCTGAATCAGTCACTGCGGCCCCTCCGCCACTGCACGGTCAACATCCGCCGGGTCGAGTGCCGGTGCCCCCGCCCGCAGCCACAGAAAGTACTCGACGTTCCCCGACGGACCCGGCAGCGGACTAGCGGTCACCCCGAGCACGCCGAGCCCCAGCTTCGCCGCCTGGGCCGCCACCTCGCGCACGGCCTCCGCCCGCAGCTCCGGGCTGCGCACGACGCCGCCGCTGCCGAGCCGGTCCTTGCCGACCTCGAACTGCGGCTTGACCATCAGCACCAGGTCCGCGTCCGGCGCGCAGCAGCGCACCAGGGCCGGCAGCACCAGGCCGATGGAGATGAAGGACAGGTCGCCGACGACGAGGTCGACGGGCACCCCGTCGAGCTGCTCGACCGTCAGCTCGCGGACGTTGGTACGGTCCTTGACGGTGACCCGGTCGTCGCTCTGCAGCGACCAGGCGAGCTGCCCGTAACCGACGTCGACGGCCATGACGTGGGCCACGCCCGCGCGCAGCAGCACGTCGGTGAAACCGCCGGTGGAGGCGCCGGCGTCCAGCGCCCGGCGGCCCTCGACGGCCAGCCCCTGCGGCCGGAAGGCCGCCAGCGCGCCGGCCAGCTTGTGGCCGCCCCGGGAGACGTAGTCGGGGTCGCTGTCGTCCTTGAGGACCACGAGGGCCGCGCTGGTCTCGACCTGGGTGGCCGCCTTGGTCGCGGTGGCGCCGCCGACGGTCACCCGGCCCGCGGCGATCAGCTGGGCGGCGTGCTCGCGCGAGCGGGCCATGCTGCGGCGTACCAGTTCGGCGTCCAGGCGGCGGCGTGCCACTCCTGCCACGTTCGGTTCAGCTCCTGTTTTCGTACGGACCGGGGACGGGCGGTGCGTCCAGCGCGGTCAGCGCGTCACGCAACCCCCTGTGCACATCCTCGTACACCGCGACGTGTCCGTCCGCCGTGAGGTGATCGGCATCGGCCAGCCGCTCCAGGTGCGCGTCGACCCCGGCATGGCCGGTGGGCGTGCGGACGAGGCCGAGGGGCTCGGGCCCGGGAGACGCTTCCCCGGATACCCCGGATGCATCAGACGCACCCGTTTCATCCGGAACATCCGATACATCCGGTACGTCGGGTACGCTCACCACCGCGTCGGCCAAGTCGTCGGTCATGCCCCGACGCTACCCCGAAGCACCCGGGCCGCCGCGCACGGCTCTGCGGTACGGTCGAGATCACGATGGCTACGATCGACGAGTGCCGAGCCGCACTCCACCAACTCTCCGGAAACCTCGCACGGGCCGAAGGCAACGTGCGCGGCGCTGCCGTGCTGGACCGCTCCCTGAGCTGCCACATCACCGACCTGGACCAGACCTTCACCGGCCGCCTCCACGGCGGCCGGATCCGGGTCGACGCGGTCTCCCCGGGCCCGCCCGCCGCCAAGGCCGACATCCGGCTCGCGATGACCGGCGACGACCTGGTGGCGATGGTGGCGGGCGAGCTGAAGTTCGCCAAGGCCTGGGCCTCCGGCCGGGTCCGCCTGGAAGCCGGCTTCCGCGACCTGCTCCGCCTCAAGAGCCTGCTGTAGGTTTCAGCCCACGGCGCCGGAACCCGTCAACCGCCCGGCCCGCGGCTTGCGCGCCGCAGGTATCACCAGCGGCGTCCCCGTCTCCGGGTCGTCGATGATCTGGCAGCGCAGCCCGAAGACCTCCTCCACCAGCTCCGCCGTGACCACCTCGGCCGGCGGCCCCTGCGCGACGACCTCGCCGCCCCGCATCGCGATCAGGTGCGTGGCGTACCGGGCCGCATGATTCAGGTCGTGCAGCACCGCCACCAGCGTCCGCCCCTGCGTCTCGTGCAGCTCCGCGCACAGGTCCAGCACGTCGATCTGGTGCTGGATGTCCAGGTACGTGGTCGGCTCGTCCAGCAGCAGCAGCGGCGTCTGCTGCGCCAGCGCCATCGCGATCCACACGCGCTGCCGCTGCCCGCCCGACAGCTCGTCCACCGACCGGTCCGCGAGCTCGGCGACCCCGGTCGAGGCCATCGACTCGAGGACGATCCGCTCGTCCTGCGGCGACCACTGCCGCAGCAGCCCCTGGTGCGGGTAGCGGCCCCGCGAGACCAGGTCGGCGACGGTGATCCCGTCCGGCGCGATCGAGGACTGCGGCAGCAGGCCCAGCGTCTTGGCGACCTTCTTGGCCGGCATCGACCCGATGGCCTGCCCGTCCAGCAGCACCTGCCCGGCGGAGGGCTTCAGCATCCGCGACAGGGCCCGCAGCAGCGTGGACTTGCCGCACGCGTTGGGGCCGACGATCACCGTGAACGAGTGGTCGGGGATCTCCACCGACAGGTTCTCGGCGATGACCCGCTGCTCGTAGCCGAGGGTCACGTTCTGCGCGGTCAGCCGCTGCACGTGCGTACTCCTTGAGTTGCTCATATACGTGCTCGTGGATGTGCTCGTGGACCTGCTCATATGCGTCCCGCCCTGCGCTCGGTGACGAGCAGCCAGAGCAGGTAGACACCGCCGACCAGCCCGGTCACCACGCCCACCGGCAGCTGGTCGGCGCCGAAGGCGCGCTGCGAGGCCCAGTCGGACACGAGCAGCAGGACGGAGCCCATCAGCGCGCCGGTGAACAGGTTCGACCCGGGCGAGCGGGTCAGGCGCCGGGCCAGCTGGGGGGCGGCCAGGGCGACGAAGGAGATGGGCCCGGCGGCCGCGGCGGCCGCGGTGGTCAGCAGGACGGCCGCCAGCATCAGCAGCATCCGCGTACGTTCCACCCGTACCCCGAGGGCGTACGCGGCGTCATCGCCCATCTCCATCATGCGCAGTGCCCGGCCCTGCCCGAGGACCAGCGGGAACAGCACCGCGCAGGTCCCCAGCAGCGGCCAGACCTGGCTCCAGTCCCGGCCGGCGAGCGAGCCGGTCAGCCAGACCATCGCCCGGGTGGCCTCGACGAGCTGGGCCTTGGTCAGCAGGTAGTTGATGACGGCGACGAGCATCGCGGAGGCGCCGATGCCGACCAGCACCAGCCGGTAGCCGTGGATGCCGCGCTTGTACGACAGCAGGTAGACGAGGACGCCGGTGAGCAGCCCGCCCACCAGCGCGCCCGCCGCCACCTCGGTCGCTCCGCCCTTGAACAGGACGATCACGGTGAGCGCGCCGACCGACGAGCCGTAGCTGAAGCCGAGCAGGTCCGGGGAGCCGAGCGGGTTGCGCGAGACGGACTGGAAGACCGAGCCGGCCATGCCGAGCGCCGCGCCCACCAGCAGGGCGACCAGCACCCGCGGCAGCCGCAGGTCGTTGACGATGAAGTCGTGCGCCGGAGTGCCGTTGCCCAGCAGGGTCCGTACGACGTCCCACGGCGCGATCTCGAAGTCGCCGGTGCCGATGAGCACGACGCCCATCGCCAGCGCGGCCACGGTGAGCAGCAGCCCGACCGCCAGCGCACGCGGCTCCATCCGCAGGGACAGCCCGCCCGGGCCGCGCAGGGGACGGGATCCGGGCTTGTCCGCCCGAAGGTCGACGGTCACAGCTGGGCCATCCTCTTGCGCCGGACGAGGTAGATGAAGACGGGTCCGCCGATCAGCGCGGTGACGATGCCGACCTGGAGCTCGGCGGGCCGGGTGACGACCCGGCCGACGACGTCCGCGCCCAGCAGCAGCACCGGCGAGAGGACCGCCGAGTAGGCGAGCACCCACCGCATGTCGGGCCCGGTGATGATCCGCACCAGGTGCGGGATCATCAGCCCGATGAAGACGATCGGCCCGCAGGCTGCGGTCGCCGCCCCGCACAGCAGGGTGATCGCCACCATGGCGCCGATCCGGGTCCGCGTCAGGTGGGCGCCGAGGGCCCGGGCGGTGTCGTCGCCCATGGCCATCGCGTTGAGCGGCCGGCCCAGCGACAGCGCGATCACCGCGCCGACCAGCAGGAAGGGCGCGACCTGGCGGACGGTGTCCATGTTCGCGGAGGCCAGCGAGCCCACGGTCCAGAAGCGCAGCTTGTCCAGCGCCTTGCTGTCCATCAGCTGAACGGCGTTGATGTAGCCGACCAGGGCCGCACTGGCCGCCGTACCGGCGAGCGCGAGGCGCACCGGGGTCGCGCTCCGGCTGCCGCCGAGCACGTACACCACGACGGAGACGACGGCGGCGCCGAGGAAGGCCCACCACACGAACTCGCTGAGCGAGGAGGCCCCGAGGAAGGTGATCGCCGAGACCACGGCGGCCGCGGCGCCCGCGTTGACCCCGAGGATCCCCGGCTCGGCCAGCGGATTGCGGGTCAGCGCCTGCATCACCGCGCCGGACAGGCCGAGCCCGAGCCCCACCATCAGCCCGAGCAGGGTGCGCGGGACCCGCAGATCGCGCACCACCACGTCGGAGGGCGTCCCCGCGTAATGGAACAGGCCGTGCCAGACCTGGTCGAGGGGCATTTGCTTGGCGCCCACGGCGATGCTCGCCACCGCGATCAGCGCCAGCACCGCAAGGGCGCCGAGCAGACCGGCGGCGCGCGCCGCATGGCGCGGGCGGGCGGCGGCGACCGGCGCCGCGCTCTGTTCAGGGGGACTCTCGACCAACACGGAGGTTAGGTTAGCCTACCCTGCATCCGATCTGGCCTGCAGGATCCGCCTACAACCCGATCCGGGCCAGCGCCTTCCCCGCGTCCAGCGCACACGAGCCGTCCCCCGCCTGCGTCCAGGCCGCCGCGCACAGCGCCCGCAGCCCGTCGACCGGATCACCCTCGCCCCGCAGCTCCAGTACGCCCTCGCCCGCCACCGCGCTCCAGCCCCCGCAACGGAAGTCCTCCCCGGCCGCCACGACCTCCGGCTGGCCCGTCAGCAGCCCGCGCAGATCCCGGTCCACGTACGTCGGCCGGTGCCGCGGCGCGGCCCGCAGCAGCTGCGCCGCGTCCGTCACCCCGGTCAGCACCAGCAGCGAGTCCACCTCCCCGTTGAAGGCCCCCTCGATGTCCGTGTCCAGCCGGTCCCCGACCACCAGCGGCCGCTCCGCCCCGGTCCGCAGCACCGTCTCCCGGTGCATCGGGGGCAGCGGCTTGCCCGCCACCTGCGGCTCCGCGCCCGTGGCGATCCGTACGACCTCCACCGCGGCCCCGTTCCCGGGCCCGATCCCGCGCGCCCCCGGAATCGTCAGATCGGTGTTCGACGCGTACCACGGCACCCCGCGGTGGATCGCGTACGAGGCCTCCGCGAACCGCGACCACGGCAGGTCCGGGCCCCCGTACCCCTGGACCACCGCAGCGAGGCCCTCCTCGTCCGCGGACTCCACCGGTACGAGCCCCCGCTCGCGCAACGCGACCCGCAGCCCCTCGCCACCGATCACCAGCACCTTCGACCCCGGCTCCACCTGCTCCGAGATCAGCCGGGCCACGGCCTGCGCCGAGGTGATCACCTCGCCCGCCTCGGTCGGGATCCCCAGCTCGCCCAGGTGCTCGGCAACCGCGCCGGGAGTGCGCAGCGCATTGTTCGTGACGTACGCGAGGTGCATCCCGCCGGCCCGCGCCGCGGCGAGGGACTCCGCCGCGTACGCGATGGCCTCACCGCCCGCGTACACGACGCCGTCCAGGTCCAGCAGGGCCGTGTCGTACGCCTGGTGCAGGCTGCGCTCGCTGCCCGCCGGACTCGTCCTGCTCTGCCGGGTCATCCTGTCGGCTCCCTGTCCGTTCGGTCCTCGATCGGCCTCGTTGCATTTGCGCCGAGGTCTTGCTCACCCGATCATCCCGCATCGCGAGACGCGTCTTACCATGCACCAATGACCACATCAGGTACTGCGGACGACGGGCTGCGTCTGATCCCCTTCCATGGACTGCGCTACGTCCCGGAGCGTGTCGGCAGCCTGGCCGCCGTCACCTCACCGCCGTACGACGTGGTCGTACGGCCCGACGGCGTCGACCACCTCGAGTCCGCCGACCCGCACAACATCGTCCGCCTGATCCTTCCGCAGGCCGACACCCCCGCCGCGCGCAACGAACAGGCCGCACGCACCCTGCACGACTGGCTCGCCAAGGGCATCCTCAGCGCCGACCCCGAGCCTGCGCTCTACGTCTACGAGCAGCGCAAGGGCGGCCTGCTCCAGCGCGGCGTCATCGGCGCCCTCGCCCTCACGCAGCCCGACGCCGGCATCGTGCTCCCGCACGAGGACGTCATGCCGGACGTGGTCACCGACCGGGCCGGCCTGATGCGTGCCGCATCGGCCAATCTCGAGCCCCTCCTCCTCACCTACCGCGGCGACGATCCCGCGGCCGGCGCCGCGGAGGTCGTCGAGCGGACCGCCGGGGGCCCGCCCCTGCTGGCCACCACCACCGAGGACGGCTTCCGGCACCGGCTCTGGGCCATCACCGACCCCGCCGACCTGGCCGCCGTCACCGCCGACCTGGGCCACCGCCAGGCCCTCATCGCCGACGGACACCACCGCTGGGCGACGTACCTGCGCCTCCAGGAGGAGCACCAGTCCCCCACCGCCTGGGACTTCGGCCTCGTCCTCCTCGTCGACACGGCCCGCTACCCGCTCCAGGTCCGCGCCATCCACCGGATGCTGCGCCGCCTCCCGCCCGCGGACGCCCTGGCCGCAGTCCAGGGCCGCTTCCGGGTGCGCCCGGTCGACGGCCCGCTGCCGCTCGCCCTGGAGGCCCTCGCCGACGCCGCGGAGCGGGGCAACGCCTTCCTCCTGACCGGCGACGGCACCTTCCACCTGGTCACCGACCCGGACCTGGACCTCCTCGAGCGCACCGTACGCCGCGACCGCCCCGAGGCCTGGCGCCGGCTGGACGCGACCGTCCTGCACGCGACGCTGCTCGACGCCCTGTGGCAGATCCCCGACACCCCCGACCAGATCACGTACATCCACGACGCGGCGGCCACCGTCGCCATGGCCGAGCGGCACGGCGGCACCGCGGTCCTGCTGCACCCCGTACGGGAGGAAGTCGTCCGGGACCTGGCCCGCCAGGGCGTCACGATGCCCCGCAAGTCCACCTCGTTCGGCCCGAAGCCGGCCACCGGCCTGGTGCTGCGCAGCCTGGACTGACCGCGGACGCGAAAAAGGGCGGCACCCCCGGAGGGGTACCGCCCTTTCTCATGCGAGCCGATTCAGCACTCAGGCCTTGTCGCCGGCCTGGCCCTGCTCGTCGTCCCGGTCCTCGTCCTCGACGACGACGATCTCGTCGGTGACGTCGACGTCGGCGTCCGCCTCGGAGCGCTCGAGGGGCTCGTACTCCTCGTCGTCCTCGTCGTAGTACTCGGCCTGGTCGGACGCGCGCTCGGCAGCGGCCACCTCGGCGTCGTCCTGCCCGTCGTCCTCGTCGTCGATCTCGTCCGGCTCATCGCTGTCGAGCGCGTCGACGAACTCGACCCCGTCCAGCTCGGCGAGCCGGTCGGAGGCGTCCATCGAGCCGTCCTTGTCCGCCTCGACGGTCTTGGCGAACCATTCGCGCGCCTCGTCCTCACGGCCGGCCGCCAGCAGGGCGTCGGCGTAGGCGTAGCGCAGACGCGCCGTCCACGGCTGGACGGAGTGGGAGGCCAGCTCCGGGCTCTGCAGGGTCACGATGGCGGCTTCGAGCTGCCCCATGTCCCGCCGCGCACCGGCGGCGACCAGACGCATCTCGACCTGGCCGGCCTTGTCCAGCTTCTGCACCTCGGGCTCGCCGGCCATGGCCAGCGCGCGCTCGGGGCGGCCGAGGCCGCGCTCGCAGTCGGCCATCACGGGCCACAGCTCGACGGATCCGGTCATGCGCTTGGCGGCGCGGAACTCCGCGAGCGCCTCGCTGTACTTCTGCGTGGCGTACGCGGCGAAGCCGGCGGCCTCGCGCACGGCGGCGACACGGGAGGCCAGGCGCAGGGCGATGCGCGAGTACGCGTACGCCTGCTCCGGGTCCTCGTCGATCAGCCGGGCCACCATGACCAGGTTCCGGGAGACCTCCTCGGCCAGCCCCTTGGGCAGGCTCAGGAGCTCCTGGCGCACATCGGCGTCGATCTCGAGACCGGTGACGTCCTCGTCGATCGGAAGCCGCTTGACCGGGTCCCGGTCGCGGTCCGCACGGTAGTCGCGGTCGCCGCCGCGGTCGTCACGGCCGCCGCGGTAGCCACCGCGGTCGCCGCCACGGTCATCACGGCCGCGGAACCCGCCGCGGTCGCCACCGCGGTCGTCGCGGCGCGGGTAGGACGGACGGTCGCCACCGCGGTCGTCACGACCACCGCGGAAACCACCACGGTCGTCGTCCCGACGCGGGTACGAAGGACGCCCACCACGGTCGTCATCACGGCGCGGGTAGGACGGCCGGTCGCCCCGGTCGTCGCGACGGAAACCGCCGCCGGCGGGACGGTCACCGCGGTCGTCGCGGCGCGGGTAGCTCGGGCGGTCACCGCCGCGGTCGTCACGACCACCGCGGAAACCACCACGGTCGTCGTCCCGGCGCGGGTACGAAGGACGCCCACCACGGTCGTCATCACGACGGGGGTACGAGGGACGCTCGCCCCGGTCGTCGCGACGGAAACCGCCGCCGGCGGGCCGGTCACCGCGGTCGTCGCGGCGCGGGTAGCTCGGGCGGTCCCCGCCACGGTCGTCACGACGCGGGTAGGACGGACGGTCGCCACCACGGTCGTCACGACCGCCACGGAAACCACCACGGTCGTCATCGCGACGGGGGTACGAGGGACGCTCGCCCCGGTCGTCACGGCGGAAACCGCCGCCACCGCCACCGGAGGGACGGTCACCGCGGTCGTCGCGGCGCGGGTAGGACGGACGGTCCCCGCCACGGTCGTCACGACGCGGGTAGGAGGGACGGTCCTCGCGGCCGCGGAAGCCGCCGCCGGTCGGGCGGTCGCCACGGTCGTCACGGCGGAAACCGCCGCCACCGCCACCGGAGGGACGCTCGCCGCGGTCGTCGCGGCGCGGGTAGGACGGACGGTCGCCACCACGGTCGTCACGACCGCCACGGAAACCACCACGGTCATCGTCCCGACGCGGGTACGAAGGACGCCCACCACGGTCGTCATCACGACGCGGGAAGCTCGGACGGTCGCCACCGCGGTCGTCACGGCGGAAACCGCCGCCACCGCCACCGGAGGGACGGTCACCGCGGTCGTCGCGGCGCGGGTAGGACGGACGGTCGCCACCACGGTCGTCACGACCACCGCGGAAACCACCACGGTCGTCGTCCCGGCGCGGGTACGAAGGACGCCCACCGCGGTCGTCATCACGACGCGGGAAGCTCGGACGGTCGCCACCGCGGTCGTCACGGCGGAAACCGCCGCCACCGCCACCGGCGGGACGCCCACCGCGGTCGTCACGGCGGAAACCGCCGCCGCCACCGCCACCGGCGGGCCGGCCACCGCGGTCGTCGCGGCGGAAGCCACCACGGTCACCGCCACGGTCGTCACGGCCCCCGCGGTAGCCGCCCCTGTCACCGCCGTCGTTGCGCCGAGGCTCGCGCTCCGGACGATCGTCGGGAGAGTTGGACATGGGTGTGACTCCTGTCTTCGGGGTACCGCTAGTCATTCTCGCGCAACCAACCCATGGCCGCGCTTCGGCGTAAAGAGATGAAAAACAAAAAGGACCCTTGGTCCAGCGTTGAACGCTGGACCAAGGGTCCTTTGAAAGATTGTTCGGCGGCGTCCTACTCTCCCACAGGGTCCCCCCTGCAGTACCATCGGCGCTGAAAGGCTTAGCTTCCGGGTTCGGAATGTAACCGGGCGTTTCCCTAACGCTATGACCACCGAAACCCTATCGGTTTCGAGCGAACAAGCACACTTTGTAGTTGTGTTCCAGCTCTAGAAACCAGCAACTGTTCGTTGCTTCAGAACTAACACAGTGGACGCGAGCAACTGAGGACAAGCCCTCGGCCTATTAGTACCAGTCAGCTCCACCCGTTACCGGGCTTCCACATCTGGCCTATCAACCCAGTCGTCTACTGGGAGCCTTACCCTCTCAAGGAGGTGGGAATACTCATCTTGAAGCAGGCTTCCCGCTTAGATGCTTTCAGCGGTTATCCCTCCCGAACGTAGCCAACCAGCCATGCCCTTGGCAGGACAACTGGCACACCAGAGGTTCGTCCGTCCCGGTCCTCTCGTACTAGGGACAGCCCTTCTCAATATTCCTACGCGCACAGCGGATAGGGACCGAACTGTCTCACGACGTTCTAAACCCAGCTCGCGTACCGCTTTAATGGGCGAACAGCCCAACCCTTGGGACCGACTCCAGCCCCAGGATGCGACGAGCCGACATCGAGGTGCCAAACCATCCCGTCGATATGGACTCTTGGGGAAGATCAGCCTGTTATCCCCGGGGTACCTTTTATCCGTTGAGCGACGGCGCTTCCACAAGCCACCGCCGGATCACTAGTCCCGACTTTCGTCCCTGCTCGACCCGTCGGTCTCACAGTCAAGCTCCCTTGTGCACTTACACTCAACACCTGATTGCCAACCAGGCTGAGGGAACCTTTGGGCGCCTCCGTTACCCTTTGGGAGGCAACCGCCCCAGTTAAACTACCCATCAGACACTGTCCCTGATCCGGATCACGGACCGAGGTTAGACATCCAGCACGACCAGAGTGGTATTTCAACGGCGACTCCACCCCAACTGGCGTTGGGGTTTCAAAGTCTCCCACCTATCCTACACAAGCCGAACCGAACACCAATATCAAACTGTAGTAAAGGTCCCGGGGTCTTTCCGTCCTGCTGCGCGAAACGAGCATCTTTACTCGTAGTGCAATTTCACCGGGCCTATGGTTGAGACAGTCGAGAAGTCGTTACGCCATTCGTGCAGGTCGGAACTTACCCGACAAGGAATTTCGCTACCTTAGGATGGTTATAGTTACCACCGCCGTTTACTGGCGCTTAAGTTCTCAGCTTCGCACGCCCGAAAGCGCACTAACCGGTCCCCTTAACGTTCCAGCACCGGGCAGGCGTCAGTCCGTATACATCGCCTTACGGCTTCGCACGGACCTGTGTTTTTAGTAAACAGTCGCTTCTCGCTGGTCTCTGCGGCCACCCCCAGCTCACGGAGCAAGTCCGATCACCAGTGATGGCCCCCCTTCTCCCGAAGTTACGGGGGCATTTTGCCGAGTTCCTTAACCATAGTTCACCCGAACGCCTCGGTATTCTCTACCTGACCACCTGAGTCGGTTTAGGGTACGGGCCGCCATGAAACTCGCTAGAGGCTTTTCTCGACAGCATAGGATCATCCACTTCACCACAATCGGCTCGGCATCAGGTCTCAGCCTTATATGAGGGACGGATTTGCCTACCCCTCGGCCTACACCCTTACCCCGGGACAACCACCGCCCGGGCTGGACTACCTTCCTGCGTCACCCCATCGCTTACCTACTACAAGTCTGGTTCGTCGGCTCCACCACTTTCCTTTCCCCGAAGGGTCCGGAACGGCTTCACGGACTTAGCATCGCCTGATTCGATATTGGGCGTTTCAAAGCGGGTACCGGAATATCAACCGGTTGTCCATCGACTACGCCTGTCGGCCTCGCCTTAGGTCCCGACTTACCCTGGGCAGATCAGCTTGACCCAGGAACCCTTAGTCAATCGGCGCACACGTTTCTCACGTGTGTATCGCTACTCATGCCTGCATTCTCACTCGTGAACCGTCCACAACTAGCTTCCGCTGCTGCTTCACCCGGCACACGACGCTCCCCTACCCATCACAGCGGGCGTTGGCCCTATTGCTGCAATGACACGACTTCGGCGGTACGCTTGAGCCCCGCTACATTGTCGGCGCGGAATCACTTGACCAGTGAGCTATTACGCACTCTTTCAAGGGTGGCTGCTTCTAAGCCAACCTCCTGGTTGTCTCTGCGACTCCACATCCTTTCCCACTTAGCGTACGCTTAGGGGCCTTAGTCGATGCTCTGGGCTGTTTCCCTCTCGACCATGGAGCTTATCCCCCACAGTCTCACTGCCGTGCTCTCACTTACCGGCATTCGGAGTTTGGCTAAGGTCAGTAACCCGGTAGGGCCCATCGCCTATCCAGTGCTCTACCTCCGGCAAGAAACACACGACGCTGCACCTAAATGCATTTCGGGGAGAACCAGCTATCACGGAGTTTGATTGGCCTTTCACCCCTAACCACAGGTCATCCCCCAGGTTTTCAACCCTGGTGGGTTCGGTCCTCCACGAAGTCTTACCTCCGCTTCAACCTGCCCATGGCTAGATCACTCCGCTTCGGGTCTAGAGCGTGCAACTCAATCGCCCTATTCGGACTCGCTTTCGCTACGGCTTCCCCACACGGGTTAACCTCGCTACACACCGCTAACTCGCAGGCTCATTCTTCAAAAGGCACGCAGTCACGACGTTGCATGCAAGCATGCAACGCGACGCTCCCACGGCTTGTAGGCACACGGTTTCAGGTACTATTTCACTCCGCTCCCGCGGTACTTTTCACCATTCCCTCACGGTACTATCCGCTATCGGTCACCAGGGAATATTTAGGCTTAGCGGGTGGTCCCGCCAGATTCACACGGGATTTCTCGGGCCCCGTGCTACTTGGGAGATGAGCAAGCAAGCCGCTGATGTTTCGTCTACGGGGGTCTTACCCTCTACGCCGGACCTTTCGCATGTCCTTCGACTACATCAACGGTTTCTGACTCGCCGACCGGCCGGCAGACCGATCAAGCTCATTCCCACAACCCCGCATGCGCAACCCCTGCCGGGTATCACACGCATACGGTTTGGCCTCATCCGGTTTCGCTCGCCACTACTCCCGGAATCACGGTTGTTTTCTCTTCCTGAGGGTACTGAGATGTTTCACTTCCCCTCGTTCCCTCCACACTGCCTATGTGTTCAGCAGCGGGTGACAGCCCATGACGACTGCCGGGTTTCCCCATTCGGACACCCCCGGATCAAAGCTCAGTTGGCAGCTCCCCGGGGCCTATCGCGGCCTCTCACGTCCTTCATCGGTTCCTGGTGCCAAGGCATCCACCGTGCGCCCTTAAAAACTTGGCCACAGATGCTCGCGTCCACTGTGTAGTTCTCAAACAACGACCAGCCACCCATCACCCCACCAGACAAGCTGGCGAGTTCACTGGGGCCGGCACTGAAGACAAGACCATACGGCCGTACCTTCAGGACCCAACAACGTGCCAAGCACCAGTCAGTCTTCCGTCTCCTCTTTCCACGCCGAAGCAGTACTCGAGAACCATCAGACCGTCTGGTGCCAACTAATCAACGTTCCACCCATGAGCTGACCGTGCAGAACGTTTGTCTGCAATCGGTACTGTGCTCCTTAGAAAGGAGGTGATCCAGCCGCACCTTCCGGTACGGCTACCTTGTTACGACTTCGTCCCAATCGCCAGTCCCACCTTCGACAGCTCCCTCCCTTACGGGTTGGGCCACCGGCTTCGGGTGTTACCGACTTTCGTGACGTGACGGGCGGTGTGTACAAGGCCCGGGAACGTATTCACCGCAGCAATGCTGATCTGCGATTACTAGCGACTCCGACTTCATGGGGTCGAGTTGCAGACCCCAATCCGAACTGAGACCGGCTTTTTGAGATTCGCTCCACCTCACGGTATCGCAGCTCATTGTACCGGCCATTGTAGCACGTGTGCAGCCCAAGACATAAGGGGCATGATGACTTGACGTCGTCCCCACCTTCCTCCGAGTTGACCCCGGCGGTCTCCTGTGAGTCCCCATCACCCCGAAGGGCATGCTGGCAACACAGGACAAGGGTTGCGCTCGTTGCGGGACTTAACCCAACATCTCACGACACGAGCTGACGACAGCCATGCACCACCTGTATACCGACCACAAGGGGGGCACTATCTCTAATGCTTTCCGGTATATGTCAAGCCTTGGTAAGGTTCTTCGCGTTGCGTCGAATTAAGCCACATGCTCCGCCGCTTGTGCGGGCCCCCGTCAATTCCTTTGAGTTTTAGCCTTGCGGCCGTACTCCCCAGGCGGGGAACTTAATGCGTTAGCTGCGGCACCGACGACGTGGAATGTCGCCAACACCTAGTTCCCAACGTTTACGGCGTGGACTACCAGGGTATCTAATCCTGTTCGCTCCCCACGCTTTCGCTCCTCAGCGTCAGTAATGGCCCAGAGATCCGCCTTCGCCACCGGTGTTCCTCCTGATATCTGCGCATTTCACCGCTACACCAGGAATTCCGATCTCCCCTACCACACTCTAGCTAGCCCGTATCGAATGCAGACCCGAGGTTAAGCCTCGGGCTTTCACATCCGACGTGACAAGCCGCCTACGAGCTCTTTACGCCCAATAATTCCGGACAACGCTTGCGCCCTACGTATTACCGCGGCTGCTGGCACGTAGTTAGCCGGCGCTTCTTCTGCAGGTACCGTCACTTTCGCTTCTTCCCTGCTGAAAGAGGTTTACAACCCGAAGGCCGTCATCCCTCACGCGGCGTCGCTGCATCAGGCTTTCGCCCATTGTGCAATATTCCCCACTGCTGCCTCCCGTAGGAGTCTGGGCCGTGTCTCAGTCCCAGTGTGGCCGGTCGCCCTCTCAGGCCGGCTACCCGTCGTCGCCTTGGTGGGCCATTACCCCACCAACAAGCTGATAGGCCGCGGGCTCATCCTTCACCGCCGGAGCTTTCAACCCCCGCCCATGCAGGCAGGAGTATTATCCGGTATTAGACCCCGTTTCCAGGGCTTGTCCCAGAGTGAAGGGCAGATTGCCCACGTGTTACTCACCCGTTCGCCACTAATCCACCCCGAAGGGCTTCATCGTTCGACTTGCATGTGTTAAGCACGCCGCCAGCGTTCGTCCTGAGCCAGGATCAAACTCTCCATGAATGTTTACCGGTAATCCGGTGCACACACACGTTGAGCGGGCCAGTCATGGTCGGAATATGACCGACTGACCACTGCGTCCTCGCTGTGTTGTTGCCTGCAAGCATCACCCGAAGGCGACCTCACAGGTCTTTTTCAAAGGAACCTCATCCACCGAAGTGGACGGGGTATCAACTTCTGGCGTTGATTTTTGGCACGCTGTTGAGTTCTCAAGGAACGGACGCTTCCTTTGTACTCACCCTCTCGGGCTTTCCTCCGGGCTTCGTTCTTCGTTTCCAACTCTACCAGATCATTTCCGTTGTCGTTTCCGACTTGGATTTGAATTCCGGTGGCCGTTGGGGGCCTTTGCCTTTCGGCGTTCCACTACTTTAGCGCTTATCCCTTGCGACTCATAATCGAGCCAACGGATTCGAATTCGGGCATGCCGAAATCGACCCCGCCAGGGGTACGTCGTAGGTAGTGGGTTGGCCGCTCCGGGGGTCTGCTGATGGCAGTGCCCCGTTCAAGCGGCTCGGGCTACGTTAGGCGTCCGCCAAGGGCGAGTCAAGTTGAGCGGCGGCGTGGCGCGTGGGCGCGATACGGGCTCACCGTCGGGTCGTGGGTGATCCAGTAGCGGTAGGGGTGGCCCGCGCCGGCTCCGCCGACTCCCGTGCGCGGGCCGTTGCTCACCAGGTCGGGTGAGGTGGCGGTGCCCGTCAGGAGTGCCAGGGGGGATTCCGGGCCGGCGCAGAGGTCGGCGCCGTCCAGGGAGCGGTCCACCGCCAGGGCCGTGGCCAGGCGGGCCGGGCCTTTGGCCAGTTCCTTGTCGCTTCTGGCGGAAACTCGACGTTTGCGGGCCAGGTCGGCGCCCACGGTGATCTCACCCGCCCGCAGCAGTACCCCGCTCGCGTGGCCCGGCGGGCCGCACACCAGGTTGAGGCTGAACCACATGCCGTAGATGAAGTAGACGTACGCATGTCCGGGCGGACCGAACATCGACGCGTTGCGCAGGGTACGCCCCCGGTAGGCGTGGGAGCCCGGGTCGGCCTCGCCCTCGTACGCCTCCACCTCCGTGATGCGCAGTTCCATGGGGCCCTCGGGCGTACGGCGGACCAGGATCCGGCCGAGGAGGTCCGGGGCCACCGTCAGGACCGGCCGGTCGAAGAAGGACCGGGCCAGGGGCGTACGGTCGGGGCGCGCGCTCATCCGGTCGAGCGTAGTGGAACGCGCGCGCCTGCAACCGGGGCCTAAGGTTCCGCGTTTGTCAGTGTGTACTCGTAAGCGGTAGTCGCACGAGCCTTCAAGGGGAGTCAGAGCATGGGGTTCAAGAAGCTGTTCGCGGCGCTGGGTGCCGGCGGTGCTTCGGTGGACACGGTCATCACCGAGCCGAACGTGGTGCCGGGCGGGATCGTCCAGGGCGAGGTCCGCATCCAGGGCGGGTCCGTGGAGCAGCAGATCGAGGGCCTGTCCGTCGGCCTGCAGGCGCGGGTCGAGGTGGAGGGCGGCGACCAGGAGTACAAGCAGGACATCGTCTTCACCAAGCAGCGCCTCGGCGGTGCCTTCCAGGTCCAGCCGGGCGCCCTGCACGTGGTGCCGTTCGGGCTGGAGATCCCGTGGGAGACGCCGATCACCCACTTCGGGGGTCAGCACCTGCACGGGATGAACATCGGGGTCAGCACCGAGCTGGAGATCGCGCGTGCGGTGGACGCCGGCGACCTCGACCCGATCAACGTGCACCCGGTGCCGGCGCAGCAGGCGATCCTGGATGCCTTCCGTCAGCTCGGCTTCGGTTTCCGCAGTGCGGACATGGAGCGCGGGCACATCCGCGGGACGCGCCAGACGCTGCCGTTCTACCAGGAGATCGAGTTCCTGCCGCCGTCGCAGTACCGCGGGCTGAACCAGGTCGAGCTGACCTTCGTCTCGGACGGCCGTGAGATGGACGTCGTCCTGGAGATGGACAAGAAGTCCGGGCTGTTCTCCGAGGGCAGTGACACGTACCGCTGCTTCCAGGTGGGTCTGCAGTCGTACCAGGAGACCGACTGGGCGGCTTACCTCAACCAGTGGATCGCGTCCGTGGGTTCGCAGCGCAACTGGTTCTAGGCTCGGGCCCGGTACCGGTCCGGTACTGGTTCGCGATCAGGAGGTTCAGCAGTGGCCGAGCAGAAAAGGGCACCTCTTCCGCACGACTTCCACCCTCAGGTGCACGCGTTCTCCGTGGAGAGCGTGGACCTCGAGCCCGGTGGGGAACTGGGTGACGCCCAGGTCCTGCGGGGCGGGAACATCTCGCCGCACCTGCGGTGGGAGGGGTTCCCGGAGGGGACGAAGAGCTTCGCGGTGACGTGCTTCGACCCGGACGCCCCGACGGGCAGCGGGTTCTGGCACTGGGTGCTCTTCGATCTGCCGGCCTCGGTCACCGAGCTGCCGGCCGGGGCGGGGAGCGGGAAGTTCGAGGGTCTGCCCGCCGGGGCCGTGCACGTACGGAACGACTACGGCACGAGCGACTTCGGCGGGGCTGCTCCGCCGGCCGGTGAGCGGCACCGGTACGTGTTCACCGTCTATGCGGTGGACCAGGAGAAGCTGGGCCCCGGTGCGGACGCCTCGCCGGCGGTGGTCGGATTCAACCTGCGCTTCCACGCGTTGGGTCGGGCGCAGCTGATCGGTGAGTACGAGGGTCCTGCGAGCTGATCGTTCGCCGTGCGTTTGCCCGGTCCTGGTCTAAAGGCGACCAGGACCGGGCATTTTTATTGCGTTGTCCCGCGTGGCGCGCGCGGCCAGAGTGGTTGCGGGCCCTGCCGCCGGTGTGGTTGCGGGCCTGCACACGGGAGGTGGGCGAGATGCGGGACACGCTGGTGCTGAATGCGAGCTTCGAGCCGCTGTCGACGGTGACGCTGAACCGGGCGGTGGTCCTCGTGCTCCAGGACAAGGCCGTCGTCGAGCAGTCGCATCCGGAACTCCGTGTGCGCGGCGCCTCCATGGATCTTCCGCTGCCCCGGGTGATCAGGCTGTGCCGGTACGTACGGGTGCCGTTCCGAAGACATGCCCCCTGGTCACGGAGGGGGGTGCTGGTCCGGGACCAGCACCGGTGCGCGTACTGCGGGAAGCGCGCGACGACCGTGGACCACGTGCTGCCTCGGGCCCAGGGCGGTGGGGACACGTGGTTGAACACGGTGGCCTCCTGTGCCGAGGACAATCACCGCAAGGCGGCCCGGACTCCGGAGGAGGCGGGGATGCCGCTCCTGCGGAAGCCGTTCGTACCGTCTCCGGCGGACGCCATGCTGCTGGCCCTGGGGGTGGGGGGCCGCGATGCGCTGCCCGACTGGCTGGAGCGGACCGCCTAGTACGGCCGGTCCGGCTGGTTCCGCCGCATGATCGCCGGGGCGCTGGGCGGCGTAGAGGCGCTACGTCGCTCAGCGCAGCAGCAGCTGGACGATCGCGATGACGCCGACGGTCACGATGACCGCGCGGAGCACGGTCGGCGACAGCCGGCGGCCGACCTTGGCGCCGACCTGGCCGCCGAGGGTGGAGCCGACGGCGATCAGGAGCACGGCCGTCCAGTCGAAGTCCGCGACGAAGAGGAAGAAGACGGCCGCGATGCCGTTCACGAGGGCGGCGATGACGTTCTTGACTGCGTTGATGCGTTGCAGGTCCTCGTGGAGCAGCAGGCCCATCAGGCCGATGTAGAGCACGCCTTGCGCGGCGCCGAAGTAGCCCCCGTACGCGCTGGAGAGCAGCATTCCGGAGAGCAGGGCGGGGCCGCCGTCGGGGTGTCCGGTGTCTCCTCCGGCGGCTTCCTGGCGCTTGCGCAGGGCCGCGGCGAGCCGGGGCTGGAGGATGACGAGCACGAGGGCGAGTCCGATGAGGACGGGCACGATCGTGTCGAACGAGTCCGACGGCAGGGTGACGAGCAGGACGGCGCCCGCGAGTCCCCCGACGAGGGAGACGGCGCCGAGCCGGATGATGCGGCCGCGCTGGCCCTGGAGTTCCTTGCGGTAGCCGATGGCCCCGCTGATGGAACCGGGCACCAGGCCGAGGGTGTTGGACACGTTGGCGGTGACCGGCGGGAGTCCGGTGGCGAGCAGCACCGGGAAGGTGATGAGCGTGCCGGAGCCGACGATGGTGTTGATGGTGCCGGCGCCGATGCCGGCCGCGAACACCGCTGCTGATTCCCAGATGGACATGGACATGGACTGGGCCATCCCCTTTGCATGAGTGAGTCGCCTCCCCGCCATGAAGGTCGAGGGGCCTCACTGATCATGCAGGAGGGGATGCCGGTCCGCAGCGGTCGGGGGGTCAGTCGATCGGGGGCTGCTCGCGCCGGTCCGTGCCGTTCGCGCCGCTGCCGGCACCGGTCCCGTCGACTCCGGCGGGCTTGCCGGCGTTCTGCGGGTTGAAGCCGGAACCGCCGCCCATGGGGCCGAAATTGCCCATGGCTCCGGACAGGCCCTTGAGCGCGTCTCCGATCTCGCTGGGCACGATCCAGAGCTTGTTGGCGTCGCCTTCGGCGATCTTCGGGAGCATCTGGAGGTACTGGTAGGCGAGGAGCTTCTGGTCGGCGTCGCCGGCGTGGATGGACTCGAAGACCGTACGGATGGCCTGCGCCTCGCCCTCGGCGCGCAGGGCCGCGGCCTTGGCCTCACCCTCGGCGCGCAGGATGGAGGACTGCTTCTCGCCCTCGGCGCGCAGGATCTCGGACTGGCGGACACCTTCGGCCTGGAGGATCGCGGCGCGCTTGTCGCGGTCGGCGCGCATCTGCTTCTCCATCGAGTCCTGGATGGAGGTCGGCGGCTCGATCGCCTTGAGCTCGACGCGGTTGACGCGGATGCCCCACTTGCCGGTGGCCTCGTCGAGGACTCCGCGCAGGGCCGCGTTGATCTCCTCGCGGGAGGTCAGCGTCCGCTCGAGGTCCATGCCGCCGATGATGTTGCGCAGGGTGGTGACGGTGAGCTGCTCGATGGCCTGGATGTAGCTGGCGACCTCGTACGTCGCGGCGCGGGCGTCGGTCACCTGGTAGTAGATGACCGTGTCGATGTTGACGACCAGGTTGTCCTGGGTGATGACCGGCTGCGGCGGGAACGGCACGACCTGCTCGCGCAGGTCGATGCGGTTGCGGATCGAGTCGATGAACGGGACGACGATGTTGAGGCCCGCGTTGAGGGTGCGCGTGTAGCGGCCGAAGCGTTCGACGATGGCGGCGCTGGCCTGCGGGATCACCTGGATCGTCTTGACCAGTGCGATGAAGACCAGAACCACCAGAATGATCAGGACGATGATGATCGGTTGCATGCGGTTCCCCGTGCCCTTCCGGCTGTCTGTGCTGCCCCGTTGGGCGAGTCTCGCAGACCTCGCCGCCGCGGGTCGGCTCCTTGGCTCACAAGCTCACATCACGACCGCGGTGGCACCGTCGATCTCCACGACGTCCACCTGCTGGCCGGGTTCGAAGCTGCTGTCCGCGTCGAGGGTGCGGGCGGACCAGATCTCGCCGGCAAGTTTGATCCGGCCTCCGCTGCCGTCGACGCGTTCGAGGACGAGCGCGCTTCTGCCCTTCAACGCGTCGATTCCGGTGCGGTGTTGGGGCCGCTGCTCGCGGTGGTGGTTCGCGATCGAGCGGACGACGGCGATGAGCGCCACCGAGACGAGGACGAGCGCGCTTCTGCCCTTCAACGCGTCGATTCCGGTGCGGTGTTGGGGCCGCTGCTCGCGGTGGTGGTTCGCGATCGAGCGGACGACGGCGATGAGCGCCACCGAGACGATGACGAAGACCAGGACTTGGGCGACGACTCCCCCGCCGAACGCCGCCGTGACGGCGGCCGCGACCGCGCCGACGGCGAACATGCCGAACTCCGGCATCGCCGTCAGGACGAGCGGGATGCCCAGTCCGACCGCGCCGATGAGCCACCACAGCCACGCGTCGATGTCCACATGGTCATGGTAGGTCGGGCGGGCGCGGTCGGGACAGGGTGCGACCGTGCCCGTACCGGCGGTGCCTGCCCGGGCTCGGGCGGACGCCCCCGGCGCAGCGGGAGGTCCTAGCGCAGCGGGAGGCCCTGGGCGGTCCAGCGGTCGTGGTCGTTGCGCTCGACGACGAGCGGGAGGCCGAAGCAGAGGGACAGGTTGCGGGAGGTCAGCTCGAGTTCGATGGGGCCCGCGGTGACGACCTTGCCCTGGCGGATCATCAGGACGTGGGTGAAGCCGGGGGCGATCTCCTCGACGTGGTGCGTGACCATCGCCATGGACGGCGCGAGCGGGTCGCGGGCGAGGCGGCCGAGGCGGCGTACGAGGTCCTCGCGGCCGCCGAGGTCCAGACCCGCGGCGGGCTCGTCGAGAAGGAGCAGCTCGGGGTCGGTCATCAGGGCGCGGGCGATCAGGGTGCGCTTGCGCTCGCCCTCGGAGAGGGTGCCGAACTTCCGGTCGAGGTACTCCGTCATGCCGAGGCGGTCGAGGAAGGCGCGGGCGCGCTGCTCGTCGATCTCCTCGTACTCCTCCTGCCAGGTCGCCGTCATGCCGTACGCGGCGGTGAGGACGGTCTGCAGGACGGTCTGGCGCTTGGGGAGCTTGTCGGCGAGCGCGATGCCTGCGACGCCGATGCGCGGGCGCAGCTCGAAGACGTCGCTGCCGGGCTTGCCGAGGGTGCTGCCGAGGATGGTGGCGGAGCCCTTGGTGGGGAAGAGGTAGCTGGAGGCGAGGTTCAGCAGCGTGGTCTTGCCGGCGCCGTTGGGGCCGAGGATCACCCAGCGCTCGCCCTCCTTCACCGACCAGGAGACCTGGTCCACCAGAGCCCGGCCCTCGCGGACCACGGATACGTCCACCAGCTCCAGAACATCGCTCATGAGCGTGTTGTCTCCCCTTGCAGTCTCGGTTTCGTCTGTGCACCGGTAGGCGCAGCCCCAGGGGAAAACCTACGCCACTCGGCGAGGGGTCCGGGCGCCAGGTGGGCCGCGGGGCCGGATCCGGGATGATCCGTAAAGTGGGGGAATGCTTTTCGAACCACGTTCAGGGCGGCTGGCCGCCTGGGGGAACGCACTGCTGGCCGGACTGGTCTCGCCCGACGAGGCCGTGTTGTCGATCGTGGGCGAGGACGCCGTGCACCGGGTGGAGGGGCTGCCGGGCGAGTCGGGTCCGGTGGGCCTCACGCTGGCGCTCGGGCGGATGCGGGCGCTGGGGGTGACGGGGCTGCGGGTGGCGCTGCCGGCGCCGGGGCATCCGCTGGGGCTGAGCGGGCCGGCGGAGTTCAATGCGCGGGCGCTGGACGCCGAGGAGGCGGTGCTCGCGGTGGGCGCGGCGCTGGGTCTGGTGCCGGAGGTGGCGGAGGCCGGACCGGAGGGGGACCTGCACGTCTCGGTGACGTGGCACTGCCTGCCGGTCCGGGAGGCCCCGCCGGCGGACGTGCCGTCGCTCGGTGAGGCGGAGCGGGAGCTGGCGGAGGCGCTGCGCGAGGCGACGGTGGTGCTGACCCGGCTGGACGTGGCGGGGTCGGGGCCGGTGGCGGAGGCTGCGCTGTCGGCGTACCGGGCGCGGGCGGAGGCCGGGCGGGAGGTGCTGGCGCCGGGGTATCCGGCGCGGGCGGTGCGGGTGCTGTCGCTGGCGCAGCGGGTGGACCTGCTGGTGTCGCTGGCGTACGAGCACGGGCCGGGCGGTGCGGTGGCCGCCTCGGAGATGGCGGCGAGGGCGGAGGCGCTGCGTCCGGTGGAGCGGGTGGCCCGTCGGGCGCTGGTGGCGGCGTACAACTCGGCGGTGGAGGAGCGCGAGCGGGGCTGAACGCACCGCGGCCCCGCTTCCCGGGGAGAGGTGGGGGAAGCGGGGCCGGTGCAGGGGGGTCAGGCGTTGACGCCCGTGTTGCCCCAGGCGCCGTTCAGCAGGCCGATCACCGTGACGGTGTTGCCGACCACGTTCACCGGGACGTGGACGGGGGCCTGGATCAGGTTTCCGGAGACGACGCCGGGCGAGCCCGCGGCCTCGCCCTCGGCCGACGCGCCGCCGTGCGCCGAGGAGACGCCGGCGCCCGCGGCAAGGAGGCCGCCCGCGATCATGGTGACGGCAGTCGCCTTCTTGATGTTCTTCACGTTCTTCGTCCTCCAGTACGTCTGCCGCGGCCAGCCGCCGTGGCACGTCATGAAGAACGGTCATCCGACGAACGGGATACGCCATGTGGGCGACATCCACCCGACCGTATGAATTCGTGATCGGAGCTGGACGGTCCGTTTCCGTCCCGGTCCGGCCCGGTTCAGTCGGTGATCCCGTGCCTGACCGCCCACAACGCCGCCTGGGTGCGGTCTGCGAGGTCCAGCTTCATCAGGATGTTCGAGACGTGCGTCTTGACCGTCTTCTCGGACAGCACCAGCGCACGGGCGATCTCGCGGTTGGAGCGGCCGTCCGCGATGAGGGACAGGACCTCCCGCTCCCGCTCGGTCAGGGAGCCGCCGCGGCTCGAGGAGGGCTGTTCGTCCTGGGAGAGCAGGGCTTCGGCCACCTCCGGCTGGAGCAGCACGTGCCCGGCGTGGACGGAGCGGATCGCCCCGGCCAGGGCGTCGGGGTCGATGTCCTTGTAGACGTATCCGCAGGCGCCGCCCCGCAGGGCGGGCACGACCGTCCGCTGCTCGGTGAAGCTGGTGACGATCAGCACCCTCGCCGGGTTCGCCAGCGCGCGCAGCCTGCGCAGGGCCTCGATGCCGTCGGTGCCCGGCATCTTGATGTCCATCAGGATCACGTCGGGCCGCAGCTCCTCCGCGCGGGCCACGCCCTCCTCTCCGTCGGCGGCCTCCCCGACCACCTCGATGTCGTCCTGGACCTCCAGGAACGTGCGCAGGCCGCGGCGGACCACCTGGTGGTCGTCCACGAGCAGGACGCGGATGGGCGTGTCAGCCACCGGGGACCTCCATCTCGATCGTGGTGCCCGTACCGGGCTCCGAGTGCACGGTGAGGCGGCCGCCGACGCCGCTCGCCCGGTCCCGCATGGAGACGAGGCCGAGGTGGCGCCCGGCCGAGCGGATCGAGGAAGGGGAGAAGCCGCTTCCGTTGTCCGTGACGGTCAGGACGGCTCCCGCGGCCCGGCGGGCGAGGGTGACCTCGACGCGGTCGCCGCCCGAGTGCCGCAGGGCGTTGTGGAGGGCCTCCTGGGCGACCCGGAGCAGCGCCTCCTCCTGGGTCGCCGGCAGGGCCCGTACGCCGTCACAGGCGAAGGTGACGTGCGCGGTGTGGGCGCGGTCGAGTACGTGGACCTGGTCGCGGAGGGTGGCGACGAGGCCGTCCTCGTCGAGGGCGGCCGGGCGCAGCTCGGTCACGGCGGCGCGCAGCTCGTCGGCGGCCTCCGCGGCGAGGGCGGCGACCTGCTGGAGCTCGCCCTTGGCTCGGGCCGGGTCGCGGTCCACGAGGGCGGCGGCGGCCTGGGCGGTCAGGCGGAGCGAGAAGAGCTTCTGGGCCACGGCGTCGTGCAGCTCGTGGGCGAGGCGGGAGCGCTCCTCGGCGATGGTGAGCTCGCGGCTGCGCTCGTAGAGCCGTGCGTTGGTGAGGGCGATCGCCGCGTGCTGGGCGAGGAGGGCGAGGAGCTCCTCGTCCTCCTCGGTGAAGCCGCCCGGTCTGCGTTTGTTCGCGAGGAAAAGGGCGGCGAGGGTCTCCTCGCCGTCGCGGACGGGCTGTCCGAGGAAGTCGGACATCTCGGGGTGGGCGGTGGGCCAGCCCTCGAAGCGCGGGTCCTTGCGCACGTCGGCCAGCCGCTCGGGGCCGTCCTGGTGGAGCATCGCGGCCAGGATGCCGTGCTGGCGGGGCAGCGGGCCGATGCGGCGCCACTGCTCCTCGGTGATGCCGTCCACGACGAACTGGGCGAAGCCGCCGTGGTCGTCCGGGACGCCCAGGGCGGCGTACTCGGCGTCGAGCAGCTCGCGGGCCGAGACGACGATGGTGCGCAGGACGTCGCGGACCTCCAGGCGGCGGCTCATGGCGAGCAGCGCGGTGCTCACGGCGGCGAGGCCGCCGCGGGGTCCTCCGAACACGGGACTACCGGTCATGGGCTCACCGTACTAGCGGCTCTGACCTGCGGGATCGGGCTCAGGCCCTAGGGCTGGGGGCGGTGTGTCGTCCTCCTTGGGGAGGGGGTCGCCGGGGCCTTCTGGGCCTTGGGGATGAGGGGCGGCGGGGGTTTGTGGTCCTCAGGGTGGAGAATTCCGTTACACAACGCATTGCTTGAGCAACGCATGGTGAGACTGTTACGTGGCCGATGTGAGCCCGCGCATAGGACCCACGTCACTTACGAAGACGCCTAGTGGACGTGTGAAGACGTTGTAAGCACTGCTGCGCCTAGCGTGCGGCCCGGAATTCCGGGCTCGTCGGCGCCCCCTGATCCACTAAGCGGGATCGTACGTCACACCTTTGCCACAAGATTTTGCCGCCGCTAAGAATTGCTCCCGTCGCACAGCACCGCGGATCCCGGATCCGAACGGTGCTTGCCTGCGGCTCCCGCTATTCGAAGAGGTTGCTACGCATGTCCAAGACCAGCACCCCCGGCCAGATTCGTCGTCTGACGAAGGCGCACAAGATGTCCTTCGCCGCCGTTGCCACCATCGGCGCCGCCGCCCTGGCCGCCACCCTCGTCCCCGCCGGCACCGCCGACGCCGGTACGACCGTGGCCGCTGCCCCCGTGGCGTGGACCCAGGCCGTCGAGGGTGTCCAGGCCAAGACCGTGCAGCACCTTTCCATGCAGTCCAAGCTGGCCACGGACGCCGCGAAGCTCGAGGCCGCGGTGAAGGCCAAGGCCGCCGCCGCCGCGAAGGCGAAGGCCGACGCCGAGGCCGCAGCCAAGGCGAAGAAGGACCGCGAGGCGAAGGCGGCCGCCAGCCGCTCCACCGTCCGCAAGCCGGTCTACGCGAACAACCTTGACGGCTGGATCAAGGAGTCGCTGGCGATCATGAAGGCGCACAAGATTCCGGGCACGTACAACGGCCTGTACAAGAACATCATGCGCGAGTCGAGCGGCAACCCGCGGGCGATCAACAACTGGGACATCAACGCCCAGAACGGTGTGCCCTCGAAGGGTCTGCTCCAGGTCATCAAGCCGACCTTCCTCGCGTACCACGTCCCCGGCACCCCGCTGGACCAGTACCACCCGGTCGCCAACATCGTCGCCGCGGCCAACTACGCCGCCGACCGCTACGGCTCGATCGACAACGTCAACAGCGCCTACTGAGGGCCGCTGGCATAGCAACCCCAGCACCCCCATGCGCCTCAGGGCGGCACCCGGTATCCGGGTGCCGCCCTGAGGCGTTTCTCGTGGCGGGGAGGGTGCGCGCAGCGGTGCCGGCTAGTTGCGCATGACCTCGGGCTCGTGGCGGCGCAGCAGCTTCTGCACGGCGAAGCCGCAGGCGACGCCGATGAGCAGCAGGATCGTGATGTTCACGCCCCACTGTGCGATCGAGTGCTCCCACAGCGGGTCGGTGTTGGTCGGGTTCTGCTGGTCCCACGGCGGCATGAGCTTGCCGAGGTCGAGCGTGGTGCCGGCGGCGGCGACCGCCCAGCGCGACGGCATCAGCCAGGCGAACTGCTCCAGGCCGGGCGAGTCGTACACCTGGAACAGGATGCCGGTGAACACGACCTGGACGATCGCGAACATGACCAGCAGCGGCATGGTCTTCTCGGCGGTCTTCACCAGCGAGGAGATCACGAGGCCGAACATCATCGACGTGAAGCCGAGCGCGGTGACCGACAGGCACAGCTCGACGGCCGGCGGCATGAGCAGGCCCTCGGTGGGCAGGTCGCGCGGGGCGAAGCCGATGGCGCAGATGACAGCGCCCTGGATGGCCGTGATGAAGCCGAGGACGATCACCTTCGACATGAGGTACGCCGACCGGGACAGACCGGTGGCGCGCTCGCGCTCGTAGATGACCCGTTCCTTGATCAGCTCACGGACCGAGTTCGCGGCGCCCGAGAAGCACATGCCGACGCAGAGGATCAGCATGATCGTGCCGGCGTCGCCGTTGAACCGGGACGGCGGCTTCGGCGGCGCGAGGCCGAACGTCGCGGGGATGACCGTGGAGACCACGCCCAGGACCGCGGGCAGGATCAGCATGAGGGCCATGAAGCCCTTGTCGGACGCGATCACCGAGACGTACCGGCGGATCAGGGTCCACAGCTGGTCGCCCCAGCCCTGCGCCTTCGGCGGCATCATCTGCTGCATCGGCGGCATCGCGACCTGCTGCGGGGCGACCGAGTCGAGATCGGCGGCGTACAGCTGGTAGTGCTGCGAGCCCTTCCAGCGGCCGGCCCAGTCGTAGTCGCGGTAGTTCTCGAAGGCCGAGAAGACGTCCGCCCACGTGGTGTAGCCGAAGAAGTTCAGCGCCTCGTCCGGCGGGCCGAAGTACGCGACCGAACCGCCCGGAGCCATGACCAGCAGCTTGTCGCACAGCGACAGCTCGGCCACCGAGTGGGTGACGACCAGGACCGTGCGGCCGTCGTCGGCGAGGCCGCGCAGCAGCTGCATGACGTCGCGGTCCATGCCCGGGTCGAGGCCGGAGGTGGGCTCGTCCAAGAAGATCAGAGACGGCTTGGTGAGCAGCTCCAGCGCCACGGACACGCGCTTGCGCTGACCGCCCGAGAGCGCGGTGATCTTCTTGTCCTTGTGGATGTCGAGCTTGAGCTCGCGCAGGACCTCGTCGATGCGGGCGGCGCGCTCGGACTCGGCGGTGTCGCCGGGGAAGCGGAGCTTGGCCGCGTACTTGAGGGCCGTGCTGACCTTCAGCTCCTTGTGCAGGATGTCGTCCTGCGGGACCAGGCCGATGCGCTGGCGGAGCTCCGCGAACTGCTTGTACAGGTTGCGGTTGTCGTAGAGGACGTCGCCCTCGTTGGCGGGCCGGTAGCCGGTCAGCGCCTTGAGCAGCGTGGACTTTCCGGAGCCGGAGGGGCCGATGACGCCGATGAGCGACTTCTCCGGGACGCCGAAGGTGACGTCCTTGAGGATCTGCTTGCCTCCGTCGACCGTCACCGTGAGGTGGCGGGCCGAGAAGGAGACGTCACCGGTGTCGACGAACTCCTCGAGCCGGTCGCCGACGATCCGGAACGTCGAGTGGCCGACGCCGACGATGTCGTTCGGGCCGAGCAGCGCGGTGCCGGACTTGGGCAGCGGCTGGCCGTTGACGTAGGTGCCGTTGTGGCTGCCGAGGTCGTGGATCTCGAAACGGCCGCCCGTGGAGCGGAACTCCGCGTGGAGGCGCGAGACCTGGAGGTCCGAGACGACGAGCTCGTTCTCCAGCGCACGGCCGATCCGCATGACGCGGCCGACGGCGATCTGGTGGAACGTCGTCGGGCTGCGGTCACCGCCGTACGCGGGTGCGGCGCCCTGCGCGGGCACGCCCGCGCCGCCGCCCTGCTGCTGCTGCGGGAAGTGCGGCTGCTGCGGCTGCTGGTGGGCGGCCGCCTGCTGCGGCTGCTGCTGCCAGGCCTGCTGCTGCGCCTGGGCAGGCGCCTGGTACGCGGGGGCGGCCTGCTGGGCCGGGGCCTGGTAGGCCGGAGCGGCCTGCTGGGCCGGGGCCTGGTAGGCCGGGGCCGCCTGCTGCGGTACGGCCTGCTGCGGCGCTGCGGCTGCGCTCAGATTCAGCCGCGGGCCGTCGGTGGCGTTGCCCAGGTGGACCGGCGTGCCCGGCACGAGCTCGGTCTGCTGGACCCGCGCGCCGTGCACGTAGGTGCCGTTGGTGCTGCCGTGGTCCTCGATGCCCCAACCCCGGCCGTTCCAGGCGATGGTGGCGTGCCGCCACGACACCCGGGCGTCATCGATCACCACGTCTCCCTGGGGGTCACGCCCCAGCGAGTACGACCTGGACGGATCGAGCGTCCAGGTCCTTCCATTCAATTCCAGTACGAGTTCCGGCACTCCAGCCCCACTTAGGTCCCCCGAGAATCCCCCTGGCGTCAGGGAGTCCGACGTCAGGGAGTCTAGGGATGGCGAACATCCGGGGGAACTATTTCAGGCCTGGGGCCACATGTGGAATCGGGGCCTTCCCGGGGCGTCTACGCCTGCCCGTTGACGGGGTCGAAAGTCACCCGGAGAGTGAGATACGGGACTTCTCGACCCACCGCATACGCTCGACACGCATCGGGGGCACGCATGCGCCGCATTCGCTGGGGAGACGTGGTCCTCTCGGGCATCGCCGCCACCGGCTGGGCCTTCGTCGTGATGGCCGGGGTCGCCGCGCTGGGGCTCCATCTGCTCGGCGCCGACACCACGGGAGGCTCGCTCGGGGCGATGACGGCCGCCGTGGTGGTCCTCGCGATCGGCGGGACGGTGACCCCGTCGTGGGACGTGTCGGTCCTCGGGGTCACCGGCCCGGGTGCGCAGACCTCACTGGACGTCATGCCGCTCGGGGTGGGGCTGGCCGGGGCGCTGGTCCTCGCCCGGATCTTCCTGCGCTCGGTGCGGACCGGGGCGGGGACGGGTGAACTCGCAGCCCGCACGGCCTCGGTGGCGGTGCTGTTCGTCGCCGCGGCGGCCGGGCTGGCCCGGGCCGGGCACGACGTGGTCACCCTGGACGGGCCGCAGCTGCCGAGGACCCCGCCGCAGGTGGTGGTCCCCGGGATCGGCGACATCGGCGGGCTGCTCCCGGACCGCATCGGGGACCTGATCGACGCCGAGGCCCGGGTGGGGTTCTCGGTGGAGTCGGGTCCGACGCTGCTGGGCGCGGCGGTGTGGGTGCTGGCCGTACTGGCGGTGGCACTGCTGGCTTCGCGGCGCGGCCCGGCGGCGTTCGCGCGGCTGCGGCCCGCGGTGTCGGCGCTCGTGGTGGCGTTGCTGATGGCGGTGGCGGCGGGGCTCGCCGCGGCGGTGTGGGCGGCGCTGGGGGACGAGCATCCGCGGCGGGTGCTGGGTACCGCACTGCTGGGGGCGCCCAACGGGGCCTGGACGGGGATGCTGCTGGGGATGTTCGTGCCGGTCGACGGGCGGGCCACGGGCGCGCCGGGCCGGCTGCTGCCGGATCCGCTGGACGATCTGCTAGGCGGCTCGGCGCACGAGCCGGTGACGGTGGCCCGGCTCGCGGAGTACGACGGTCGGGCCTGGCTGCTGGTTGCGGGGGTGGGGCTGCTGCTGCTCGGCGCCGGAGTGCTGGCCGCCGTACGGACTCCGGCCCGCGGGATCCCGGGGTGCGCGGTGCGGCTGTCAGCCGTGACCGGGGTGGTGCTGGCGGTGCTGGTGTGGCTGACGGGGGTGTCGGTCGGGGGTCCCCCCGCCCTGGCAGGGGGAGGCTCGCTATCGGTGCTCGGCATCGACGCGGTGGGCGCCGGGGTGGAGCTGCGGGGCGAGGCGCCGTACGCGCTGCTGCTCGGGGCGGCCTGGGGCGCGGCGGCGGGCGGGGCGGGGGCGCTGCTGGCGCGGCGCCGGCGCCCGCTGCGGCCGGTCCCGGCGCCGCCGGGGGCCGGGCCCGATGCGCCGACGGCCCCGTACCGGCCGCCGCCGGGGCGGCCGTACCCGTACGCGAGCCCCGGGCAGAACCCGTACCCCGACCCGTACGCCGAGCCCGACGGCTCCTGGGACGTCACGATCACCCGGCTGCCCCGCAGGCCCTCCGGGCGCCCGGCTCCGCACCACCGCCCGCCGTTCACCCCGCCCCCGCCGCCACCGCTCGGGCCCCCGGACTGAGGCGCCGGGAAAAGGGACGGGCCGTACCAAATCGAACACGGTCGGCCGGCCGACCGCCCCGAGGGCCCCTGACACCTGCCCGTCGGTTTCCGTTCACCCCGCCGCCGTCCCCCGGGCGCCCGTACCGGGCAGCGCCGGGGAGCACTCCGCCGGAGAATGGTTCCGGCAGGTGGGACGGGGGTCCAAGCACGGAGAGCGGGAAGATACGGTGAGGGCACCATGAGCGCTTCGCAGACCTCCGACGTCCCCACCCTCCTCGTCAAGATCTTCGGCAAGGACCGTCCCGGGATCACCGCCGGGCTGTTCGACACCCTCGCCGCCTACTCCGTCGACGTCGTCGACATCGAGCAGGTCGTCACCCGTGGCCGCATCGTCCTGTGCGCCCTCGTCACCAAGCCCGCCGCCGGCACCGAGGGCGAGCTGCGGGCCACCGTCCACAGCTGGGCCGAGTCGCTCAAGATGCAGGCCGAGATCCTCTCCGGTACCGGTGACAACCGGCCGCGCGGCAGCGGCCGTTCGCACGTCACCGTGCTCGGGCACCCGCTGACGGCCGAGTCCACGGCCGCCATCGCCTCGCGGATAACCGCGACCGGAGGCAACATCGACCGCATCTTCCGGCTCGCCAAGTACCCCGTGACGGCCGTCGAGTTCGCCGTGTCCGGCTGCGAGACCGAGCCGCTGCGCACGGCCCTGGCCACCGCCGCCGCGCACATCGGCGTCGACGTGGCCGTGGTCTCGGCCGGCCTGCACCGCCGGGCCCAGCGCCTGGTCGTCATGGACGTGGACTCGACCCTGATCCAGGACGAGGTCATCGAGCTGTTCGCCGCGCACGCCGGCTGCGAGGCCGAGGTCGCCGAGGTGACCGAGCGGGCCATGCGCGGCGAGCTGGACTTCGAACAGTCGCTGCACGCCCGGGTGAAGCTGCTGGCCGGGCTGGACGCCTCCGTCGTGGACAAGGTCCGCTCCGAGGTGCGGCTCACGCCGGGCGCCCGGACCCTGATCCGCACCCTCAAGCAGCTCGGCTACCAGGTCGGCGTGGTCTCGGGCGGGTTCACCCAGGTCACGGACGATCTGCAGGAGCGGCTGGGGCTGGACTTCGCCTCGGCCAACACCCTCGAGATCGTCGACGGGAAGCTGACCGGCCGGGTCACCGGCGAGATCGTGGACCGGGCGGGCAAGGCCCGGCTGCTGCGCCGCTTCGCCGCGGAGGCAGGTGTACCGCTGGCCCAGACGGTGGCCATCGGCGACGGCGCCAACGACCTGGACATGCTGAACGCGGCCGGGCTGGGCGTGGCCTTCAACGCCAAGCCGGTGGTCCGCGAGGCCGCGCACACGGCGGTGAACGTGCCGTTCCTGGACGCGGTCCTGTACCTGCTCGGGATCACCCGCGAAGAGGTCGAGGCCGCGGGTCTGACCTGAGCCGCCTCCGTAGTACGAGGACGGGCCCCGGCGCGGATCGATCCGCGCCGGGGCCCGTTCACATCGGGCGTACGTACGGGTGCTCAGTGGTCCTCGGGGGTCCAGAAGTCCAGCAGCGTGCCCACCCCGGGCTCCACGGACTTCCAGGAGCCGGTGAAGGAGACGACGGCGAACGCGGCGGTCGGGAACCCGGTCCGGGTCATCCGGGCCAGGGTGTCGCCCTCCGCGCGGCCGGCGAGGGCGTCGGCGAGGGCGTGCATGCCCGGGTTGTGGCCGATGACGAGGAGGTCCTTGACCTCGTCGGAGGTCTCGTTCAGCAGGGCGATGAGCTCGCCCGGAGAGGCGTCGTACAGCCGCTCCTCGTACGAGGTCCGCGGCCGGTGCGGCATCTCCTGGACGGCGAGCTTCCACGTCTCACGGGTGCGGGCGGCGGTGGAGCAGAGGGCCAGGTCGAAGGCGATGCCGGTCTCGGCCAGCTTCAGCCCGGCGGCCGGTGCGTCCTTGCGGCCTCGTTCCGCCAGCGGGCGCTCGTGGTCGGGCACCTCGGGCCAGTCGGCCTTGGCGTGCCGGAGGAGGACGATCCTGCGGGGTGTGTCGGCGCTCATGGCTCCCAGCTTCGCACGGATCGGGCCATGGGGCGCAGGGTGTTGAGGGGCTGCGCCCCGGGCGCGGGGCGGCTCCCGGCGCACGCCGGCGCGGGCGCCGCGCGGCCCCTCGGGGCGCACCCCGGTCAGCCGACGGCGCGCAGGAGCTGTTGGGTGACCTGGAGGAGCGCGGAGGCCTCGCCGGAGGCGGCGTGGGCCTCGGCGGAGCCGGCGAGGAGCAGCAGCAGGAGGCCGAAGGCGAGCGCGGGCAGGGCCAGCGCCCACCAGTGCAGCCGGGCGCTCGCGCCGTGGACCCGGGGACCGGGGCCGGGGACGTGCGGGGGAATCGTGGGGGCCGACATGGCCGCCTCCGTGGGTGCGCGGGTGGGACTGGCTCGCTCTCCTCGAATCTATGGATCCGAAGGCGCGGGGCCCATCCGGGGCACACCCCACTCGACCCTGAACCTGTCCCCCTAAGGGTTGGTGGGGTTAACCCCACCACCGGCCCCGTCAGGGGGAGACGACGGTCGCGATGACGGAGATGATCACGGTCACGACGAGCATGGCGCCGAGCACCATGCCGAGCTTCTTGTGGCTGTTCTGCGGGTTCGGTTCGAGTACGGGCGACATGCCGCTCAGTCTCGCATGCCGCATTCGTCCTCGATCGTGCGGTCCCGGCCCGCCAGGATGCCCAGCGCGATCTGCGGGACCAGCAGGCCCGCCATGAGGGTGAGGGGCAGGTCCCAGCCGCCGCTGTGCTGGTAGAGCGTGCCGATGAGGAGCGGTCCGGGGATGGAGATGAGGTAGCCGATGCTCTGGGCGAAGGCGGACAGCTTGACGACGCCGGCCGGGGACTTGGCGCGCAGCCCGATCAGCGTGATGACGAGCGGGAAGGCGCAGTTGGAGACGCCGAGCAGGAGTGCCCAGGCCCAGGCGCCGGCGGCGGGGGCGAAGTGGAGCCCGCTGTACCCGACGAGGCCGAAGACGCCGAGGGCGGCGGCGATGGCCCCCTGGTTCTTCATCCGGCCGGCCAGGTTCGGGATGACGAACGCGAGCGGGACGCCCATGACCATGGTGACGGCGAGCAGGACGCCGGCGGTGCCCGCGGAGACCCCGGCGTCGCGGAAGATCTGCGGGAGCCAGCCCATGGTGATGTACGCGCCGGTGGCCTGGAGGCCGAAGTAGCAGGCCAGGGCCCAGGCGGTCCGGCTGCGGACGATCTTCGGGCCCGTGTCCGCCCGTACGTGCGCGGCCGGCTCGGCGGCGGCCCGCTTCTCCCGCCGGGCGGCCGCCGCGACGGGCAGCCAGGGCACCACCGCGGCCACCGCGAGGACGGCCCACACGAGCAGGCCCGTACGCCAGCTGCCGCCGAGGGCGGAGGTCATGGGGACGGTCGCGGCGGCGGCGAGCGAGGTGCCGACGGCCAGGGCCATGGAGTACAGGCCGGTCATGGTGCCGACGCGGTCCGGGAACCAGCGCTTGACGATGACGGGGAGCAGCACGTTGGTCAGGGCTATGCCGGCCAGGGACAGGGCGCTGGCGGCGAGGAAGCCGGCGGCGGCGTGGGTGAAGGGCCGGATCAGCAGGCCGGCCGCGACGGCGGCCATGCCGGCGCAGACGACGGCGGCCGGGCCGAAGCGGCGGGAGAGCCGGGGCGCGGTGACGCCGAAGACGGCGAAGCAGAGGGCGGGGACGGAGGTGATCAGTCCGGCGACGGTGCCGCTCATGCCGAGGCCGGTGCGGACCTCCTCGAAGAGGGCGCCGAGGCTGGTGATGGCGGGCCGCAGGTCGAGGGCGGCCAGCACGATGCCGACGATGAGGACCGGGCCGAGCCAGGCGGGTTCGGGGCGCGCCGGAGCGGCGGGGCGGGCCTGTGCGGGTACCGTGCGCGTGCCGTGGGGCCGGTCGATGGTCTGGATTTCTTCGTCGGGCATTACACCATCATAGAATCATGGGATGATTGGTTGTCACCCCCCAGTCCGGACCTCCGAGAGGACCCCGCCCGTATGCCGCTGACCTCGCCCCGTCGATCCGCGCTGGTCGACCAGGTGATCGCCCAGCTCAGGAACCAGATCACGTCCGGCGAATGGCCCGTCGGATCCCGCATCCCCACCGAGCCGGAGCTGGTGGAGCTGCTGGGCGTCGCCCGGAACACCGTCCGGGAGGCCGTCCGGGCCTTGGCGCACAACGGACTGCTGGACATCCGGCAGGGCTCGGGCACGTACGTGATCGCCACCAGCGAGCTCGCCGGGGTGATGCACCGCCGCTTCGCGGGCGCCGACCCGCGGCACATCGCGGAGCTCCGCTCGACGCTGGAGTCCTCCGCGGCCCGGCTGGCGGCGGAGCGGCGGACCGAGCGGGACCTCGTACAGCTGGACGCGCTGCTGGCGCGGCGCGAGGAGGCATGGGCGAGCGGGGACGCGGAGCGGTTCGTGGCGGCGGACGTGGCGCTGCACATGGCGGTGGTGGCGGCCTCGCACAACGAGGTGCTCATCGAGCTGTACGCGGACCTCGGCGACCTGGTGGCGGACTGGCTGCGCACGGACGTCGGCACGGAGCTGGATCCGGCGTCTCACCTGGACCACGCGCGGCTGATCGAGGCGATCCGGCGCGGGGACGGGGACGCGGCGGCGTCGGAGGCGGCGGGCTACCCGTTCGCGTGCCTCGGCCGGAAGTAGCACGGCCGGGGCGGCCGGGTCCGAGGGCGGGCCGATGGCTTCGCGAACCGGCCCGCAGGGTCACGGCCGCTGGTGCGTGACCCAGGCCGAGCGGACTTCCTTCCAGCAGCGGCCGACGAGCTCGATGCGGCCGGCCGGCCCGACGGCCACGGCGGCGCTGTCCGAGTCCAGGTCCCACCACCGGTCGCATTCCACGTGCAGCCGGAGCAGGTCGGTCTCCGGATAACCGTTGTGGCAGGTCGCCCTCACCTGCGAGCCGTCGATCAGGGTGTCGCAGTCGGCGCCGTACAGCTCATGGGCCGCGGGCGGCTGCGGCCGTGCGGGCGGCTCTGCGGGAATCTCGTCGAGGTCCACGACGGCGGGGGCCGCCGCCTCGGGCCCGGGGGCCGGGTCTCCCCCCTCGGGCTGCGCGAAGGCTCCCGGGATCAGGAGGCCCGTCAGGACCACCGAGGTGACCAGCAGCGATACCGCTCGGCTCCGCCTCCCACGCATGGCCACACCTCCTCCCCGCCGGAGCCGGGAAGATCCCGACCCGGTCAGTTTGCAGGCATCTGTCCCGGTTTTCGACTCGGGAAGATCCGGTCGGAGGGCGGAAATCTGATCGAGCGCCCGGCCGGAATCCCGTCCCCACCGGCACGTACGGCGGCGGCCGCGCCCCCCGGAAGGGAGACGCGGCCGCCGCCGTACGGATGTACGAGTGCCTCGCTCAGGCACCCATCGCGTGCAGGCCGCCGTCCACGTGGACGATCTCGCCGGTGGTCTTCGGGAACCAGTCCGACAGCAGGGCGACGATGGCCTTGCCGGTCGGCTCCGGGTCGCTCATGTCCCACTCCAGCATCGAGCGGGAGTTCCAGACGTCCGCCAGGTCCGAGAAGCCCGGGATGGACTTCGCGGCCATCGAGCCGAGCGGGCCGGCCGAGACCAGGTTGCAGCGGATGTTCTCCTTGCCCAGGTCGCGGGCGAGGTAGCGGCTGGTGGCCTCCAGCGCGGCCTTGGCCGGGCCCATCCAGTCGTACTGCGGCCAGGCGAACTGCGCGTCGAAGGTGAGGCCGACGACGGCCGCGCCCTCCGCCGGGAACAGCGGCTTGCAGGCCATCGTCAGCGACTTCAGCGAGAACGCCGAGACGTGCATGGCGGTCGCGACCGACTCGAACGGGGTGTTCAGGAAGTTGCCGCCGAGGGCGTCCTGCGGCGCGAAGCCGATGGAGTGCAGGACACCGTCGAGGCCGCCGAGCTCGTCGCGGACGAGGCCCTCCAGGCGGGCCAGGTGCTCGTCGTTGGTGACGTCGAGCTCGATCACCTTGACCGGCTTGGGCAGCTTCTTGGCGATGCGCTCGGTCAGCGTCGGGCGCGGCCACGCGGTGAGGATGACCTCGGCGCCCTGTTCCTGGGCCAGCCTGGCGGCGTGGAAGGCGATGGACGACTCCATCAGCACCCCGGTGATGAGGATGCGCTTGCCGTCGAGAATTCCGCTCATGGTGATCAGTGACCCATGCCCAATCCGCCGTCAACGGGAATGACGGCTCCTGTGATGTACGCGGCGTCGTCGGACGCCAGGAAGCTCACGGCTGCCGCGATCTCCTCGGGCTGCGCGTAGCGGCCCAGGGGCACCTGGCCCACGATGCCCGCACGCTGCTCGTCGGTGAGCACCTTCGTCATGTCGGTGTCCACGAAACCGGGGGCCACGACGTTGAAGGTGATGTTGCGGGAGCCGAGCTCACGGGCGAGCGAGCGGGCGAAGCCGACCAGCGCGGCCTTGGAGGCTGCGTAGTTGGCCTGGCCCGCCGAGCCCAGCAGCCCGACGACCGAGGAGATCAGGACGACGCGGCCCTTCTTGGCACGGAGCATGCCACGGTTCGCGCGCTTGACCACACGGAAGGTGCCGGTGAGGTTGGTGTCGACGACGGAGGCGAAGTCCTCCTCGGACATGCGCATCAGCAGCGTGTCCTTGGTGATGCCGGCGTTGGCCACCAGCACCTCGACCGCGCCGTGCGCGTCCTCGATCTCCTTGTAGGCCTGCTCCACCTGGTCGGAGTCGGTGATGTCGCAGCGGACCGCCAGTACGCCGAGCGCGGTGAGCTCCTGTGGCGGCTCACCCGACCGGTACGTGATCGCGACCTTGTCGCCGGCCTGCGCGAAGGCTCGGGCGATGGCGAGGCCGATGCCCCGGTTTCCTCCGGTGACGAGAACCGAGCGGCTCAACGGATCACCCTTTCGACTAGCGGTCTGATTACCAAAAACCTATAGGTCCGGCCGCCCGTGCGCAGAATCGATCTCCGACAGGGCCTCGGTACGGGGTCTGTCGAGTCCCTACAGAAAGATGTAGGCACAAGCGCCCCGAGCGCGACATGATCGAGGCGACCTGCCCCGACTCCGGGAGGACTTCCGTGCCCCATTCCATCGACGCGGCCTTCACCGCGCTGCCCCTTCGGGCGCTCGCCGACGCGGCGCTCGCCCGGGCCCGCGCGCTGGGCTGCGACCATGCCGACTTCCGGCTCGAGCGGATCCGCAACGCCTCGTGGCGGCTGCGGGACGCCAAGCCCTCCGGCGGCTCCGACACCACCGACCTCGGGTACGCGGTCCGCGTGGTGCACGGCGGCAGCTGGGGGTTCGCCTCCGGTGTGGACCTGACCATGGACGGCGCCGCCAAGGTGGCCTCGCAGGCCGTGGCCATGGCGAAGCTGTCCGCCCAGGTCATCAAGGCCGCCGGTTCCGACGAGCGGGTCGAGCTCGCGGACGAGCCGGTGCACGCCGACAAGACGTGGATCTCCGCGTACGACGTGAACCCCTTCGAGGTGCCGGACGCGGAGAAGGCGGCCCTGCTCGCCGACTGGAGCTCACGGCTGCTGGCCGCCGACGGGGTGGCGCACGTCGACGCCTCGCTGCTCGCCGTGCACGAGAACAAGTTCTACGCCGACACCGCCGGCACCATGACCACGCAGCAGCGCGTGCGGATCCACCCGCAGCTCACCGCCGTCGCCGTGGACGCCACCACCGGCGAGTTCGACTCGATGCGCACCATCGCCCCGCCGGCCGGGCGCGGCTGGGAATACCTGACCGGCACCGGCTGGGACTGGGATGCCGAGCTGGAGCAGATCCCCGTACTGCTCGCCGAGAAGATGCGGGCGCCGAGCGTCGAGGCCGGGCGCTACGACCTGGTCGTGGACCCGTCGAACCTGTGGCTCACCATCCACGAGTCCATCGGCCACGCCACCGAGCTCGACCGGGCGCTGGGCTACGAGGCGGCGTACGCGGGGACCTCCTTCGCGACGTTCGACCAGCTCGGCACGCTCAAGTACGGCTCCTCGATCATGAACGTGACCGGTGACCGCACCGCCGAGCACGGGCTCGCCACCGTCGGCTTCGACGACGAGGGCGTCCAGGCCCAGAGCTGGGACCTGGTCAAGGACGGCACCCTGGTCGGCTACCAGCTGGACCGGCGGATCGCGAAGCTCACCGACCTGGGCCGCTCCAACGGCTGCGCCTTCGCCGACTCCCCCGGGCACGTGCCCGTCCAGCGGATGGCGAACGTCTCGCTCAAGCCGGATCCGGGCGGGCTGTCCACCGAGGACCTGATCGGCGGGGTGGAGCGCGGCATCTACGTCGTCGGCGACCGCTCCTGGTCGATCGACATGCAGCGCTACAACTTCCAGTTCACCGGGCAGCGGTTCTTCCGGATCGAGAACGGCAGGCTGGCCGGGCAGCTGCGCGACGTCGCCTACCAGGCCACGACCACCGATTTCTGGGGCTCTATGGAGAAGGTCGGCGGGCCGCAGACGTATGTGCTGGGCGGCGCCTTCAACTGCGGCAAGGCCCAGCCGGGCCAGGTCGCGGCGGTCTCGCACGGCTGCCCGTCCGCGCTGTTCCGCGACGTGAACATCCTGAACACCACGCAGGAGGCCGGCCGATGAGCCGTACGAGTCCCCACGAGATCGTCGAGCGCGCGCTGGAGCTGTCCACCGCCGACGGCTGCGTCGTCATCGCCGACGAGGAGTCGACGGCCAATCTGCGCTGGGCGGGCAACGCGCTCACCACCAACGGCGTCACCCGCGGCCGGACCCTGACGGTCATCGCGACGGTCGACGGCAAGGAGGGCACGGCCTCGGGGGTCGTGTCGCGCTCCGCCGTGACCACCGCGGACCTGGAGCCGCTGGTCCGGGCCGCCGAGGCCGCCGCACGGGGCGCGGGCCCGGCGGAGGACGCCCAGCCGCTGGTCACCGGCACCCCGTCCTCGCCGGACTTCACCGACGCCCCGGCCGAGACGAGCTCGGCGGTGTTCGCGGACTTCGCCCCGGCCCTGGGCGAGGCCTTCGCCCGGGCCCGCGCGGGCGGCCGGGAGCTGTACGGCTTCGCCAACCACGAGCTGGTCTCCACGTACGTCGGCACCTCGACCGGGCTGCGGCTGCGCCACGACCAGCCGAACGGGACCCTGGAGCTCAATGCGAAGTCCCCGGACCGGCAGCGCTCGGCCTGGGCCGGCCGCTCCACCCGGGACTTCAAGGACGTGGACCCGACCGTGCTGGACGCGGAGCTGGCCGTCCGCCTGGGCTGGGCGGAGCGGCGCTTCGACCTGCCCGCCGGCCGGTACGAGACCCTGCTGCCGCCGACGGCCGTGGCCGACCTGCTGATCTACCAGATGTGGTCCGCGGCGGCCCGGGACGCGGTGGAGGGCCGGACGGTCTTCTCCAAGCCCGGCGGCGGCACCCGGCTCGGCGAGAAGCTGTCCGAGCTGCCGCTGACGCTGCGCAGCGACCCGAACGCGCCGGGCCTGGAGTCCGCGCCGTTCGTGATCGCGCACAGCTCGGGCGACGACGCCTCGGTCTTCGACAACGGCCTGCCGGTCCCGGCGACCGAGTGGATCCGCGACGGGCAGCTGGCCCGGCTGACCACGACCCGGCACAGCGCGGCCATGACCGGGATGCCGGTCTCGCCCGGCTTCGGGAACCTGATCCTCGACGGCGGCGGAGACAAGTCGCTGGAGGAGATGGTGGCGGCCACCGAGCGGGGCCTGCTGCTGACCTGCCTCTGGTACATCCGCGAGGTCGACCCGGCGACGCTGCTGCTCACGGGTCTGACCCGGGACGGCGTGTACCTGGTGGAGAACGGCCAGGTCGTCGGCGAGGTGAACAACTTCCGGTTCAACGAGTCGCCGGTGGACCTGCTGTCGCGGGCTTCGGAGGCGGGCCGGACCGAGAAGACCCTGCCGCGCGAGTGGAGCGACTGGTTCACCCGGGCCGCGATGCCCGCGCTGCGGATCCCGGATTTCAACATGAGCTCGGTCAGCAAGGGCGTCTGATCCACCTAGACTGAATCCTTGGCGCGACGCAAACCATTCGAAGGAGTCGAGAAACCGTGACGGACATCGTCGACGAGTTGAAGTGGCGCGGGCTGTTCGCCCTGTCCACCGACGAAGAAGCGCTGCGCAAGGCGTTCGCGGACGGTCCGGTCACCTTCTATTGCGGCTTCGACCCGACGGCTGCCTCGCTGCACGTGGGACACCTCGTACAGGTGCTGACCGTACGCCGGCTCCAGCAGGCCGGGCACCGGCCGCTGGCGCTGGTCGGCGGGGCCACCGGGCAGATCGGCGACCCGCGGCCGACCGCCGAGCGGACGCTGAACGACCCGGAGACCGTCGCCAACTGGGTGGGCCGGCTGCGCGCCCAGATCGAGCCGTACCTGTCCTTCGAGGGCGAGAACGCGGCGGTCATGGTGAACAACCTGGACTGGACGGCGGGCCTGTCCGCCATCGAGTTCCTCAGGGACATCGGCAAGCACTTCCGCGTCAACAAGATGCTGACGAAGGACTCGGTCGCCAGGCGGCTGGAGTCCGACCAGGGCATCAGCTACACCGAGTTCAGCTACCAGCTGCTCCAGGGCATGGACTTCCTGGAGCTGTACCGGCGCTACGGCTGCACCCTGCAGCAGGGCGGGTCCGACCAGTGGGGCAACCTGACGGCCGGTCTCGACCTGATCCACCGCCTGGAGCCGCACGCGCAGGTGCACGCGCTGGCGACCCCGCTGATGGTCAAGGCGGACGGCACCAAGTTCGGCAAGACCGAGGGCGGGGCCGTCTGGCTGGACCCGGAGATGACCACCCCGTACGCGTTCTACCAGTTCTGGCTGAACGTGGACGACCGGGACATCTCCACCTACATGCGGATCCTCTCCTTCAAGTCCCGCGAGGAGCTGGCGGAGCTCGAGGCGCAGACGGCCGAGCGGCCGCAGGCGCGCGCCGCCCAGAAGGCACTGGCGCAGGAGCTGACCGCCCTGGTGCACGGCGCCGACCAGTGCGCGGCCGTGATCGCCGCGTCGAAGGCGCTGTTCGGCCAGGGCGAGCTGGCGGACCTGGACGAGGCCACGCTGGCCGCGGCCCTGTCCGAGCTGCCGCACGCGAAGGTCGCCGAGGCCGGCCTGGTGGTCGACCTGTTCGCGGAGACCGGGCTGGTGGCGAGCAAGTCGGCCGGCCGCCGGACCGTGAAGGAGGGCGGTGCCTACGTGAACAACGCGAAGGTCACCGCCGAGGACGCGGTCCCCGCCAAGGAGGACCTGCTGCACGGGCGCTGGCTGGTGCTGCGCCGCGGCAAGAAGAACCTGGCGGCGGTCGAGGTCACGGGCTGACGCCCGGGGCCTGACACCCGAGCGCGGCGGAGGGGCCGGTGCGGACACCACGTCCGGCCGGCCCCTCCGTCGTGCCGCCCTCAGGTCATCTGCTTGCTGCCGCCCTTGAGCGATTTGTAGACCATTTCACCGAGAGCCACGATCAGCACCGCTCCGGCAAGTTGCAGCAGGTGGCGGGTCCAGTCGATGCCCTTGGTCTCCCCGACGCCGATCCACACCGCGACGGCGTTGCCGAGGACGGCGCCGGCGATGCCGAACAGGGTGGTCAGCCAGAGGGGCTGATGCTGCTTGCCCGGCAGGACGGCGCGGGCTATGAGGCCCAGCACGAAACCGACGATGATCGCCCACAACCATGACATGTCGAGCCTCCTCGTGGCGCGTTGTGCGCATGTGGGCCCAGTCTCAACCCGTCCGGCGTACTGCGCATTTCGGACGGCCCCGTTCGGGGGACACCCCCTCTCCTCGCCACGGGACCGGCGGCGTACGGTGGGAGGATCCGGACCGGGGAGTGTCCGGCCGGCGGATCGGGCGGTGGAGCGTGGAGCGGAAGAAGCGGAACGGGGCCGAGGTCTTCCGGATCACCGGAGCCCGGATGGGCCTCGACGAGGACGTACGGGGACGGCAGCGCCGGTACGTCATCTCGATGTCGATCAGGACTCTGTCGGTCCTGGCGACGGTGATCCTGTGGAACGTGGAACGTCATGTGGCGATCGTGACGCTCATCGCGGGCGCGCTGCTGCCGTACGTGGCCGTGGTCATCGCCAACGCGGGGCGCGAATCGACCCCCTCGCTGCCCTCGCACTTCATCCCGTCACCTGTGCGTCCGGCACTGAACACGGGAAACCTCAATAAAAGCTCAGATCAATCATGAAGTTCCGGTGCACCGCACCGGGTCCTGCGTGACATACTGCCTACGCGCTCCGCATCCCCCGTCGGAGCGACGGACCGACGCCGGGCAGCTCCCCCCGTGGCTGCTCGGCGTCGCCTTTCCGTGACAGGGGTTTGTAGGGTTGAGGCGTGAACTCCCCTGACTCCCCCGAATCCGCCGGCTCCACGCCTTCCGTGGACGCGCCCACCTGTTCGGCCAAGGGCTGCCGCGACGCGGCCGTCTGGGTCCTGGCGTGGAACAACCCGAAGCTGCACACCCCGGAGCGCCGCAAGACCTGGCTGGCGTGCGGGGAACACCGCGAACACCTCTCCCAGTTCCTGGGGGTCCGCGGTTTCCTCAAGGACGTCGTGAAGCTCGACGAGTGGGTCCAGCCGGAGGGCTCTGAGCGGCTCTGACCGCCCGGGCGCCTCGAGGCGCCCGGGCCGGGGCCCTCAGCCGCCGATCGCGGACATCGGGCGGTCGGGCTGCAGGAAGGACGGGTCGTCGAGACCGGACCCGGCCTTCTTGCCCCACATCGCCACCTTCCACAGGCGGGCGATCTCCTCGTCCGGGGCGCCGGAGCGCAGGGCTGCGCGCAGGTCCGACTCCTCGGTGGCGAAGAGGCACGTACGGACCTGGCCGTCGGCGGTGAGCCGGGTGCGGTCGCAGGCGCTGCAGAAGGGCCTGGTCACCGAGGCGATCACGCCGACGGTGGCCGGGCCGCCGTCGACCAGCCAGCGCTCGGCCGGGGCGGAGCCGCGCTCCTCGGCGCCTTCCTCGGTGAGCGCGAAGCGGGTGCGCAGCGACGCGAGGATGTCCCCGGCGGTGATCATGCCGTCGCGCTTCCAGCCGTGCTGGGCGTCGAGCGGCATCTGCTCGATGAAGCGGAGCTCGTACTCGTTCTCCACGGCCCAGGCGAGCAGGTCGGGGGCCTCGTCGTCGTTCAGGCCGGGCATCAGGACGGCGTTGACCTTGACGGGGGTCAGACCGGCCTCGCGGGCGGCGGCCATGCCGTCGAGGACGTCGCGGTGCCGGTCACGCCGGGTGAGGGTCTTGAAGACCTCGGGCCGCAGGGTGTCCAGCGAAACGTTCACGCGGTCCAGGCCGGCGGCCTTGAGCGCCTGTGCGGTGCGCTTGAGGCCGATGCCGTTGGTGGTCAGGGACATCTTGGGGCGGGGCTCCAGGGCCGCGCACTGCTCGACGATCCCGACCAGGCCGGGGCGGAGCAGCGGCTCGCCGCCGGTGAAGCGGACCTCGGTGATCCCGAGCTGCGTGACGGCGATCCGGATCAGCCGGACGATCTCGTCGTCGCTCAGCAGGTCCGATTTCCCGAGCCACTGCAGACCCTCCTCGGGCATGCAGTACGTGCACCGCAGGTTGCACCGGTCGGTGAGTGAGACGCGCAGGTCAGTGGCCACGCGGCCATAAGTGTCGAGAAGCATTCAGGCCCCCTCCCCTGTCCGGTTCGTAGAGGTTCGCGCCACCTCGGAGAAACGCCTGGCGCCGTAATCGAGCCTACGCGACGCGTGTGCGGCGTAGGGATGCCCAAATGAACGAGACGCGGCGTGGCCGCGTCGTAGGGAAGTACGACGCGGCCACGCTGTGTGTCCGGCCCATGTCACAGGAGCACGGTCTCAGTGCGCGCCCGTTCCGGTAAGGGAGCGCACCTCGAGTTCCGCGAACTTCTGGGGGTCGGCCTTCTCCTTCGACAGGACGGTTCCCAGCCAGCCCAGCAGGAAGCCGAGCGGGATGGAGACGATGCCCGGGTTCTCCAGGGGGAACCAGTAGAAGTCGGCGTCCTTGAACATCGAGGTGGGCTTTCCGGAGACGACCGGCGAGAAGAGCACCAGGACGACCGCGGAGACGAGGCCGCCGTAGATCGACCAGAGCGCACCCCGGGTGCTGAACCGCTTCCAGAAGAGGCTGTACAGGATGGTCGGCAGATTGGCGGAGGCGGCGACCGCGAAGGCGAGGGCGACGAGGCCGGCGACGTTGAGGTCGCGGGCCAGGGCCCCGAGGCCGATGGCGACGGCGCCGATCACGACCGTGGACCAGCGGGCGGCCCGGACCTCCTCCTGTTCGGTGGCCTTGCCCTTGCGGATGACGTTCACGTACAGGTCGTGGGCGAAGGACGAGGAGGAGGCGAGGGTGAGCCCGGCCACCACCGCGAGGATGGTGGCGAACGCGACCGCGGAGATCACGGCGAGCAGGACGGCGCCGCCGGTGGAGCCCGCGCCGCCGCCGAGTTCCTGGGCGACCAGCGGGGCCGCGGTGTTTCCGGCCTTGTTGGAGGCGATGATGTCGGTGCGCTTGAGCAGGGCTGCGGCGCCGAAGCCGAGGGCGATGGTCATCAGGTAGAAGGCGCCGATGATGCCGATGGCCCAGTTCACGGACTTGCGGGCGGCCTTGGCCGTGGGAACCGTGTAGAAGCGGATCAGGATGTGCGGCAGGCCGGCGGTGCCGAGGACCAGGGCGATGCCGAGCGAGATGAAGTCCAGCTTCGTCGTCGCGTCCTTGCCGTACTTGAGACCGGGCTCCAGGAACTTGGTGCCCTGGCCGCTGTTCTCGGCCGCCTTGCCCAGCAGGTCGGAGATGTTGAAGTTGAACTTCAGCAGCACCAGGAAGGTGATGAGCAGGGCGCCTGCGATGAGCAGCACGGCCTTGATCATCTGGACCCAGGTGGTGCCCTTCATGCCGCCGATCGTGACGTAGAGGATCATCAGTACGCCGACCAGCGCGACGACGGCGACCTTGCCTCCGTCGCTGGTGATGCCGAGGAGCAGCGAGACGAGCACGCCGGCGCCGGCCATCTGGGCGAGCAGGTAGAAGATCGAGACGACGATGGTCGAGGTGCCGGCGGCGGTGCGGACGGGCCGCTGGCGCATCCGGAACGCGAGGACGTCGCCCATCGTGTAGCGGCCGGAGTTGCGCAGCGGCTCGGCGACGAGCAGCAGGGCGACCAGCCAGGCCACGAGGAAGCCGATGGAGTAGAGGAAGCCGTCGTAGCCGAAGAGCGCGATGGCGCCGGCGATGCCGAGGAACGACGCGGCGGACATGTAGTCGCCGGAGATGGCGAGGCCGTTCTGGAAGCCGGTGAACTGGCGGCCGCCCGCGTAGAAGTCGGCGGCGCCCTTGGTCTGGCGGCCGGCCCAGATGGTGATGATGAGGGTGGCGACGACGAACAGCCCGAACAGGGTGATGATCAGCGGCCGGTGCTCGGTGGCCCCGGCGGCGGTGTTCGCCGCGAGCCGGAGGGCGAGGGTGTCTCTCATTCGCCGGCCTCCATTCGCGCCTTGATCGCCGCACCCTTGGGGTCGAGCTTCGAGGCGGCGTGCCGGGAGTACAGCCAGGCGATGAGGAAGGTCGTCGCGAACTGGGCGAGGCCGAGCACGAGGGCGACGTTGATGTTGCCGAAGAGCTTGGTCCCCATGAAGCCGCCGGCGTAGCTGGACAGCAGGACGTAGAGCAGGTACCAGGCGATGAAGGCCACGGTGAGCGGGAAGGCGAAAGAGCGGTAGGAACTGCGCAGTTCGGCGAATTCGGCGCTCTGCTGGACGGCTGTGAACTCTTCGGCCGTGGGACTCGCCGTGGGTGTTCCCGCGCTGCCGTGCGGCGGCGCTGCTTCGGTGGTCACGGGGGGTTCTCCTTGTGACGCGGGTGCGGTGGGGACGACGGACAAAACAACCTCCGTGTGGGGGGACGGTGGCGCTGAGTCCCCCTGCCCAACGGCACGGCCGGCGCGGCGGGACGGTTCAACACCCGTTGATTCTTCCGAAACTGATTTCTCGAACTGATGGCGCAAAGACGAACGGCGGCACTAGGTTCACCTGTCATGAACCCGTCGTCCTGCGCGACCACGCGCGGACGGCTCTTTCACGGATGATGTGGAGAACCCATGGCTCATCTGGGACCTGGCCGCCGGCGCATTGCCGTACCGGTCGGCCTGGCGCTCACCGCCTCGCTCGCCTTCCTGCCCTCGGTCGCGGCCTCCGCCGCCCCGCTGGGCAATACGGCGGGTACGGCGGCCGCGGCGAAGCCCGACACCACCGGCCCCAAGCTGTCGTACGTCGCGAACCTGAACACGTACGCCACGGTGAAGGCCGCGCAGAAGGCCATCGAGCGGGCCGGCGGAACGGTGGTGACGTCCTATGAGCAGATCGGGGTCGTCGTCGCACACTCCCAGAACCCGGACTTCGCCAAGCAGCTGCGTGCGCAGCGCGGCCTGTTCGTGTCGGTCGGTGCCACCCGGACGGCCCCCCTCCAGCCGGTGCAGACCACCGAGGAGGGCACGACGCAGAAGCTGAGCACCGCGGACGCCGCAAAGGCGGCATCGGCCGCTACGGACGGTCAGGAGCCGCTGGAGCCCAACCAGTGGGACCTGCGGGCGATCAAGGCCGACCAGGCGCACAAGATCAACGATGGCAGCCGGGACGTCACGGTGGGCGTCATCGACACGGGTGTCGACGACACCCACCCGGATCTCGCGGCGAACTTCTCCAAGGGCCAGTCGGCCAACTGCGTCGGCGGCGTCGCGGACACCACCGAGGGCGCGTGGCGCCCGTACGCCGACGGCAGCGACCACGGCACGCACGTGGCCGGCACCATCGCGGCCGCGCGCAACGGCGTCGGCATCTCGGGCGTCGCGCCGGGCGTGCAGGTCGCCGCGATCAAGGTGAGCGAGCCGGGCACCAGCCTGTTCTTCACCGAGGCGGTCGTCTGCGGCTTCATGTTCGCCGCCGAGAAGGGGATCGAGGTGACCAACAACAGCTACTACGTCGACCCGTGGCTCTACAACTGCAAGGCGGACGACGACCAGAAGGCGCTGGTGGAGGCCCTCGGCCGGGCGACGAAGTACGCCGAGCGCAAGGGCGTGCTCAGCGTGGCCTCGGCCGGCAACTCGAACCACGACCTGGCGTCGAACGCGATCGTCGACGACACGAGCCCGGACGACGGCACCCCGGTCCCGCGCACGATCGACCCGCACGTCTGCCTGGACCTGCCCACCCAGCTCCCGGGTGTGGTCACGGTGAGCGCGACCGGCGACAAGGGCTTCAAGTCGTACTACTCCAGCTACGGGCTGGGCGTGGTCGACGTCGCCGCCCCCGGCGGCGACAAGTGGCAGGTCCCGGCCACGCCGGACGCCAACGGCCGTGTGCTGTCCACCCTGCCGGGCGGCGGCTACGGCTACAAGCAGGGCACCTCGATGGCCGGACCGCACGTCGCGGGCGTGGCGGCGCTGCTCAAGAGCGCGCACCCGTCGGCCACGCCGTCGCAGCTCCAGGCCATGCTGAAGGCCCAGGCCACGAAGGCGGCCTGCCCGGAGAAGGTCTACGACGCGACGGGCGCGCTGGTCGACGCCGCCACCTGCCAGAGCAAGTGGGGCCAGACCGGCTACTACGGCTACGGCGTGGTGGACGCGCTGAAGGCCGTGAAGTAGCAGCTCGGAACGCCTCATCGCTTGGACGCTTCACCGCTCGAGCGCTCGGACGGACGGAAGGGCCGGCCCGGGGATTCCCCCGGGCCGGCCCTTCCCGTCGTCACCGGCCCGTCAGGGCTTGATGAGCACCTTCAGCGCGCTGCGGTCGTCCATCGCGCGGTAGCCGTCCGGGACCTCGTCCAGGGACACGGCCCGGTCGAAGACGGGCGCCGGGTCGATCGCGCCGCTCAGCACGTCCTCCAGCAGCTCCGGGATGTACGCGCGCACCGGCGCGACGCCGCCGCGCAGGCTGATGTTGCGGTCGAACATCACGCCGAGGTCGAGGCCGGTGCCGCTGCCGTGCGGGACGCCGACGTAGCCGATGGCCCCGCCGTCGCGGGTGATGTTCACGGCGGTGCGCATGGACTGCTCGGTGCCCACGGCCTCGATGACCGCGTGCGCACCCTGGCCGCCGGTCAGCTCGCGCACGGCGGCCTCGGCGGCCTCGCCGCGCTCGGCGACGACGTCGGTGGCCCCGAACAGCTTGGCGATGTCCGTACGGACGGCGTGGCGGCCCAGCGCGATGATCCGGTCGGCGCCGAGGCGCTTCGCGGCGAGGACTCCGCACAGGCCGACTGCGCCGTCGCCGACGACGGCCACGGTGGAGCCCTTGCGGACGCCCGCGCCCAGGGCTGCGTGGTGCCCGGTGCCCATGACGTCGGACAGCGCCAGCAGCCCGGTGAGCAGGTGGTCGTCGGAGAGGGCCGCGGCGGGCAGCTTCACGAGGGTGCCGTCGGCGTGCGGGACGCGGACGGCCTCGCCCTGGCCGCCGTCGAAGCCGACGGAGCCCCAGAAGCCGCCGTGCACGCAGGAGGTGTACAGGCCCTCGGAGCAGTAGTCGCAGGTGCCGTCGGACCACATGAAGGGGGCGACGACGAGGTCGCCGGCCTTCAGGCCGGACACGGCCGAGCCGGTCTCCTCGACGACGCCGAGGAACTCGTGGCCGATCCGCTGGCCGGGCTGGCGCGCGGCCTCGCCGCGGTAGGCCCACAGGTCGCTGCCGCAGATGCAGGCACGCAGGACGCGGACGACGGCGTCCTCGGGGCGCTGGATCGCAGCGTCGGGCACCTCCTCCACGCGGATGTCGTGCGGGGCGTGGATGACGGTGGCGCGCATGGTGGTGCAGTCCTCCGGCTCGGGGTTGTTCAGCCTTGTACGACTGATGACCGTCCTACGGTACGCCTGCCTCGCGGGTGGTGGCGCCGGTGGCCAGCAGGTACTGGGCGGCCAGGTAGGTGGCCATGATCCAGAAGTCGGGGCGGGGCAGCTGGGGCCATTCGGCGACGCCGGTGGCGATGAGGGTGTCGGACAGCAGGAACAGCGCACCGCCGATGCCGGCCCGCAGGCCGAGGGCGCTGGAGCGGAAGGCCATCGCGGTCAGCAGCAGGCTGTAGCCGGCCACGGGGATCCGCAGGTCCACGGGCAGATCGGACCACAGCAGGGCGACGGTACCGAGGAGGGCCAGGGCGTAGGCGCCCCCGAGCAGCGCGTTCGCGGGCCGCTTGCCGAACAGGACGAGGTAGCAGACGTGCCCGACGGCGAAGGAGCCCATGCCGACGAGGAAGGCCGCCTCGGCGTCGAAGAGCAGGGCCAGGTCCCCGCCCCAGCCGAACAGCAGGGCGGCGACCAGCAGGCGGGGCGCGCCGCGCGTGATCACGTACCCGCCGAGCAGCGGCATCAGCAGCGGCTTGGCGATGACGTGCCCGAGGTGCCAGTCGGCCAGCAGGGACCCGAGGTCGGCGGCGGCGGCCACGGCGAAGGACGCGAGGGCGGTGCGGCCGAGCCGGTCCCGGCCGGGCACAGCCCGGTCGGCGGCCCAGGACGGGCCGGGTCGGCCGGTGGACTCTGCGGTGCTCACGCGGTGGTCTCCTGTACGGCGGCCTGTACGGCGGCCGGTTCGGCGGCGGGTGCCGCGGCCTCGGAGGCGGCCGCGGGGGCGGGGGCGGGGGCGGCCGTCGCGGTTGCGGCGGGGGCGGCCGGGGCGGTTGCAGCAGGGGCGGCCGGGGCGGCGGGCTGCCAGCCGGGGCCGCGGAAGACGCGTCCGGCGCGCTCGCGCCAGCCGGCGGCGGCGCGGACGTCGCGGGCGATGGCCGCGTACTCGTGGGTCGCGACCCGGAGCGGGTTGTAGGTGCCGATGTTCTTGGTGAGCCCGTAGACGGGCTTGTCGGTCTCGCCCACCCAGGAGCCGAACATCCGGTCCCAGATGATCAGGATCCCGCCGAAGTTGCGGTCCAGGTAGCCGCCCTGGGAGGCGTGGTGGACGCGGTGGTGGGAGGGGGTGTTGAAGACGTACTCGTAGGCCCGCGGCAGCTTGCCGATGCGCTCGGTGTGGACCCAGAACTGGTAGAGCAGGTTGATGCCGTAGCAGAACGGGATCGCGGCCGGATGCACGCCGAGGGCGACCATCGGCAGGTAGAACCACCAGGTGGTGGCGCTGGTCCAGGGCTGGCGCAGGGCGGTGGTGAGGTTGAAGTTCCGGCTGCTGTGGTGGACCACGTGGCACGCCCACAGGATGCGGATGACGTGGTGGAGCCGGTGCTGCCAGTAGTAGAGGAAGTCCTGGACCAGCAGCATCAGCAGCGCGGTCCACCACAGGAAGGGCACGCGCAGCGGGGTCAGTTCGTAGACCGCCGTGAAGACCGCGACGACCGGGAGCTTCCAGAGCAGGTCGAAGCCGATGCTGCCGAGGCCCATGGCGACGCTCGTCGCCGCGTCCTTGGCGTCGTAGCCGGCGGCGTCCTCGTCGGGATGGAGCCGGTAGCTCACCACCTCGATGACGGTGAGCAGCACGAAGGCGGGTATGGACCACAGCACGACATCGGGCAGGTTCGGCATGCCCGCACCATAGAGCGGGTTCGGGGGCGCCGCTAGGGGTTGTTACCGATCGGTATCCATCGGGGTTACCGGCGGTTCACGCGATGATGTCCGAGCCAAGGGGAGGGCAGGGGATGACGGGCTTCGAGACGGTTCTCTTACGGGTGGCGGGTACGGCGGCGGGGGCCCTGGTGAAGGCCCTGCTGAGCCGGTCCCCGGGGGCCGGGCTGGCGGTGGATCCGGCCGCCCCGGCCCCGCGCTGGCGCCGGCCGGCGGAGCTGGGGGCCGCGGAGGTGCGCCGCCTGGCCGAGACCCTGGCGAGCAGGCTGGCCGAGGCCACGCGCGGCCTGCCGGAACACGAGCGCCTTGCGGCGCTGGACGCGGTGGGCGACGCCTTCGCGGCGCTGGGCCCGCTGGATGCGCAGTCCCTCTTCGCGGCGGACCTGGACCCTGCGTTGCTGGCGGCTGCGGTTCCCGCGGCCTCGGGCCTGAGCGAACCGGCCGAGGCCCTCTACCGCGACCTGGTCCGGCTGTGCTGCGTGCACGCGGTGGAGTACGTGACGACCCTGCCGGGCTTCGGTGCGCGCGCGGACGTGGAACTGATCCGCCGCAGCGGCGAGCTGGCGCGTGCGGTGGAGCGGATGAAGGAACGCACGGACGGTGCGGCCTACGCCTTCGAGGAGCAGTACGCGCGCTACGTCGCCGAAACCCACAGCCGCCTGCAGCTGTTCGGCCTGACCCTCGGCCATGCCCGCCAGGAGTGGCCGCTGGACCTGGCCTACATCAGCCTCGCGGTGACGGGCGAGCAGCTGCTGGAGGAGCCGGGCCGCCACTCGGCGATGAAGGCCGAGTCGGCGCTGAGTGCTTCCGAGCGGGTACTGCTGTGCGGCCCCGCGGGTTCGGGCAAGAGCACCCTGGTGCAGTGGCTGGCCCTGAATGCGGCGAGACGCAGCTTCCGGCTCGGCCTGCGCCACTGGAACGCGCTCGTCCCCTTCGTCCTGCGGCTGCGCTCGTTCAACTCGCCCGAGGGCCTGCCGATGCCGGAGAACTGGCTGCGCGCCTCGGGCGTGCCGCTGCGGGCCCCGGACGGATGGGTCGAGAACCTGCTGTCCGAAGGACGGGCACTCGTCCTGGTCGACGGCGTCGACGAGGTGCCGTCCAAACTCCGCAACCGCACGGAGGAGTGGCTCAGATCCCTGCTCGCCGCCTATCCCCGGGCCCGCTACGTGGTGACCACCCGTCCGTCTGCGGTCCCGGAGGACTGGCTGACCGGGCAGGCCTTCTCCCTCCTCTCCCTGCTGCCGATGGAGCGTGCCGACGTCAGCGCGTTCATCACCCACTGGCACGACTCCGCCCGGGCCGAGTGCGGCTCCGAGGAGGAGCGGGAGAGCCTGGACCGGTACGAGAAAGCGCTGATCCAGTCCGTCGGCTCCCGCCGGGACCTCGGATGGCTGGCCTCGAACCCCCTCATGTGCGCCTTGCTGTGCGCCCTGAACCGGGACCGCCACATGCACCTGCCGAGGGCGCGCAAGGAACTGTACGACGCCGCCCTGGACATGCTCCTCGTGCGCCGGGACACCGAGCGGGACATCTCCGGTGTCGAGGGCGTGTACCTCAGCAGGGACGAGCAGACCCTGCTGCTGCAGCGGCTCGCGTACTGGCTCATCCGCAACGGCCAGGTGGAGGCGTCCTGCACGGAGGCCGAGGAGATGGTGGGCGAGTGGCTCGGCGCCATGCCCCAGGTACGGGCGCAGGCCGGCGCCGGGCAGGTGTTCCGCCACCTGCTGATACGCAGCGGGCTGCTCCGGGAGCCGGTGCCCGGCTCGGTCCACTTCGTGCACCGCACCTTCCAGGACTACCTGGGGGCCAAGGCGGCCGTGGAGGCGCGTGACTTCGGCGTGCTGGTGGGCAACGCCCACGAGGACGCGTGGGAGGACGTGGTCCGCATGGCGGTCGGGCACGCCCGCCCCGACGAGCGCGCACGCCTGCTGCGGCAGCTCCTGCGGCGGGCCGACAAGATCAAGCGGGACAACAGCCGGCTGGTCCTGCTGGCCGCGGCGTGCCTGGAGCACGCACCGGAACTGGACCCCGCGGTCTGGCACGAGGTTCAGGCGCGTACGGCGCACCTGCTGCCGCCGCACTCCGTGGGGCAGGCCGAGGAGCTGGCCAAGGCGGGCGAGCTGGTCCTGGAGCTGCTGCCCGGACCGACGGGCCTGGGCGAGCAGCAGGCCGCCGCCGTCGTCCGTACGGCCGCGCTGGTCGGTGGGGAGCGGGCGCTCCAGGTCATCGCCGGTTTCCGCAGGGACGACCGCTACGACGTGGTCCACGAGCTGTCCGACTCCTGGGGGCGGTTCCCCACCGACGCCTACGCGGACGCGGTCCTGGCCGACGCCCCCGTGCGCGTCGGGCACCTGCACGTGCGCACGCAGGAGCAGCTGGCCGTGCTCGGCCGGATGCCCCACATACGGCGGGTCCACCTCACGTGGAACGGCGCCGTCCCCGCGGAGATCTCCGGGCGGCGGGACCTGGAGTGGCTGGTCATGCACCGCAATCCGAGCCTGACCGATCTCGCACCACTGGCCGGCCATCCGACGCTGCGGCACCTCGGCGTGCTGGACTGCCCGGAGGTCACGGGCATCGAGGCGGTCGCCGAGCTGGCGGCGGACAGCCTGGCCTTCGGCTACCTGCGGGAGGGTCTCTCGCTGGCCCCGCTGGCGGCGGTCGACGGGCTCAAGTCCCTGGTCATCAGCTTCGAGCCGGCACAGCGGTGGATCGGGGACGTCCCGGCGGCCGAGGGGCTGACGTCCCTGGCCCTGTGGCAGGGCGTCCGCAGGATGACCCTCGACGGGATCGAGCGGTGGCCGGGGGTGAGGGACCTGACGATCGCGGGCAGCCTGCAGTACCGGCAGCTGGTCCGCTCGCTCCCGCTGCCGGGGCTCGCCTCCCTGCAGATCCGGCACGCCGCACCCGTGTCGGTCGCGGCTCTCGTGCCGTATCGGCACCTGACCGAACTCGTGCTGATCAGGTGCGTGTTCGAGGGGACGCTGGAGCCGCTGACCGAGCTGCCCGGGCTGCGGCTGCTCGTCCTGCGCGAGTGCCTCGGAACGCTGGACCTCTCTCCGTTCGCGGACGTGGACGGGCTGGTCATCGAGGTGGACCGGCGCACGAGCGTGGTCGGCACCGAGCGGATCCCGCCGGAGCGGCTCGTCTACAAGAGCTGAGCCGCCCCGGGCGGAAACCGGGGCTCACCAGACCCGGACCGAGCCCCCTCGGGCGAAGGCCGGGCTGGTGGCCTCGGGCGGGATCTGCGTCAACGGCTCGGCGATCTCCGAGACCAGCGGCCCGTGCTTCGCCGCCAGCGGGTCCAGCAACGCCAGGTCGAAGCCGTACACGCGGGCCGCGTTGCCGCCGACCATCGCGGCGACCTCGTCCTGCGGGAGGCCCGCGTACGCGATGCGCAGGCCCTCGCGGGAGAACGGGGTGGTGCCCTCGTCGTGGGGGTAGTCGCTGCCCCACATGATCTTGTCGAGACCGATCCGGTCCCGCAGCGGGACCTCGTGGGGGCGCATGAAGCTGGCCCCCACGAAGCAGTTGTCCCGCCAGACCTCGCTCGGGCCCTTGCCCATGGACTCCGCCAGGCCCGCGCCGAACTTGGACTCCGCCGTGGCCGCCCTGGCAGCCGCGTTCACCAGGCGGCCGTGGTAGTAGTCCAGCATCTCCATGACCGCCGGGATCCAGCCTGAGCCCTGCTCCGTCAGGACCAGCTTCAGGCCGGGGTGGCGGCGGAAGGCCCCGCCGAAGATGAGGTGCCACAGGGCGCGGTGCGAGAACCAGGTCGTCTCGACCATGAAGACGGCCCGGGCGGCCGGTTCGTCGCCGAGCGGCGGGGACGCCGAGCCGCCGTGGTGGTTGACCGGTACGTCCAGCTCGTCGCACACCGCCCAGATCGGGTCGTACGCGGCCGAGTACAGCTCGGGGACCGACGAGCCGGGCGGGACGCCGGGCAGCAGGATGCCCCCCGTCAGGCCGGCCTCCCTCGTGCGGCGGATCTCCTTCACCGCCGCGTCCACGTCGTTCAGCAGGATCTGGACCACGCCCGCCCGCCGGCCCGGTGCGTCCGCGCAGAAGTCCGCCAGCCAGCGGTTGTGGGCCTGGAGCCCCGCCCAGCGCATCGCGTACTCCGCGGCCGTCGGAGGCTGGGCCATCAGCGAGGCCTTGGGGAAGAACGGCGGGATCGTGTTCGGGAAGAGCACCTCGGCCACGATGCCGTCCGCCTCGAGCTCGGACAGCCGGCGCGCGGAGTTCCAGTTGCGGTCCGCGGTGTCCGCGAGGAGGTCCTCGTACGGGTTCACGTACGTGGCGGCCCAGGCGTCGAACTCCTCGTGGTACCGCTTCTCCAGGTACGGCTTGTAGTCCAGCAGGTCGGCGCCCGCGTGGCAGTCCGCCGAGATGACCGTGTAGCGGTCTGCCATCAGGACACCCCCAGGACGGGGAAGTCCTGGCCCGTCAGCCAGTGGCGGCCCGTCTCCCGCGAGCGGGACCAAGAGGCCTCCACGGAAGCCTGGTCGGCCGGCTGGCCCAGCTCCGCCGGGGTCGGGCCGATCCGGCGGGCGATCGGGGCCAGCTTGTCCGTGTCGAAGCCGAAGACGTCCGCCGCCGCCAGCCCCAGCATCCGGCGGGTCTCGCCGACCGGGATGTCGTGGAAGGTGTTCTTCAGCCAGGTCCGGGTGCCCGGCCAGGTCCCCTCGGGGTGCGGGAAGTCCGAGCCCCACAGGATGTTGTCCACGCCGATCTCGTAGCGCTGCGCGAGCTCGCGCCGCTTGGTGTTCGTCGCGCAGACGAACACCTGGCGGTCCAGGTACTCGCTCGGCGGGCGCCTCAGCTCCTCGAACGGCGACAGCTTCTTGCCGCCGTGCGCGCCGAGGTAGAGCCGGTCCATGAACCACAGCTGGTTCGGCAGCCACCAGCAGCCCGATTCGGCGACGCCGAACTTCAGGCCCGGGTGCCGCTCGAAGACCCCGGACCAGAGCAGGAACCACAGCGGGCGGGCCGGCCACCAGGTGACCTCGGAGACGAAGATGCCCAGGTGGTCGCCGTACTCGTGGCGGGGCGAGGACCCCGAGTGGGTGACGATCGGCATCTGCGTCTCGGCCGCGGCCGCCCAGACCGGGTCGTAGCGGCGGTCGTGGTACGGCGCCTTGTCCACCCACATAGCGGGGATCATCAGCGCGCCGAGCCCGGACTCCTTGGCCCGGTGGATCTCGGCGACGACCTTCGACGGCTCGCCCGTGATGGGCAGCAGGGCGACCCCGCAGTGCCGCTCTGGGGTCTCGGAGACGAACTCCGCCAGCCAGCGGTTGTGCGCCTGCGCCCCCGCCATGCCGAGCTCGGGGTCCTGGTCACCGGAGAGCCCGAGGCCCACCCCGAAGGGCGCGGCGGTCTGGCTGTCCACGGCGTCGGCGTCGGGGAAGACGACCTCGGCGGCCACCCCGTCGCCGTCGAGCTCCTTCAGGCGCTGGGCCGTTTCCCAGCCGCCCCTGAGGCCTTCCTCGTGGTCGTGGAACCACTTCTCGGCGAAGGCCTCGTTGCGGACCCCGAGCTTCGTGGCCTCGGCGCGGCGGGCGTCGCGCTGGCCGAGGAACTCGTCGAACTGGGGGTGGAAGCGGGAGTCGAGGTACGGGCGGTACTGCTCGGTCGGCAGCCCCGCGTGGCAGTCGGAGGAGATGATCAGGTACGGGTCTTCGTACGTACTGCTGTCGGTCAACGGTCTCTCCTCAGGCGAGTCAGTCGAGGATGAAGCTCTCCAGGTAGGCGGGGTTGGCGCGGTCGAGCATCGACTGCGACCGGGCACGGATCTGCCGGTCGCTGTGCTCGCTCGCCGGGAGCATCCAGAAGCGGTCGGCGCGGATCCCGTCGACGACGTGCTCGGCGACCTCCTCGACGGGGGTGAAGTTCACTTCGTGGCCGGCCTGCTTCATCGCGGCCTCGTACTGGTCGAGGCTGCGGTACGGGGTCTTGCGCGGCCGCTCCTTCGCGTACCGCTCGGGGCGGTTGCGGTGCGACTCCCACAGTCCGGTACGCAGCATGTGCGGGCCGGGGAAGAGGACGGAGGCGCCGACGGCCGCGCGTTCCGCCTTGAGGTGGGCGTACAGGGACTCGGTCATGGTGACCACGGCCGCCTTGGTGACGGCGTAGACGGAGGCGGTGGGCAGCGGGGCGATGCCGCCGTCGCCGGAGGAGGTGTTGACGACGTGGCCGGGGCCGCCTGCCGCGATCATGCGGGGGACGAAAGCCTGGATGCCGTGGAAGACGCCCCAGACGTTGACGGAGAAGGCCCATTTCCAGTCGTTGGGCTCGTGCTCCCACATCCGGCCCTCGGCGCCGGAGCCGACGCCCGCGTTGTTGCACAGCACGTGCACGGCGCCGAAGGCGTCGTACGCGGCGTCGGCCAGCGCGATCACGGAGTCGCGGTCGCTGACGTCGACGGGCCGGGCGAGCACCTGGGCGCCGTCGGCGGTCAGCTCGTCGGCGGCCTTGTGCAGGGCGCCCTCCTCCACGTCGGCGAGGACGACCTTCAGCCCCTCGGCGGCGAAGCGGCGGACCATGGCGAGGCCGATGCCACTGGCGGCGCCGGTGACGACGGCCACCTGTCCCGGTTCGAGCCGCATCAGACGCTCCCCTCGGGCGGGCCGTCGAGGATCTGCATCGGGTCGTCGTAGCGCTGGTGGATGTACGGGAGGAGGGCCTGGGCGCTGACCCGCTCGACGACGCGGCCCTTCTGGTCGGTGGTCTTCTCGCCGATGGTGATCTCCACGATCCGGCGTACGGGGAGATCGGCGACGGGGTCGAACATCGACTCGCGCAGGACCACGTCGCCGGTGATGTGCTCCAGCTTGCGGACCTTCTCGTTGCGGGTGACGTGGACGAGCACCGGCTCGGCGTCGAAGCCCGAACCGTCCACCGCCGGGAGGAACTTGAAGTAGAAGTCGGTCTTGGCGGCGGGCTCGGGCAGCGGCAGTTCGCGGTCCACCGCCCCGCGCACCTCCACGAAGGCGATCCCGTGCCGGGCCAGGGAGGCCCGTACGACGAGGCCCTCGCGCTCGACGTCGACCTCGCCCAGCTTCTTCGGCTCGCCGAAGACCTCGCGGCCGCCGATCAGCGCCCGCTCGTGGGTCATCGGCATGACCAGCGGGTACCAGCCCTCGACCCCGCCGTGCTGCGCGGCGACGGCCACCGAGCCGGCGCCGAGGGGGTAGCCGGGCAGGTCGACCTTGCTGATGTTGGCCCGTACGAGGGGCCGCTCGGCGGGCTTGAGGGGCGGGGGCAGGACCGCCGCCACCACGTCCGGGTCGCTCTCCCAGACCGCCACCACGCCGGTGGACCAGATGTCGGGGAGCCGGGAACTCTTCTCGCGCGACGCCGTGATCTCGGCCTCGGTGCGCGCTCCGTACCGTACGCGTGCCATCTCGCACCATCCCTCGTCTTGAGCGGATCGGTTCTGTAACACAGTTACACCGCCACCGATGAAGGGTAAAGACCCCTGCACGGACCAGAACTGACGATCCGACAGATTGGCGGGATGGCCATGGCCAGAACCACGCTCACCCGTGACGAGGTACTGGAGGCCGCCGCCTGCCTGGTCAAGCAGCACGGCCCGGGCGCCCTCACCATGCGCAAACTCGCCGCCGAGCTGGGTACCGCGGTCACCTCCATCTACTGGCACGTCGGCAACCGCGAATCACTGCTCGACGCCCTCGTGGAGCGGACCGTCCAGGACATGGGCGCGATCCGGCCGGCCGGCCGCACCCCCACCGAGCGGATCCTCTCCGTGGCCCGGACCCTGCGCCGCGAGCTGCGCGAGCGCCCGCACCTGATCGCGATGGTCCACGAACGCGGGCTCACCGAGCGGATGTTCCTGCCCGCCCAGCAGGCCCTGGTCCACGAGGTGCACGCGGCCGGACTGCGCGGCGCCCGGGCCGCCGACGCGGTGCGCGCGGTCCAGTTCCAGATCGTCGGCTACCTCCTCGTGGAGCGCAATCGTGAGCGCTCCCCCGCCCAGTCCCCCGCGGAGAGCGAACTCTGGGACCCTTCCGTGGCCCCCGACGACCCGGAGCTCGCCCGCGCCCTGGCCCGCCCGGCGGATCCGGAACGGCTGTTCCTGCTGTCCGTACGGGCCCTCGTCCGCTCCCTGCTGGCGTCCCCGGACCTGCCCCTGCGATAAACCGGTTTGCGGCCGCCCGGGCCCGTGGTTGTATCTGCTGCGCGGGGGCGGCTCCGCGACGTGCTTCCTTCTCATCCTTCTGACGACACCCGTAGCGCGTCCCCTCTCCGCCCCTGCCCCAAACCCCTTTCCGGTTCCGGAGGAATCCCCCTTTTGCCCGAGCTGTCGACCGTCCTGTTGCGCCGTCTGCACACCGTCTACGTCGACCAGGCCGGGCCGCGCCCGGGCGATCCGCCGACAGCCGGCGGCCTGACGGCCCTGGAGGCCGAACTCCTCGACCGGGGCTACGCCCTGACGGGCCCGCTGCGTTCGGCGCTCGCCTGGCTGGGGCCCACCGGACTCGCCGCCGCCGGAACCCAGTTGGTCCGGGACATCGACATCCTGTTGGGCGCCGACCGCACCCACATGCCGTTGTTCCGCTCGTTCCCCGCCTCGGTGCCCGACGACACCCACGCCCTGTGGATCGACCGCGTCCTCACCCTGCTCCTGCAATGGCCGGACCAGCCCTGCGTGCTGTGCGCGACCGTGGGCGCCGTCCACGCCGTCGCGCCGTGCGCCCACCTCGTCTGCCGCAGCTGCTGGGACGGCTCCGACTACGCGGGCTGCCCGATCTGCCACCGGCGCATCGACCCCGCCGACCCGTTCCTGCGGCCCTCGCCGCAGCCGGGCGCCGCTCCCTGCGGAGGCGGCCCGCTGCGGCTGCTGAACTTCGCCGTCGACCGCGCCGCCGACTGCGTCACCGCCCTCGGCAAACTGCTCGCCCGCCGTACCCCGCTGTCGGCCCAGGACACCGAGGAGACCCGGGTCCTGCTCGCGCATGCACCGGCCGGGCTCGACTGGCTGCCCGACGCCATACCCGTACGGGAGACCAAGGCCCTGGTGCTCGGCACCCTGCTGCGCGAGCGCCGCACCCGGGACGCCGTACGGGCCCTGCTGCCCGAGCGGCTCACCACCGCCACCGATGTGCTGCGGCTGCTCGCCGTCTGGTCCGGGGGCGAGGCGGACCTGCTGGCCCCGCCGCGCCTGCGCTCCCTGCCACGGCCGCTGCGGCGCGAGCTGCTCGCCGTACTGGACGCGCTGGATCCGGCTCTGCTCGTCGAGGACGTACTGCGCCACGACGATCTCTGGAAGCGCGCCGCCGAGATCCTGCACCCCTTCGAGCGGTACGAGCGCCACCCGCGGGCCGCGCTCGCCTTCGCCGTCCTGCGCGGGACCGACATCTGCGGCCCCGGGCTGGGCGCCGCGCTGCGGGCGACCGCCGCCGCGTACCCGCAGGCGGTCCGGGTCGACGGCGCCCGGCTGCGCGCGGCCACCTGGACCGGGCGCGCGGAGGAGGCGCTGCGCGGCGGGGACCCGGACCGGGCCCTGGCCGTACTCGCGGAGCGGCCCGGCGAACTCGTACGGCGCCTCGACCACCTGCTGCGGCTGTACGCGGCCGAGGCCCTGCCGGGGCGGGTGGCCGAGGTCCTGGCCGAGCGGCTGCCGAAGGCGGGTCCCGGGCCGGTGCTCTGCGCCCTCGGGCGGCTGCGGATCCGCCATCTGCCGGGTACCCGGCGGGTGTTCTTCCCGCGCGGGCAGGTCGCGCACTCGTACACCCGCGACGAGGACCGGGCCCCGCTGGCCGAGGCGGTGACCCGCTCGGTGTGCGAGCTGTTCGAGCGCGAGGTGCTGCGCCGGCTGGCCGCGGCCGAGCCGTACGACGTGGCGGTCCTCGACTCCCGGCTCGCCCACCTCCATGTGCCCTCCGCCGAACGGGCCGCGGCCAAGGCGCTGGTCACCGTACCCAAGGGCAGCTTCCAGGCGCTGCCCGACGGCGAGGTGCTGCGGATGTTCCTGCACTGGACGGAGCCGCCGAAGAAGCGGGTGGACCTCGACCTGTCGGTCGTGCTGTTCGACGCCGACTGGAACTACGCGGGCGTCTGCGACTACACGAACCTGGTGTACCGCGACCGGGCCGTCGTCCACTCCGGGGACCTGACCTCCGCACCCGCGCCCGACGGGGCGAGCGAGTACGTGGACATCGACCTGGACCGGCTCGCCGACACCGGGGTGCGCTTCGCCATGCCGGTGGTCTTCAGCTTCAACAACATCCCGTTCGAGCTGCTGCCCGACGCCTTCGCCGGGTTCATGGCCCTGCCCGGCCGCTCCGGGCGCACTTCGCGCTACGACCCGCGGACCGTACGGCAGCGCTACGACCTGGTCGGGAACTCGCGGATCCACGTACCGCTCCTCGTCGACCTGGAGCGGCGCGGGTTCCTGTGGACCGACGTGCACCTGCCGGACGACGAGGGCTACCACAGCGTGTGGGCGCACCAGGAGGACCTGGCCCGCATCGGCCGCGACCTGTTCCAGTACTTCTCGACGGGCCGCACCACCCTGTGGGAGCTGGCGGCCTGGCACGCGGCCGCGCGCTGCCCCGAGGTGGCCGTGCTGCGCCGCACCCCGCGGCCGGGCGACCCCGACGAGCTGTGGACCTACCGGCGCGGGGCGGACGAGGACACCGCGGCCTTCGCCGCCCGGCTCGTCGGGCTGCGTGATCCGGATGCGACGCGGTCCTCTGCGGAGGCCGACGTCCTCGCGGGCGCCGCGGCCTCGGGGCGGTCGGCGTTCCTCGCGCTGGTGGAGGGCGATGTGGCGCCGGCCGGGGCGAGCGGGTCCGTATACCGTCTGCTGCCGGGGCCCGTTGACGGCTGCGGGCTCGAACAGCTCGCGGCGGGCGACCTCGTCGCGGCGCTGGGCTGAGCGGCGGACGGCGACCGCTGACAGCCCATCGGGCCCCGGGTGTCAGTCGGTGCCGATATCCTCTGTGACCATGCTCGACGACCGTACGACCGCAGAGACGACGTGGCCGACCGCGTACCCCGAGGGGTACGCGGTCGTCGACGTGGAGACGACCGGGCTCGCTCGCGACGACCGGATAATCTCCGCCGCCGTCTACCGGCTCGACGCGCAGGGCAATGTGGAGGACCACTGGTACACCCTGGTGAACCCCCTGCGGGATCCGGGCCCGGTCTGGATCCACGGGCTCACGAGCGACATGCTCCAGGACGCGCCGCTCTTCAAGGACATCGCCGGGGAGTTCGCGGACCGGCTCGCGGACCGGGTGCTGGTCGCGCACAACGCCATCTTCGACTGGCAGATGATCGCCCGCGAGTACGCGCGGGCAGCCGAGACCGCGCCGGTCCGTCAGCGGCTGTGCACCATCGCCCTGTCGAAGGAACTGAACCTCCCGCTGCCCAACCACAAGCTGGAGTCGCTCGCCGCGCACTTCGGCGTGGTCCAGCAGCGCGCCCACCACGCGCTCGACGACGCCCGCGTGCTCGCCGAGGCGTTCCGTCCGTCGCTGCACGCCGCCGCGCGGGACGGCGTACGGCTGCCTCTGCTGGAATGCCGGCCGCTGACGGAGTGGTCGGACTCCCCCGTCACCCCGCGGATCGGGCAGCAGGCCTCGTACGGGAGCAGCAGCTGGCGGCCCTCGCGCAAGCGGCCGGCGTGCCCGCACCCGAACCCGGGGCGCTTCGAGGACGGCAAGCCGCTGAAGCAGGGCATGCGGGTCGCCTTCTCGGGTGACACCTCGGTGGACCGGGAGCTGCTGGAGGACCGGGCGATCGAGGCGGGCCTGCACGTCGCGACGAGTGTGTCGCGGCTCACGAGCCTGCTCGTGACGAACGACCCCGACTCGGCCACTTCCAAGACGGTCAAGGCGAAGTCCTTCGGTACGCCGGTGGTCGACGAGGCGGCCTTCACCCAACTGCTGCGGGACGTGGCTGCGGCAGACGGGTGAGCGTCGGGCGACTCGCCCGGCATCCGCTTCCGCGTTGCGCCCGTCCGGTCCCACCCTGTGGCGCATGGCACGTTGTGAGGTCTGCGGAAACGATTACGGCATGTCCTTCGAAGTGCACGCGCAGGGCAGCGTGCACGTCTTCGACTGCTTCTCCTGCGCCATCCACCGCATGGCGCCCATCTGCGAGCACTGCCGGGTGCAGATCATCGGGCAGGGCGTCGAGGTCGAGGGCCAGTGGTTCTGCGGGGCGCACTGCGCCCGCGCGGAAGGGAAGGTGGGCATCGTCGACCGCGTGTGACGCTCCTCCGCCTTCCCTTCCCGGGTCCCCTTCCCATTCCCTTCCCGACCCCGGACGGCCACCCGGCCACCGGGGTCTTCCCGGCTGGGGGTACCGTCGTGGGCGTGTACCGCTTTGTGCTGACCCGGCAATGGGTGTGCCTCACCCTCGTCGCCCTCGCCCTCATCCCCGCGATGATCAAGCTGGGGTTCTGGCAGTACCACCGCCATGAGCACCGGGTCGCCCAGAACGAGCTGATCGCGTCGAACCTGTCCGCGAAGCCGGTGCCGATGACCGAGGTGACCTCCCCCGGCCACCGGGTCCCGCGGGCCGACTACTGGCGCGCCGTCACCGCCACCGGGACGTACGACACCGCGCACGAGGTCGTCGTACGGATGCGCACCGACAACGACGACAAGGTCGGCTTCCACGTCCTGACTCCCCTGGTGCTGGCCGACGGCCGGGTGGTGCTGGTCAACCGCGGCTGGGTGGCGGGCGGCGACGACCCGCGTGCGTACCCGCCGGTGCCGGCAGTGCCCTCCGGCGAGGTGACGGTCACCGGGCGGCTGAAGGCCGACGAGACGAGCGGCGGCAGCGGCATCAAGGACCGCAAGGGCCTGCCGGACCGCCAGGTGATGCTGATCAACAGCGCGCAGCAGGCGGAGTACCTGGGCAAGCCCGTCCTCGGCGGCTACCTGGAACTCACCGCTCCGGCCCCGGCGGGCGGCAGCCCGGAGACGGTCGCCGATCCGGACCACGACTCGATCGGTCCGCACATGGCGTACGCCGTGCAGTGGTGGCTGTTCGCCGCGGCGGTGCCGGTGGGCTGGCTGGTCCTCGTACGGCGGGAGAAGCGCGACCGGGCGGCGGCCGCGGCGGCCGGCGCCACCCCCGAGCGGGAGCCGGCGCCGACGGCGTAGCGTGTCGGGCATGGATCTTGGACTGAAGGACCGTGTCTACGTCGTCACCGGAGCCACCCGGGGCCTGGGCTTCGCCTCGGCCCGCGAACTGGCGGCGGACGGCGCGAAGGTGATCGTGACGGGCCGCGACGCCGCGCGCGCCGCCGAGGCGGCGGCCTCGCTGGGCCCGAACGCGGTGGGGGTCGCCGCGGACAACGCGGACCCTCAGGCGGCGGCCGCGCTCGTCGCCACCGCGAAGGAACGCTTCGGCCGCTTGGACGGCATCCTCATCAGCGTCGGCGGTCCCGCCCCCGGTTCGGCGGCGAGCAACACCGACGAGCAGTGGGCCGCGGCGTTCGAAGCGGTCTTCCTGGGCGCCGTACGCCTGGCCCGCGCGGCGGCGGCCGAGCTGGGCGAGGGCGGGGTCATCGGCTTCGTCCTGTCGGGCTCGGTCCACGAGCCGATCCCGGGCCTGACCATCTCCAACGGCCTGCGGCCGGGGCTGGCGGGCTTCGCCAAGTCCCTGTCGGTGGAGCTCGGACCGCGCGGCATCCGCGTGGTCGGGCTGTTGCCGGCCCGGATCGACACCGACCGCGTCCGCGAGCTCGACGCGCTCTCGGGCGACGCCGAGGCGGCCCGTGCGGCCAACGAATCCGGCATTCCGCTGCGGCGCTACGGCACCCCGGAGGAGTTCGGCCGCTCGGCGGCGTTCCTGCTGTCGCCGGCGGCCTCGTACCTGACGGGCATCATGCTCCCGGTCGACGGCGGCTCCCGCCACGGCTTCTGACGCCCCTCACTAGGACACGCGGCGGGCCCGGTGCGAGGTGATCCGGAAGCGGGCTTCCGCGGGGAGTTCCGGGAAGCCCGCCGACCGGCGGGCGTGGTTCAGCACCGGCCCGGCCAGCCCGGCCAGCGCATCGGCCGGGACGGCATGCGGCTCCAGCTCCAGCTCCACCTGGAGCTTGGGCGCGCTGCGCCGGCCGCGTCTGCCCTGCCGCCCGCGCAGTGCGACCCTGCACCGGGCGACCCCGTCCAGCGCCCCCCCCTCGGCGGCCACCGCCTCCTCCAACGCCCGCCCCCGCAGCACGGCGAACGCCCCGTCCCCGGTGTCCACCACCAGCGCGGCCAGCCGCGAGCGCCGCAGCTGGGCCAGCAGCCACCACAGCGCGAGCACCACGCACACCCCGAGCCCGGCGAGCAGCGCCCACCACCACCAGCCCTCGGCATGCCAGTACCGCAGCCGGGTCGCCTCCGTGAGCAGCGGCTCGTGGCGGCCTCCGAGCGGCCGGAACGCCGTCAGCAGCGCCACCCCGGCCGCCAGCAGCACGAGGCCGATGATCCCGAGCAGGATCCGGTTCACCCTCCCGAGCATCCCCTCACCTCTTCCCGACGGGGGCCCGGGTGACCCGTACCCGCGGCTGCGGCGCGTGTGCGAGGCCCAGTTCCTCGATGCCGACCGCGAGCACCGCCTCCAGGTCGGCCCGTACGTCGTCCAGCTCGCGGAAGTGCGACGCGGCCCGGACCGCGACGTGGGACCGGCCCACCGCGACCCGCGCCGACTGCACCCCCGACACCTCCATGGCCCGGTCCCGCAGCACCAGCGCGGCCGCCTTCCGCGCGAGCCCGGCCCGTACTCCGGCGTCCGGGTCCGCCGTCCGCATCGGCAGGATCCCGCGGAGCCCGGGGGTCAGTGCGAGGAACAGGAGCACCGCCCCGGCCACGGCGAGGGCCCCGGCGCACACGAGCACCCACGGGTCCGCGGGGGTCTGCCGCTCCAGCTGGTGGGCGAGTTCGCGGCGCCACTCCATCCCGGGACGGCCGGCCCGTACCGCTGCGAGGTCGTAGAGGAACAGGCCCGCCACCCCGAGCACGGCCAGTGCGGTCAGCGCGGCCGGGACCCGCCGTGCCGACCGGAACCGGCGGGCGCGGACCGGGGGCCGTCCGCGGTCGGGGGCCGGATCGGGCTCCGGGGCCGGGGCACGGCCGGGGGCGGGCGCCGTCACCGCAGCTTCCGGTCCCGTACGGCGGAGCCGGGGGTGTGCGCGGAGTGCAGGTGCTCGATGTCGATGTCCACCTCGGGTACGGACATGCCGGCGCACTCCTCGATGCGGGAGACGACCCGGCGGCGTACGGCCGCGCACCGGGCGGCCAGGTCGGAGGGGTAGTCGAGCTCGAGGCTCACCCGTACCCGGGCGATGTCGTGGTGCACGGTGACGGTGGCGTGCGGGGCGGCCGGGCCGGCGCCGGCTGGGCCCGCGGACCCGACGGGCCCGACGAGTCCGACGGCTTGCGCGGCACCCCCGGCCGGTTGGGCGGCGAGCGCCTCCCGGGCGGCCTGGGCCGCGATCTTGGCGACGACCCGGTCGGCGATCCGGGTGGCCCCCCGGTCGGCCGGCGGCACCCGCGGCGGGGTCGTCCGTGGCGTGCTCATCGGGGCCTCACCTGTCGCGGTCACGGGGGCGGAAGAAGTCGCCGGGTTCCAGGTCCCCCTCCAGGAACCGGCCCACGACGAAGCCGATGGCACCGAGCGCCGCCACCAGCAGGAAGGCCCCGAAACCGCCGAAGTATCCGGCGAAGGCCAGCGCCATGCCGGCGAAGAGGCCGACGACCGCCATCCTCATGCGGGCTCCCTCACTGGAGTCGGGACTCCGGCTCTTCGTCGGGCTCGTCGGGGAGCTTGACGTCGCTGACCGCGATGTTGACCTCGACGACTTCCAGGCTCGTCATCCGCTCGACCGCCGAGATGACGTTCTCACGGACGGCCCGTGCCACGTCGCGGATCGACACGCCGTAGTCGACGACGATCTCCAGGTCCAGGGCCGTCTGCACCTCGCCGACCTCGGCCTTGACCCCACGGGTGACGGACGCCTTCGCCCCGCCGGGGACGCGGTCGCGGACGGCGCCGAAGGTACGGGAGAGGCCGCTGCCGCTGCCCATGGCATGGACTCCGACCACCTCGCGGGCGGCGAGTCCGGCGATCTTCTCGACCACCCCGTCGGAGATGGTGGTGCGGCCGCGGTCGGCCGGGTTGCGGGAGGCGCCCCCGGATGTGGATTCGGTCATCGCGTGTCCCTTCGCGCGGATGGACTCACTCCTCACCACGGTAAGCGGGCGGCCGCGCTGGCGCGCCGGGACTACGCCGGTCGGCCGGGACCGGATGCCTGCCGCCGCTTGACCTCAACCGCGGTCGAGGTCCGAGAGTGGTGCGAGTGATCAAGGCCGAAAGGCCGTGGCGCGTTCCGAATGCCGAATGTCGAATGTGAACGTCGAACGAGGGGGATGTCATGCGGGCGATACGGGTGGACGGGTACGGCGGTCCCGAGGTCCTGCTACCGGTCGAGCTGGCGGATCCGGTCCCGGGGCCGGGCGAGGTGGTGGTCCGGGCCGAGGCCGTGGACACGATCTACGTGGAGACCCAGATCCGCGGGGGCTGGGGCGCGTCCTTCGGCATCCACCCGCCGTACGTGCCGGGCGGCGCGGCCGCGGGGACGGTCGTCGCGGTGGGCGAGGGGGTGGACCCGGCCTGGCGGGGCCGCCGGGTGGTGGCCGCACCGGGTACGAAGGGCACGTACGCGGAACTGGTCCGGGTCCCGGCGGAGCTGCTGGTCCCGGTCCCGGACGGGCTGGAATCGGCGGAGGCGGCGGCGCTGGCGCACGACGGGGTGACCGGTTCGGGCATCGTCGAGGGCGTCGGGATCGAGCCGGGCGACCGGGTGCTGATCCTGGGCGCGGCCGGCGGGATGGGGACGCTGCTGGTGCAGATGGCGGTGGCGGCGGGGGCGTACGTCGTGGGGGCGGCGCGCGGTGGGCAGAAGCTGGCGCTGGTCCGGGAGCTGGGCGCGGACCGGGCGGTGGACTACACGGAACCAGGCTGGACCGAGGCGGTCGGCGGTCCGGTGGACGTCCTCCTCGACGGGGTCGGCGGTGAGCTGGGCCTGGCGGGCTTCGGGCTGGTCCGGGACGGCGGACGGGTCTCGGCGCACGGCGCCCCCAGCGGCGGCTTCACGGAGCTGGACCCCGCGGAGGTGGAGCGGCGCGGGATCGCTCTGCGGGGGATCGCGGAGGTCCAGTTCCCGCCGGAGGAGATCACCCGCCTGGCGGGCCGGGCGCTGGCCGAGGCGGCTGCGGGGCGGCTCCGCCCGGTGATCGCGCGAAGGTTCCCGCTGGCGGAGGCCGCGGACGCACACCGCGCCATCGAAGCCCGCGCCGTTGCGGGCAAGGCCCTTCTGATCCCCTGACGCATCGGCCCCGCCGGCGTTCGAGGCGCGCGGGTCCGCGGGCAGAGCCCCCGGACCCGCGCTGCACCCGTAAGTCAGTCCGCGAGGCCGGCCAGGTCGCGGAGGCGGCGGGCCTGGGCGGCGCGTTCCGCCGAGCGCTGGTCGTCGTACGGGCGGGACACCGCCTCGCGGAGCAGCGCCTTCGTCTCGATCACGGCATCCCGCGGCGGGGCGAGCAGCGCCGTCGTGAGGTCCTGCACCGCCGCGTCGAGCTCGTCGGCGGGGACGACCAGGTTGGCCAGTCCGACCCGCTCCGCCTCCTCGGCGTGCACGAAGCGGCCCGTCGCGCAGATCTCGAGCGCGCGGGCGTAGCCCACCAGGGAGGTCAGCGGCTGCGTGCCCGCCAGGTCCGGCACGAGACCCAGGCTGGTCTCGCGCATGGCGAACTGCACGTCGTCCGCGACCACCCGCAGGTCACACGCCAGCGCGAGCTGGAAGCCGGCGCCGATCGCATGCCCCTGCACGGCGGCGATGGAGACGATGTCATTGCGCCGCCACCAGGTGAAAGCCTCCTGGTACTCGGCAATGGTCGAGTCGAGCAGTTCGTCCGAACCGCGCGCCAGATCGAGGAAGGACGGCTCACCCTCGAAACCCTCGGGGGTGAACGCCTGCCGGTCGAGTCCGGCGGAGAAGGACTGGCCCTCACCGCGCAGCACCACGACCCGGACGGTGCCCGGCAACGACCTTCCGGCCTCCGTCAACGCCCGCCAGAGCGCGGGGGACTGAGCGTTTCGCTTGGCCGGATTGGTCAGTGTCACCGTGGCGACCGAGTCGTCCACGGTGAGCCGTACGCCGTCCTTGTCGAGCAGAGCCATCTGGTGCCTCCGGTGTGCAGTCGGCCGCAATCCCGGCCTAAGTGACTGCACAGTAACCACCCGGTCGGCCACACGGCCGACCGGGGGTCACCGAAAGAACCGCGGTGTGGGCAGGCAAGCGTCTTCCACCCCGGCCCCGGGCCTGACGGCCAGGGTTCCGGGTCAGGCCGAAGCCGCCTTCTTGCCGCGCGTCGCGCCACCGCGACCACGCAGCACGACTCCGGACTCGCTGAGCATCCGGTGGACGAATCCGTAGGACCGGCCGGTTTCCTCGGCCAGCGCCCGGATACTCGCACCGGAGTCGTACTTCTTCTTCAGGTCTGCCGCGAGCTTGTCGCGCGCGGCGCCGGTTACCCGGCTGCCCTTCTTCAGAGTCTCGGCCACCCGTGCCTCCTCATGGGAAGTGCGCTCTGGACTTCTCATGATCACCCCTCCCCGGCTTCCTGGCCACCCATTCAGCAAGGTCGGTACGACGGCATTTCTCGACCAGTGGACACGTCAGCAGAACGGAATCTTCTCTTCCGCTGCATGACGTCCGTCACACTTCTCGACCCTCGCCGGGAATCGCCAGGTCAGGGGCCGGACGACGAAAAACGACGGCCCCGGCCGCATGCCCGTGCGGGCACGGCCGGGGCCGTCGTACAGAGCGCAGAGGTACGAGACCGTCTCACTCAGATGATGGATCACGCCTGAGCCGAATGATCCATAAGGAACTGGATCACCGGGTCCGGGAGGATCAGGCGAGGGCGACGAGGTCCCGGTAGTCCGGGCCCCACAGGTCCTCGACTCCGTCCGGGAGCAGGATGATCCGCTCCGGCTCCAGCGCCTCGACCGCGCCCTCGTCGTGCGTGACGAGGATGACCGCGCCCTTGTACGTGCGCAGCGCGCCCAGGATCTCCTCACGGCTGGCCGGGTCGAGGTTGTTGGTGGGCTCGTCGAGCAGCAGCACGTTCGCCGAGGAGACGACCAGCGTGGCCAGGGCCAGACGGGTCTTCTCGCCGCCGGAGAGGACACCGGCCGGCTTGTCCACGTCGTCGCCGGAGAAGAGGAACGAGCCGAGGGTCTTGCGTACGGCGACCAGGTCCAGGTCGGGCGCGGCGGAGCGCATGTTCTCCAGGACCGTGCGGTCGGGGTCGAGCGTCTCGTGCTCCTGGGCGTAGTAGCCGAGCTTGAGGCCGTGGCCCGGGGTGACCTCGCCGGTGTCCGGCTTCTCGGTGCCCGCGAGCAGCCGCAGCAGGGTGGTCTTGCCGGCGCCGTTGAGGCCGAGGATGACGACGCGTGAGCCCTTGTCGATGGCCAGGTCGACGTCGGTGAAGATCTCCAGGGAGCCGTACGACTTCGACAGGCCCTCGGCGGTCAGCGGGGTCTTCCCGCAGGGCGCCGGGTCCGGGAAGCGCAGCTTGGCGACCTTGTCGGAGACGCGGACGGCCTCCAGGCCCGCGAGCAGCCGGTCGGCGCGCTTGGCCATGTTCTGCGCGGCGACGGTCTTGGTCGCCTTCGCGCGCATCTTGTCGGCCTGCGAGTTCAGGGCCGCGGCCTTCTTCTCGGCGTTCTGGCGCTCGCGCTTGCGGCGCTTCTCGTCGGCCTCGCGCTGCTGCTGGTAGAGCTTCCAGCCCATGTTGTAGACGTCGATCTGGGAGCGGTTGGCGTCCAGGTAGAAGACCTTGTTGACGACGGTCTCGACCAGGTCGACGTCGTGGGAGATCACGACGAAGCCGCCGCGGTAGTTCTTCAGGTAGTCGCGCAGCCAGACGATGGAGTCGGCGTCGAGGTGGTTCGTCGGCTCGTCGAGGAGCAGGGTGTCGGCGTCCGAGAAGAGGATCCGGGCGAGCTCGACGCGGCGGCGCTGGCCGCCGGAGAGGGTGTGCAGCGGCTGGCCGAGGACCCGGTCGGGGAGGCTGAGGGCGGCCGAGATGGTCGCGGCCTCGGACTCGGCGGCGTACCCGCCCTTGGTGAGGAACTCGGTCTCCTGGCGCTCGTACTGCCTGAGCGCCTTCTCGCGGGTGGCGCCGGCGCCGGTGGCGATGCGCTCCTCGTTCATCCGCATCTTCTTGATCAGGACGTCGAGGCCGCGGGCGGACAGGATCCGGTCGCGGGCCAGGACGTCCAGGTCGCCGGTGCGCGGGTCCTGCGGGAGGTAGCCGACCTCACCCGAGCGGGTGATGGAGCCGGCCGCGGGCTGGCCCTCGCCGGCGAGGCACTTGGTGAGGGTGGTCTTGCCCGCTCCGTTGCGGCCGACCAGGCCGATGCGGTCGCCCTTGGCGATGCGGAACGAGGCGGACTCGATGAGGACGCGGGCGCCGGCGCGCAGCTCGACGCCGGTGGCGGTGATCACGGAAATACTCCAGGGCGGGTGGACGGCGGAAGGGGGGCAGGACGCGATGCTTCGACGCCGCTAATCCGCGAGGAGATTTGCCATGGGATTCATTCTACCGGGGGTGTGCAACTGGTTATGGGGGCGTCCGGCCCTTGACGCACGCCCCGTCCGCCCCCGCGCCCGTCCCCCGTTCGGCCCACGGATCGCCTCGGCAGGCCGGGGCACGTATCAGGATGGACCGGGTGATACGCGCCGCTGGGCGGCCAGGCCACGTGGAATCGAGGGCGGTGCGGGATGCAGTTCGACGACGACGCCGATCTGGACACTTCCGAGGTCGAGGACGAACGGGGCAGCCGCATCCCGGGCGGGCGCGCGACGATCGGCGGCGGTATCGCGGGCCTCATCGCACTGGTCCTCGGGCTGCTCTTCGGCGTGGGCCCGGACGAGCTGGGGCTCTCCTCGGGCAACCCGGAGCCGCTGGCGACCTCGTCGTCCGTCAGTCAGGTGGAGCAGTCGTGCAGGAAGGGGCGGGACGCGAACGTGCGGGAGGACTGCCGGCTGGTCGCGGTCGTCAACAGCACCCAGGACTTCTGGCGGGAGGAGTTCACCCGCCGCGGCGGCCGGTACGCCCCGGCGCCGACGCGCTTCTTCACCGGCCGCGTGAACACCGCCTGCGGGGCCGCCACCTCGGCGGTCGGCCCCTTCTACTGCCCCGCCGACCGGCGGGTCTACCTGGACCTCGGCTTCTTCGACGACCTGAGGACGAAGTTCGGCGCCGGCGGCGGCCCCTTCGGCCAGGCCTATGTCGTCGCCCATGAGTACGGGCACCACATCCAGAACCTGACCGGCACCCTGCAGAAGGCCCAGGGCGGACAGCCGGGCGCGAACAGCGACGCGGTCAAGGTCGAGCTGCAGGCCGACTGCTACGCGGGGGTGTGGGCGCACCACGCGACCAGGACCCCGGACGAGTCCACGGGCCGGCCGCTGCTCAAAACCCTCACCGACCAGGACATCAGGGACGGCCTCGACGCGGCGGCCGCGGTCGGCGACGACCGGATCCAGGAGAAGTTCCAGGGCCGGGTGACCCCGGAGTCCTGGACGCACGGTTCGGCCCGGCAGCGCCAGCAGTGGTTCTACCAGGGCTACCGCACGGGCGACATGGCCCGGTGCGACACCTTCCGCTGACTGTCGGCGCCGCCTGCCATGCTGTGACGCAGGTCACCGTCACGAGAGGGAGTGGTCGTCATGGCAGGCGTTCCGTCCATCTGTCCCACGCTGCGATATCGCGACGCGAAGGCGGCCATCAAGCTGCTGACCGAGGCCTTCGGCTTCAGCCAGGTCGCGGTGTACGAGGGAGAGGACGGAGCCGTGATGCATGCGGAGCTGGCGTACGGCAACGGCCTGGTGATGCTGGGCAGCAAGGGCACCGGCAGCGTCTTCGACAAGGCCATGGAGGGCGGTGGGCCCGCGGGGGTCTACGTGGTGGTCGACGATGTGGACGCCCACCACCGGCGGGCCGCGGAGCACGGCGTGGAGGTCCTGATGGAGCCCACCGACCAGGACTACGGGTCCCGCGACTACACGGCCAGGGACGCCGAGGGCAACATCTGGAGCTTCGGGACGTACGCGCCGCAGGTCTGAGACCCGCGGCGCGTTCCCGCGTACGGACCCGTACGGGCGCTACGCGCCGCCGGTGTGGACCTGGAACGCGGCCCGGCGGACCGCCTTGGCCAGGGCCGGGTCCGGGTGGGCGGCGGCCAGCGCGACCAGGACCTGGACGGTGCGCGGATGGCCGACCGCGCGGACCTCGTCCAGCAGCCGCGGAACGGTGGTGCGGACGGCCGAGTCGAGGTGGCGGGCCAGCAGGTCGGCCTCGCCGTGGTCGGCGATGGCGGCCGCGGTGTCCACCCAGAGCCAGGTCGACTCCTCGGCGGTGAGCACGTCCTGGGCCTCGTCGGGATCCACCCCGTCGTGCTCGGCGAGCCAGAGCAGGGCGTACGGCCGCAGGGCTGCGTCGCGGACGGCGGCGCGCACCTCGGGTTCGGCCGGGGCGCCGACCACGCGCAGGGCCTCGAAGGCCAGGCCGCGCAGCAGGGCGTCCTCCCCGCGGGCGGCGTGCAGCAGCTCGCTGACGGCATGGCCGACGGGCCGGGCGGCGAGCCAGGCCTGGTACTCGGCGCGGGCCGGTCCCGGGGTGAGCCGGGCGCAGCCGTGCAGCATCGCGGCGGCGGACTGCTCGATGTTCCCGGCGGGGCTCTGCGCGGCGACGCAGATCTGTTCGAGCTTGACCCAGACGGCCCAGCTGCCGAGCGGGGTGAGGGCGGCCTGGGCGGGGCCGAGGGTGACGGCGTCGACGGCGGCGAGTCCGCCGAGCGCCCAGCGCAGCAGCCGGGCGAGCGGGACGGGCACCGCATGGGCCGTGGCCTCCGCGACCGCGACGGCCGCGTCGGAGCCGGCCGGCCCGGGGCGGGTCGTGCCGGCGCCGGTCGGGTCGGCGCCGACTGCCGTGGCTCCGGCGGTGGCTGCCGCCCCGTCAGAGGGCGAAGTCTCGCGCGCCGGGGCGTCATAGGGGACCTCGCACCGCTCGTCGCGCAGTTCGGTGACGCGCTGGCCGAGCAGGTCCAGCAGGTCCGGCACGGTCACGGGACCGGCGGACAGCTGGAGCAGGGAGAGCAGTTGGGGCATCGCCTCGACCACCTCGGCGACGACCGCGGGCGCGATGTCGGCCGGGGCCGGGTGGACCAGTGACCAGGCGTCGAACAGCGCGACCCAGCCGCGCAGCACTGCGGCGTCGTCGCGGTCCCAGGCGCGCAGCCGCCAGCCGGGCCGGGCGTGGCCGCCGTGCACCTCCACGAGGCCGGCGAGCCGGGCGCGGTCCCAGCCGACCCGGATCTGCCCGTGCGTCAGGTTCAGTTCGGCGGCGGCCCGTTCCACGTCGGAGGCGGGCAGTGCTCCCGCCGGGGCGGGTCGGCCTCCGTCGCCGGCGCCGAGGTTGAGCTCGGCCCAGCGGGCGAGCCGTACCGCGTCGGCGAGCGAGGCCCGGGCCCGGTTCGCGAGTTCGGCCGTGGCGGGGGTGCCCGCCGGGGGCCGGGAGGCGGTACGGGCGCGTCGGTCGGTCACCGCCTTGCGGGCCGCGGCGACGGAACGCGGGGAGACGAGTCGGAGTCTGGAGTCGCGAGCCAACTGCTCATCAGGCTTTCGGGACGTCACGGAAGCAGTCTCGCCCGTCACCGGCCGAAAGCCCAAACGGAACCAGCCATTATCGCCGGTTGCCGGAGGGACATACGGGGAGAATGCCCCCTCCCTGTCCCGTCCGGCACACGGCCTTCACATAAGAGGGGTGAGAAAGCGCCTCAGCGCCTCCTCGTATCCGGCCGGGTCCGCGTTCCACATCGCCCCGTGCGGAGCTTCGCGGACGGTCGTCAGGGTGACGAGGTCGGGACGTGCGGCGGCGAGTCGGCGGGAGGGCTCCCAGGGGGCGAGCGTGTCGTCCGGGCCGTGGAAGATCAGGACGGGGATGCGCAGCGCCGCGGGGTCCGCCCCGGCTCCCCGGCGGTCGGCGCGCAGTCCGGCGCTCCCCTCGGCGGCCCGCACCGCGAACGGCACCAGCGGGGCCGGGGTGCGGCGGGCGGCGACGAGCGCGCGCAGGGTGGTGTGCCAGTCGAGCACGGGCGAGTCCAGCACGAGGCCGGAGATCCGGTCGGCGAGGGCCGAACGCTCGGCGGCGTACAGGGCCATGGCGGCGCCGGTGGACCAGCCGTGCAGGACGACCCTCCGGGCGCCGTAGCGCAAGGCGTAGCGGATGGCGGCGTCCACGTCGCGCCATTCCGACTCGCCGAGGTGGCCGAGACCGTCCGGTGAGGCGGGGGCGCCGAGGTCGCCGCGGTACGCGAGGTCGAGGACGGGCAGCCGCTGGCGGTGCAGGAACGGCATGACCACCATCGGGTGCTCGCGGCCGGCGCCGAGCCCGTGCACGGTGATCACCCAGGTGTCGCGGGCGGCGGGCACGAACCACGCGGGCAGCCCGCCGAGCTCCCCGGGGATGTCCACGTCGGCGTGCTCGAGCCCGAGGGCGGTACGGGGGTTGCCCGCGTGGACCTGGGGGGTGAGGGTGACCCGGGTCCCGGGCTCCAGGCTGCCGTGGGTGACGTCGAGGAGCCGGCGCACGACGGTGTCCGGGCCGGGCGCGGCACCTTCGAGGACGGGCCCGACCACGGCGTGCACCCCGGGGGCCGTGAGCCCGTACGTACCGGGGCGCAGGGAGGCCAGCGAGCGGGTCAGCGTGATCCGCCCCGAGCCGGCGGAGTGGACGCTGAGCCGCGGCCCGCCGGGCAGGGGGCGGCCGGGGTCGTGCCGCAGGGCGGCGTCGGCGGCGTACCGGCCGGCCGCGACCGCGGCGACGCCGGCCCCGACGAGAGTGGTCGTGACGGCCGCGGCCGTCACTGTGGCGGAAGGCACGGCTCCAGTGTCGAGGCGGGAGGGCGAGCGGGCCACTGGAGCGGAATGCTCCGCTTGCCGCCGGGCGGGGAGGGGAAGAGTGGCCCGGGCGGTCCGGCGGGCCTGGCGGCGGGGAGTGATCTGCATCTCCCCCCGACCCCCCGCGGGGCGGGCGAAGAGGGCTCGGACCACTGGTGAAACCCCCCGGTCACCCGGCGTTGACGTGCACGAATCGCCGTATCCACGCCAAAATGGGGATGAAGGTCCCGATGGCACGACGGGCCGGTACACCGCTCCGCCGGAGTCAGTTCACCTTCCGTTCATCCAGGTTGCCTACGGTCGCCGAGCCACTGACGTCAAACAGAAGCCTGGGTAAATGGAGCACATAACGCTTCTCCTCGGGATCGTGATCATCACCGCTCTCGTGTTCGACTTCACGAACGGTTTCCACGACACAGCCAACGCGATGGCGACCACCATCTCGACCGGCGCCCTCAAGCCCAAGACGGCGGTGGCCATGTCCGCCGTGCTCAACCTCGTCGGCGCGTTCATGTCCGTGGAGGTCGCCAAGACGATCTCCAAGGGCCTGGTCAACGAAGAGGGCATCCAGCCAGAAGTGATCTTCGCGGCCCTGGTCGGCGCGATCCTCTGGAACCTCGTCACCTGGCTGGTCGGACTCCCCTCCAGCTCCTCCCACGCCCTGATGGGCGGCCTGGTCGGTGCGGCCGTCGCCTCCGCCGGCCTCGGCGCCGTCAACGGCGGCACGCTCGTCACCAAGGTGCTGCTCCCCGCGGTCGCCGCGCCGATCGTGGCCGGTGTGGCCGCGATGCTCGCCGCCAAGGTCACCTACAAGCTGGGCGGGAACGTCGGCAAGAAGACCTCCGCCAAGGGCTACAAGGCCGGTCAGATCGCCTCGGCGGGACTCGTCTCCCTCGCGCACGGCACCAACGACGCGCAGAAGACGATGGGCATCATCACCCTGGCCCTGGTCGCCGGCGGCGCGCTCGCGCCCGGCTCCAACCCGCCGGTCTGGGTCATCGTCTCCGCCGGCATGGCGATCGCGATGGGCACCTACCTGGGCGGCTGGCGCATCATCCGCACCCTGGGCAGCGGCCTGACCGACCTGCAGCCGCAGCAGGGCTTCGCCGCCCAGACCTCGGCCGCCAGCGTCATCCTGGCCTCCTCCAGCCTCGGCTTCTCCCTCTCCACCACCCACGCGTGCTCCGGCGCCGTCATGGGTGCGGGCCTGGGCCGCAAGGGCGGTGTGGTCCGCTGGTCCACCGCCACCCGCATGTTCATCGCCTGGGGCCTGACCCTGCCGGCCGCGGCCGTCGTCGCCTCCGGTGCCGAGCTGGTCATGCGCACGGGTGACGTCGGCGTCGCCGCCGTCGCGCTCTTCCTGGTCGCCTCGTGCGTCGCCATCTGGCTCATCTCCCGCCGCCAGGTCGTCGACCACAGCAACGTCAACGACGTGCAGCCGGCCGCGGCCGAGGAGCCGGGTGTCGTCACCACGGCCATGGCCGCCGTCACCGTCCCGCCGACCGTGGCCGCCGAGGCCGCCGCCGGTACGACCGCCGCGGTCACGGACGACGCCCTGAAGGCCACCATCCCGGCGGCCGCCCCGGCCACGCCGGCGGCTCCCGCCGCCGCGGTCTGACCCCGAGAACGACAGAGGAATCCGCAGTATGAAGATCGACTGGGCAGCACTCGGCTCCGTCTTCGGGGTCAGCCTCTCCGCCACCGTCGCGCTCGTGGCCCTGTTCACCCTGGGCCTGGTGGGCCTGTCCAAGCACGAGACCGCCACCGAGCAGGGCGGCACCGCCACCCTGGCCCGCAGCGGCGCGTACGCCTGCTTCGCGCTCGTCGCGTCGGCCGTGGCGTACGGGATCTACCTGATCGTCAGCTGACCGATTCGGGCACGGCGCACGAAAGCTCCCTACGGGTTTCCCGGAGGGAGCTTTCGCGTGCCTGCGGCCCATGGTGGCGAGCTGCCCCGCCGCAGGTCAACGGCGAGTTGACGGGCCTTCGCGGTGCGTGGTGGACTGCCCGAGCCAATACGGCGGCATGGAGAGGAAGTCCGGTGCGAATCCGGCGCGGTCCCGCCACTGTCACCGGGGAGCACGCGGCACGTGCGCCCCGGGAGCCAGGAACTCCCACCGCCGGACACGTCGAACCAGGGCGCGGACCCTGAGTGAGGACATACCTGCCACCATGCGTGCCGATCGCGTCTTCGCGTACGGCGCCACGGCGGGCCTGATCGGCGACCGGATCCTCGGTGATCCGCGCCGAGGGCACCCCGTGGCCGCCTTCGGACGAGCAGCCGCCGCCGTCGAAGGCGCCCTGTGGCGCGACGACCGCGCCCGGGGCCTCCTCCACACCCTCCTGTGCGCCGGGGGCGCGGCCGCCGTCGGCGCGCTGGGCGCCCGCGCCGTGCGCTCCCGGCCCGCGGCCGCCCGTATCGCCCTGACCGCAGCGGCCACCTGGGCCGTCGTCGGCGGCACCTCGCTGGGCCGCGAGGCCCGCGCCATCGGCGGCGCGCTCGCCGCCGGGGACGCCGAGGTGGCCCGGGAGCGGCTGCCGCACCTGTGCGGGCGCGACCCGCAGGCCCTGGACGAGCAGCAGATGGCCCGCGCCGTCGTGGAGTCCGTCGCCGAGAACACCTCCGACGCGGTGGTCGGGGCCCTCGTGTGGGGCGCCGCCGCCGGTGTCCCCGGGCTGCTGGCCTTCCGCGCCGTGAACACCCTGGACGCGATGGTGGGCCACAAGTCCCCGCGCTACCTTCGCTACGGCTGGGCCTCGGCCCGGCTCGACGACCTCGCGGGCTGGCCGGGCGCCCGGCTGACCGCCCTGGCCGCCGTGATCGCCGGACCCGACCGGCGGGGAGCCGTACGGGCCTGGCGGGCGGACGCGGCCGAGCACCCGAGCCCGAACGCCGGGCCCGTGGAGGCCTCGTTCGCCGGGGCGCTCGGCGTACGGCTGGGGGGCACCCTGGCGTACGGAGGGCGGGTCGAGCACCGGGCCGTACTGAACGGCGAGGCGGGGCGGCCGGTGCAGGTCGCGGACATCGAACGGGCGGTGCGGCTGTCACGGCAGGTGACGTGGCTGGCGCTGGGAGCGTGTGTGGCACTGCGCTGTGCGGTGTCACGTGTGGCGGGGAGGGGACGCGCGTGAGCGGCGGCAAGCTGGGCGGGGGACTCCTCGTCGCCGGTACGACATCGGACGCGGGCAAGAGCGTGGTCACGGCGGGCATCTGCCGCTGGCTGGCCCGGCAGGGCGTGAAGGTGGCGCCGTTCAAGGCGCAGAACATGTCGCTGAACTCGTTCGTCACGCGCGAGGGCGCCGAGATCGGGCGGGCGCAGGCGATGCAGGCGCAGGCGGCGTGCGTGGAGCCGACGGCGCTGATGAACCCGGTGCTGCTCAAGCCCGGCAGCGACCAGAGCAGCCAGGTGGTGCTGCTGGGCAAGCCGGTGGGCGAGATGAGTGCGCGCGGCTACCACGGGGGGCGCCAGGAACGGCTTCTGGGTGTGGTCACGGACTGCCTGGAGCAGCTGCGGGGCACGTATGACGCCGTGATCTGCGAGGGGGCGGGCAGTCCGGCCGAGATCAACCTGCGCCGGACCGACATCGTGAACATGGGCATCGCGCGGGCCGCGCGGTTCCCGGTGGTCGTGGTCGGGGACATCGACCGGGGCGGGGTCTTCGCCTCGTTCTTCGGGACGACGGCGCTGCTGTCGCCGCAGGACCAGGAGCTGATCGCGGGCTACATGGTGAACAAGTTCCGCGGCGACGTGTCGCTGCTGGAACCGGGCATGGAGATGCTGCGTTCCCTCACCGGCCGGGCGACGTACGGCGTGCTGCCGTTCCGGCACGGGCTGGGCATCGACGAGGAGGACGGGCTCCGGGTCTCGCTGCGGGGCGCGGTGCGCGAGTCGGTCGTGGCGCCGCCGGTCGGCGAGGACGTCCTGCGGGTCGCGGTGTGCGCGGTGCCGCTGATGTCGAACTTCACCGACGTCGACGCGCTCGCGGCGGAGCCGGGGGTCGTGGTGCGGTTCGTGGACCGGGCCGAGGAGCTGGCCGACGCGGACCTGGTGGTGGTCCCGGGCACCCGGGGCACGGTGAAGGCGCTGGAGTGGCTGCGCGAGCGCGGCCTCGCGGACGCGCTGGCGCGGCGGGCCGCGGAGGGCCGCCCGGTGCTGGGCATCTGCGGCGGCTTCCAGGTGCTCGGCGAGCACATCGAGGACGAGGTCGAGTCCAGGGCGGGCTCGGTGGACGGGCTCGGCCTGCTGCCGGTGCGGATCCGCTTCGAGCGGGAGAAGACCCTGGAGCGGCCTTCCGGGACCGCGCTCGGCGAGGAGGTCGCCGGGTACGAGATCCACCACGGGGTGGCCGAGGTCCTGGGCGGGGAGCCGTTCCTGGACGGCTGCCGGGTCGGGTCGGTGTGGGGGACCCACTGGCACGGCTCGCTGGAGTCGGACGGCTTCCGCCGGGCGTTCCTCCGCGAGGTGGCCGCGGCGTCGGGCCGCCGCTTCGTCCCGTCCCCGGACACCTCGTTCTCCTCCCTCCGGGAGGAACAACTGGACCTGCTGGGCGATCTGATCGCCGAGCACGCGGACACCGATGCCCTGCTCCGCCTGATCGAGACGGGTGCCCCCGCAGGCCTCCCGTTCCTCCCCCCGGGGGCCCCGTGAAGGCGCCGGCCCCGCGGGCGGCCTTCCCCGCCGCGGCGGGGCGGCGAGAGCTCCGCGCAGCCGCAGCCCCCGGCAGACCCGCACGCCGCACCCGCCCCGCGGCCACCGGCCCGCACCCGCGTACTCGTACCCGCACAAGGAGAGGCACCGCATGAGCACGCCCTACCCGTTCACCGCAGTCGTCGGCCAGACCGACCTGCGGCTGGCGCTCCTGCTCAACGCCGTGAGCCCAGCGGTCGGCGGCGTGCTGGTCCGCGGCGAGAAGGGGACCGCCAAGTCCACCGCCGTCCGCGCGCTGTCCGCGCTGCTGCCGCAGGTGGACGTCGTTCCCGGCTGCCGGTTCTCCTGCGCTCCCGCCGCCCCGGACCCGGCCTGCCCCGACGGCCCGCACGCGCCCGGCCCGGGCCAGGCCCGGCCCGCTCGCATGGTGGAGCTGCCCGTCGGCGCCTCCGAGGACCGCCTCGTCGGTGCCCTCGACATCGAACGCGCCCTCGCGGAGGGCGTGAAGGCCTTCGAGCCCGGCCTGCTGGCCGACGCGCACCGCGGGATCCTGTACGTCGACGAGGTCAACCTCCTCCACGACCACCTGATCGACCTGCTCCTCGACGCGGCCGCGATGGGCGCTTCCTACGTCGAGCGCGAGGGCGTTTCCGTACGCCACGCAGCCCGCTTCCTCCTCGTCGGCACCATGAACCCCGAGGAGGGCGAGCTCCGCCCGCAGCTCCTCGACCGGTTCGGGCTCACCGTCCAGGTGGCGGCCTCCCGCGAGCCCGCGCAGCGCGTCGAGGTGGTGCGCCGCCGGCTCGCGTACGAGGACGATCCCGCCGGGTTCGCGACCCGCTGGGCCGGGGACGAGCAGGACGTCCGCGCCCGCGTCGTGGCCGCCCGGGCCCTGCTCCCGCAGGTCCGCCTCGGCGACGCCTCGCTGCTGCAGATCGCGGCGACCTGCGCCGGCTTCGAGGTCGACGGCATGCGCGCCGACATCGTGATGGCCCGTACGGCGACCGCGCTGGCCGCCTGGGCCGGGCGGACCGACGTACGCAAGGAGGACGTACGCCAGGCCGCGCTGCTGGCGCTGCCCCACCGGCGGCGCCGCAACCCCTTCGACGCGCCCGGCCTCGACGAGGACAAGCTCGACGAGATCCTGGACCGCTTCCCCGACGAGGAGCCGGAGCCCGAGCCCGACCCGGCGCCCGAGGGTCCGGACGACGGCGGTCCGCAGGACGGCGGCCCCGACGGCGGAGGCGGCGGGGTCCCCCCGCAGAGCGGCCCCGACGCCCCCGGGCCCGAGGCCCGCCAGGCCCCCGAGGCGCAGGACGACGCGGCCCCGCCCGCCCCGGACGCCCCGGAGTCCCCCGAGCCCCAGCCCGCCTCCCAGGACGGCGCCGCGCCGGAACAAGCCGCCGTAGGGGCCGCCGAGCCGTTCCGGACCAAGATGCTGAGCGTGCCGGGCCTCGGCGAGGGCGCGTCCGGGCGGCGCTCCCGCGCCCGTACCGCGCACGGCCGCACCACCGGCGCCCAGCGCCCCCGCGGCCACCTGACGAAGCTGCACCTCGCGGCGACGGTCCAGGCCGCCGCCCCGCACCAGAAGGCGCGCGGGCGCAGCGGGCGCGGGCTGGTCGTCCGCAAGGACGATCTGCGCCAGGCCACCCGGGAGGGCCGCGAGGGCAACCTCGTCCTCTTCGTCGTCGACGCCTCCGGCTCGATGGCCGCCCGGCAGCGCATGAGCGCGGTCAAGGGCGCGGTGCTCTCGCTGCTGCTGGACGCCTACCAGCGGCGGGACAAGGTCGGTCTGATCACCTTCCGCGGCGCCGCCGCCGAGCTGGCTCTGCCGCCCACCTCCTCGGTGGACGCGGCCGCGGCCCGGCTCGAGCAGCTGCCGACGGGCGGGCGCACCCCGCTCGCCGCGGGCCTGCTCAAGGCCCACGAGGTGCTGCGCATCGAGCGGTTGCGGGATCCGAGCCGCCGTCCGCTGCTCGTGGTCGTCACCGACGGGCGGGCCACCTCGGCCGGTTCCGTCGGCGGTGACCCGCGCGAACTCTCGGGCCGCAGCGCCCGGCTGCTCCAGGCCGAGGGCGTCGCGTCGGTGGTCGTGGACTGCGAGTCGGGGCCGGTCCGGCTGGGGCTGGCCGGCGTACTGGCCGCCGACCTCGGCGGGCCCGCCGTCACGCTCGACGGGCTGCGGGCCGACTCGCTGGCCGGGCTCGTGAAGAACGTACGCACCGCAGTGACTTCCCCGTCTCACCACACCACCAGGAGGGCCGCGTAATGCCGCAGGGACAGCCGACCGTCGTTCCGGACGACGGACTCACGACGCGCCAGCGCCGCAACCGCCCGCTCGTCTTCGTCCACACCGGCCCGGGCAAGGGCAAGTCGACGGCAGCCTTCGGGCTGGCGCTGCGCGCCTGGAACCAGGGCTGGTCGATCGGGGTGTTCCAGTTCGTCAAGTCGGCGAAGTGGAAGGTCGGCGAGGAGAACGCGCTCAAGGTGCTCGGCGCCTCCGGCGAGGGCGGCCCGGTCGTCTGGCACAAGATGGGCGAGGGCTGGTCCTGGGTCCAGCGGGACGCGCAGCTCGACAACGAGCAGGCGGCCAAGGAGGGCTGGGAGCAGGTCAAGCGCGACCTGGCCGCCGAGACGCACAGGCTGTACGTGCTGGACGAGTTCGCGTACCCGATGCACTGGGGCTGGATCGACGTCGACGAGGTCATCGAGGTGCTGCGCAACCGGCCCGGTACGCAGCACGTGGTGATCACGGGGCGCAACGCACCGGAGAAGCTGCTGGAGTTCGCGGACCTGGTCACGGAGATGACCAAGGTCAAGCACCCGATGGACGCCGGCCAGAAGGGCCAGAAGGGCATCGAGTGGTGACGTCTGTGCACGTTCCGCGCCTGGTCATCGCCGCGCCGTCGTCCGGCAGCGGCAAGACCACGGTCGCGACGGGTCTGATGGCGGCGTTCTCGGAGCGCGGCCTCGCCGTGTCCCCGCACAAGGCCGGGCCCGACTACATAGACCCCGGCTACCACGCGCTGGCCACGGGCCGGCCGGGGCGCAACCTGGACGCTTTCATGTGCGGGCCGGAGCTGGTCGCTCCACTGTTCGCCCACGGGGCCGCAGGGTGCGATCTCGCCATCGTCGAGGGCGTGATGGGGCTGTACGACGGGGCCGCGGGGCGGGGTGAGCTGGCGTCGACGGCGCAGGTCGCGAAGCTGCTGCGGGCGCCGGTGGTGCTGGTGGTCGACGCGTCGTCGCAGTCGCGGTCGGTGGCGGCGCTGGTGCACGGCTTCGCGTCGTTCGACCCCCAGGTGCGCGTGGGGGGCGTGATCCTGAACAAGGTCGGGTCCGACCGGCACGAGCTGATGCTGCGGGAGGCGCTGGAGGAGGCCGGGATGCCGGTGCTCGGCGTGCTGCGGCGGGCCCCGCAGGTGGCTGCGCCGTCGCGGCACCTGGGCCTGGTCCCGGTCGCCGAGCGGCGGTCGGACGCGCTGTCCTCGGTGGCGGCGCTGGCCGACCAGGTCCGGGCAGGCTGCGACCTCGAGGCCCTCATGGCCCTGGCCCGCACGGCCCCGCCGCTGGCCTGCGAGGCCTGGTCTCCCGCCGCTGTGCCGGAGGGTGTCCGGGGCGCTGCCCCGCGCCCCGCCGGGGACGGATCGGCCCCACCGGCATCCGAGGCGCTGGGGGTACCCCCAGCGGTAGCTGGGGGAGAGTTCGGGGGCGGCGCCCCCGACCACGGCCCGGCGCCCGTCATCGCCGTGGCAGGCGGGCCGGCCTTCACGTTCTCCTACGCCGAGCACGCGGAACTGCTCACCGCCGCCGGGGCGGACGTCGTCACCTTCGACCCGCTCCGGGACGAGGCCCTGCCCGAGGGGACCACCGGCCTGGTGATCGGCGGCGGTTTCCCCGAGGTGTACGCCCCCGAGCTCGCCGCCAACGAGCCGCTGCGCAAGGCCGTCGCGGCCTTCGCCGCGGACGGCGGGCCCGTGGCCGCCGAGTGCGCCGGGCTGCTGTACCTCGCCCGCTCCCTGGACGGCAAGCCCATGTGCGGGGTCCTGGACGCCGACGCGCGGATGTCGGAGCGGCTGACCCTCGGCTACCGCGAGGCCGTCGCGGTGTCGGACAGCGCTCTGGCCGCCGCCGGAACCCGGCTGCGCGGCCACGAGTTCCACCGCACGGTGATCGAACCCGGCGCCGGCGTCGCCCCCGCCTGGGGGTTCACGCACCCCGAACGCCGGGTCGAGGGCTTCGTACAGCAGGGCGTGCACGCCAGCTACCTGCACACGCACTGGGCGGCGGAGCCCTCCGTGGCCCTGCGGTTCACGCAAGCCGCGGCGCGGGCCAGGTGAGTTCAGTCCGCGAGGCCCACCACCAGCCAGATCCCGGCCACCCCGCCCACCGTGCACATCAGCGTGGACAGGGCGGGGTGCTTGTGGTGCGCCTCCGGCAGGATCTCGGCGGCCGCCAGGTACAGCAGGGCTCCGCCGAAGAAGCCGAGGTACGCCCCGAGCGGTTCCTCCGGAAGGGTGAACAGCAAAGTGGACGCCGCGCCCAGCACCGGGGCCACCGCGTCCGCGAACAGCATCATCACGGCCTTGCGGCGGGCGTTCCCGTACAGCCGGGTGAGCGTGTACGTGTTGAACCCGTCGGCGAAGTCGTGCGTGACGACGGCCAGCGACACGGCCACGCCCATCCCGCCGCCGACCTGGAAGGCCGCGCCCAGGGCCACCCCGTCGGCGAAGCTGTGGCCGACCATCGCCGCGGCCGCCGTCAGCCCGACCTCGGGGGCGCGGCCCCCGTTCTCGGCTCCGTGCGCGGCCTGCCGCACCGCCAGCAGGCGTTCCACGACGTGGGCGGTCAGGAACCCGGCCACGAAGAGCAGCAGCGCGAGCGGGACGCCGAACACCTCGCTGCCCGCCGCGCGCAGCGACTCCGGCAGCAGGTCGAGGCCCACGACGCCGAGCATCAGCCCGCCGGCCAGGCCCAGCACGAGGTGGCGGCGGTCGGTGACGCGCTGCGCCGTCCATCCGCCCGCCAAGGTCATCAGGAACGCGCCCAACGCCACGATCACGGCCATGTGCCCCTGAATACCGACTCCTCGCCCCGCGCGCACGTGTGCGCGCGGGCTGCGGGGCACGCACCATTGACGACTACGGAGGGGGCATGAGCCCGGTGGGCGAGTACGCGACGCAGCTGGTGGTCGGGGTCGGCGGACGGGCGGGGGTGTCCGTGGCGGAGGTCTGCGCCCTGGTCGAGGAGACGCTGCGGGGTGCCGGGCTGGCCGCCGGTGCGGTGAAGGCGCTGGCCACGGTGGAGTCGAAGGCGGGCGAGGCGGGGATCACGGGCGCGGCGGAACGTTTCGGCGTACCGCTGCTCAGTTATCCCGCCGAGGAGCTGGCGGGCATCTGCGTACCGCACCCCTCCGACACGGTGCAGGGCGCCGCCGGGACCCCCTCGGTGGCGGAGGCCGCGGCGCTCGCGGGCGGCGGGGAGCTGCTCGTACCGAAGCGCCGCTCGGTCGCGGCGACCTGCGCCGTGGCCACCGCGCAGGCCCATGACCTGCGCCATCACGGGGACGCGGAGGTGCGCGGCGACGGCGGCGCGCTGGTGGACCTCGCAGTGAACGTACGGGCGCACACCCCGCCGGAGTGGCTCAAGCAGCGCATCGCGGCTTCGCTCGACGATCTCGCCGCATACCCCGACGGGCAGTCGGCCCGCGCGGCGGTGGCGGCTCGGCACGGGCTGCCGGCCGAGCGGGTGCTGTTGACGGCAGGGGCCGCAGAGGCGTTCGTGCTGATCGCGCGGGCCCTGGGCGCGCAGCGACCGGTGGTCGTGCACCCCCAGTTCACGGAGCCGGAGGCGGCCCTGCGCGACGCGGGGCACACGGTGGAGCGGGTGGTGCTGCGGGCGGCGGACGGGTTCCGGCTGGACCCGGCGGCGGTGCCGCAGGACGCGGACCTGGTGGTGGTGGGCAACCCGACGAACCCGACGTCCGTACTGCACCCGGCGGCGGCGCTGGCCGCGCTGGCCCGGCCGGGCCGGATCCTTGTCGTGGACGAGGCGTTCATGGACGCGGTCCCGGGTGAGCGGGAGGCGCTGGCCGGGCGGACGGACGTGCCGGGCCTGGTGGTGCTGCGGAGCCTGACCAAGACGTGGGGGCTGGCGGGGCTGCGGATCGGCTACGTGCTGGCCGAGCCGGAGGTGATCGCGAAGTTGGCGGCGGCGCAGCCGCTGTGGCCCGTGTCCTCGCCGGCGCTGGTGGCGGCGGAGGCCTGCATGGCTCCGGCGGCGCTGGCCGAGGCGGAGGCCGCGGCCCGGCAGATCGCGGTGGACCGGGCCCATCTGCTGGCGGGGCTCACGGAGTTCGAGGAGATAACGGTGTCGGGGGTGGCGCAGGGGCCGTTCGTCCTGATCCAGGTGGCGGGGGCCATGGAGATCCGCACCCGGCTGCGCGCCCTGGGCTTCGCGGTCCGCCGCGGGGACACCTTCCCCGGCCTGGACCACTCCTGGCTCCGGCTGGCGGTCCGGGACCGCGCCACGACGGGCCGCCTCCTCCAGGCCCTCGACCACGCCCTGGCGCTGACCGCCCGCTGACCTGCGCCCTCCCGGCCACGGGGCCGGTCACCCGGGCGCCCCGCACGGCGCGGTCGGCGGCTCTGACCTGCAGCGCCGCGGTGATCCGGACGATCCGGCTCCGTTGGCGGGGCGGGCGGCGGTAGGCGATGATCTCGGCATCAGCAGGGAACCCCGGGGGGCCGGAATGAAGACGCATACGAAAACGGGCTTGACGCTGACCGCGGTGGCGGCCGTGGCCGGCGGGATCCTCGCCCTGCCGAGCCTGCTCGACCACCTCGACGCCGCCGGGGGACGGGGAGGCGCCGGCGAGCAGCGGCTCGGGACCAAGCCCGGCCAGAGCAAGGCGAGCCCGGGCAAGGCGAGTCCGGCGACGCCCGCCGGCGCCAAACCGTTCACGCTGGTCGCGACGGGCGACATCATCCCGTACCCGTCGATCGTCCAGCGGGCCGCGGACGACGCGCAGGGCAGCGGCCAGAGCCACGACTTCCGGAAGATACTCGCGGGGGTCAAGCCCCTGGTGGCCGCCGCTGACCTGGCGATATGCCACCACGAGATACCGTACGGCCGGCCCGGCGGCCCCTACACCGGATATCCCGCGTTCAAGGCCCCGCACCAGTTGGCCGACGCCCTGAAGGACGCCGGGTACGACAGCTGCTCGACCGGCTCGAACCACACCCTGGACGACGGCTACGACGGTCTCGTCCGCACCCTGGAGCACCTGGACCGGGTCGGCATCAAGCACGTCGGCTCGGCCCGCAGCGCCGACGAGGCCAAAGCCCCGGCGGTCCTCTCCGCCGGCGGCGCCAAGGTCGCCCAGCTGGACTACACGTACGGGACGAACGGCATCCCGGTCCCGGCCGGCAAGCCCTGGTCCGTCAACCTGCTCGACCAGAACCGGATCGTCGCCGACGCCCGCGCGGCCCGGGCGGCCGGCGCGAACGTCGTCGTCCTCAGCGTCCACTGGGGCACCGAGTGGCAGACGGCACCCGACCAGCAGCAGCGCGATCTGGCACAGGCACTGACCGCCTCGCGCGGCCCGGACGGACTCCCCGACATCGATCTCATCCTCGGCACGCACAACCACGTGCCACAGCCTTACGAGAAGATCAACGGCACCTGGGTCGTCTTCGGCATGGGCGACCAGGTCGCCAGCTTCTACGAGGCCGACAAGGCGCGCGGCAACATGTCCTCGATACCGCGCTTCACCTTCGCCCCGGCGGCCGCCCACCCCGGCCGCTGGGAGGTGACCAAGGCCGAGTACCTGACGCAGTACTCGGACATGAACCCGCCGTTCCGCGTCGTCTGCACCTCCTGCGCCCCCTCCGACTCCGGGCTCGCAGCCGCCAAGCAGTCCGCGTACGCCGCCGTCGACAAGCAGGTCAGCGAGGCCGTGCTGTCACGCGGAGCCGACAAGCAGGGGCTGGTGCACGCCACCCGCTGAGCCGGGGACTCCGTCACGGAGTCATGGAGTCACGAAGCGACGGGGTCACGAGGCCGCGGGGTCACGAGGCCGCCGGGTCACGAGCTGCGGCCGCGCCGGGTCACGACCAGTGCCGTCGCGCCGATGCCGAGCAGCGCCAGTGCGCCGCCCGCTACGTACGGGGTCGCCGAACCCCCGCCGGTCTCGGCCAGGTTGGCGTCGGTGGTGAGGGCGGCCCCGGTCCCGGAGGCAGCAGTCTGCGGTTTGACGTCGGGCTTCGCGGACGGCTCCGGGGCCGGACCGGCCGGGGCTTCGCAGTGCGCCTCGGCGAGCACGACCTCACCCTCGACCTGCGCCACGTTGAGGTCCAGCGGGTTCACGGACACCTTCAGCCGGAGCGCGGCCGCGGCGGCCGTGGTGGAGGTGGTCTCGGTGCCAGAGAGCTCCAGGCTGACCAGGCCCACCTTGGGGACCTCGATCTTGGTCGGGCCGCCCGCCGAGAGGGTGACCTTCTTGCCGAGCACGGTCACCGTGCCCAGCACGTTCGAGCCCGCCACGGGCTTCTTGCCGGCCTCGCACACGGCCTTGGAGGTGACCTTCTCCACCTTGATGAGGGAGAGCAGGGGCAGCCCCGGCACATGGACCTCGGCGTTGGCCAGGTTGGCCTCCGCCTCGGCGCGGGTCTTGTCCGCGGTGGCCTTGGAGGTGGCCACGTCTGCACGCAACACGCTCACCGGCTGTCCTCCCTCCACCCCGTCCAGGGTCACGGAGAGGGCGGTCTTCTGGGCCGTCGCGGAGGCGCTGACCTCGTTGAGGGTGGTCTTCAGCGGCACGTGGACGGTCTTGTTGAGCAGGCCCACGTCCAGTCCGGCACGCAGGACGACCGCGCCGGCCTTGCCCTCGCCGCCGCCCGGGGAGCCGCTGCCTGCGGTGGCGGAGGCGGGCGGGGCGGTGAGCAGGGCGACCGCTCCCGTGGCGAGCAGGACGGCTGCGGGCATGCGGAAGGTGTTGCTGTTCACGGTGGTGGAACCCCCGGGGAGATGGGAGCCGTCGCGCCGCCAATGGGGGACATCGCGCGCCGACGGCCTCTGACCCTCGGAATCTTTACGCACGGAGAGTGAACGGGCGGCAACCTTAGGTGAGTTCACCCCAATGGGTGGTTTCCATGCAGGTATTCGATTCACTGCGCATCACGAGGAACGGGAGTTCTTTTCCGCCACAGCACGGAGGGGAATGCCCCGACGCCGGCACCCCGGGCGGCCGTTTACAACGATCGCCGGGGCGCCGGCGTCACGCATGCGTCAACCGTCCGCTCAGGCCCGGACCTTGCCGCCCACGACCACGCGCCGCGGCTGCGCCAGCGCCCGTACGTCGGCCCGCGGGTCGGCGTCGTAGACCACGAGGTCCGCCGGCGCCCCCTCGGTCAGGCCCGGCCTGCCGAGCCACTCGCGTGCCGCCCAGGTCGTCGCCGAGAGGGCCTCCAGGGCCGGGATCCCGGCCCGCACCAGCTCCGAGACCTCCGCCGCGACCAGGCCGTGCGGCAGGGAACCCCCCGCGTCGGTGCCGACGTACACGCCGATGCCCGCGTCGTACGCGGCCCGCACGGTGTCGTACCGGCGCTCGTGCAACCGCCTCATGTGCGCCGACCAGCGCGGGAACTTGGCCTCGCCGCCCGCCGCCATCTTCGGGAACGTCGCGATGTTCACGAGCGTCGGGACGATCGCCACCCCGCGCTCCGCGAACAGCGGAATGGTGTCCTCCGTGAGCCCGGTGGCGTGCTCGATGCAGTCGATGCCCGCCTCGACCAGGTCGCGCAGCGAGTCCTCCGCGAAGCAGTGCGCGGTGACCCGGGCGCCCAGCCGGTGCGCCTCGGCGATGGCCGCCTCGACCTCGGCGCGCGGCCAGCAGGGCGCCAGGTCCCCGACCTCGCGGTCGATCCAGTCCCCCACCAGCTTCACCCAGCCGTCACCGCGCTGCGCCTCGCGGCCCACGTACGCGACGAGGTCGGCCGGCTCGATCTCGTGGGCGAAGTTGCGGATGTAGCGGCGCGGGCGGGCGATGTGCCGGCCGGCCCGGATGATCTTCGGCAGGTCCTCGCGGTCGTCGATCCAGCGGGTGTCGGAGGGGGATCCGGCGTCGCGGATGAGCAGCGTGCCGGCGTCGCGGTCGGTCAGGGCCTGCCGCTCGGCGGTCTCCGCGTCGACCGGGCCGTGGGCGTCCAGCCCCACGTGGCAGTGGGCGTCGACCAGGCCGGGCAGGGCCCAGCCGGACACCGTGGTGATCTCGCGGGCCCCGTGCGGGCGTTCGTAGGAGATCCGGCCGCCGACCACCCAGAGCTCGTCGCGCGCGTCGTCGGGCCCGACGAGCACACGCCCCTTCACATGCAGCACGTCATCGGTCATGTCCCGCACTGTACGTGCGTGCTGGGTAGGCTCATGCGGTCACCCCGAACGCCCCGGACGAGACGCCCCGGACGAAGAGAGCACCGCCGTGAAGCACCCCCTCCTGGACCTTCCGCCGCTCACCGCGGAGCGCTTCGCGCAGATCGAGCAGGGGGTCGCGGACCTGCTCGGCACCCGCGAGGACGTGGTGATCACCCAGGGCGAGGCGCTGCTGCCGCTGGAGGGGTGCATCCGCTCGGGGGCGCGGCCCGGTTCGACGGCGCTGAACGTCGTGACCGGTCCGTACGGGACCACCTTCGGCAACTGGCTGCGCGACTGCGGGGCGAACGTGGTGGACCTGGCGGTCCCCTTCGACACGGCGGTGACGGCCGGCCAGGTGGCGCGTGCCCTGGCCGAGCACCCGGAGATCGACTTCGTGTCCCTGGTCCACGCGGAGGCGGCGACCGGCAACACCAACCCGGTCGCGGAGATCGGCGAGGCCGTACGGGCCCACGGAGCGCTGTTCATGCTGGACGCGGTGGCGTCGGTGGGCGCGGAGGCGCTGCTCCCGGACGCGTGGGGCGTGGACCTGTGCGTGATCGGCGCCCAGAAGGCGATGGGCGGCCCGGCGGGCGTCTCGGCGGTGTCGGTCTCGGAGCGGGCCTGGGCCCGTTTCGCGCAGAACCCGGCCGCTCCGAGGCGCTCGTACCTCTCCCTCCTGGACTGGAAGGAGCGCTGGATCGACGCGGACCGCAGGGCCCTCCCCCACGCCCCGGCGCAGCTGGAGATGCTGGGGCTGGAGGCCTGCCTGGACCGGATCGCGGCCGAGGGCCTGCCGGCGGTGACGGCCCGCCACGCCGCCGCCGCGGCGGCGACCCGGGCGGGCGCGGTGGCGCTGGGCCTCGCCCCGTACGTCGGCCGGGCCTCGGAGGCGGCCCCGGTGGCCACCACGCTGCGGGTGCCGGACGCCTCGCTGGTGGTGGCCAAGGCCCTCGCCGCCGACCCGGCGGCTCCGCTCGCGGCGGGCGGCGGCGCGCTGGCCGACAAGATGGTCCGGGTGAACCACTACGGCCGGGCCGCATCGCTGGAGACGGTCCTGACCTCCCTGACGGCCCTGTCCACGGCCCTCGCGGCAGACCCGTCCGGGGCCGCAGCCGCCGCAGAAGCGGCCTGGGCGGAAACCCTGCACTGACCGCGCCCTGTGGCCGACCGGCCCGCAGGCCGACCGGAGGCCCGGGCCGGGTCGCCGGGCCGCTCTCGCCGGGCCGGGTCTCGCCGGGCCGGCCGGGCCGGGGGCGGTCAGGCCTGGGGGACGGCGCAGGTGCCTTCCGGGTCGCAGGCGTCGGGCGTGGCGGCGGGGGCGGTGAGCTCGCGGCCGGCCCAGGCCTGTTCCAGGGCCTGCGTGAAGACCTCCGCGGGCTGCCCGCCGGAGATCCCGTAGCGGCGGTCGAGGACGAAGAACGGCACGGCGTTGGCGCCGAGTTCCGCCGCCTCGCGCTCGTCCGCCCGCACCTCGGCCGCGTATGCGGTGTCGTCCGCGAGGACCGTAAGGGTCTCCGCCTCGTCCAGGCCCGCCTCGACCGCGAGAGCGACCAGCACCTCGGGGTCGAAGACCGACCGCTCCTCCGCGAAGTTCGCCCGGTAGGCGAGGTCGAGCAGCTCCTCCTGGCGGCCGCGGGCGGCGGCCAGGTGCAGCAGGCGGTGGATGTCGAACGTGTTGCCGTGGTCGCGGCCCTCGGTGCGGTACGTCAGCCCCTCGCCGCGGGCGCTGGCTGCGACGTGCTCCTCCATGCCGCGCGCCTCGTCGAGGGTGCGGCCGTACTTCTTGGCGAGCATCTCCAGGACCGGCGCCGTGCTGCCCTTCGGGCTGCTCGGGTCGAGCTCGAAGGACCGGAAGACGACCTCCACCTCGTCGCGGTGCGCGAACTCGGCCAGGCCCTTGGTGAAACGGGCCTTGCCGATGTAGCACCAGGGGCAGGCGATGTCGCTCCAGATCTCGACGCGCATGATCCTTCTTCTCTCCGGGGTCGGTGGGACGCCACGGCTGCGCGCCGCGGCGGTTTCCCGTTCAACCATCTGGCGGAGCGTCTCATTCCCCGGACGGGTCCTGCGGACCGACTCTGAGCCAGAGCGTGAGGTGGGAGCCGGACCGCCCGGCCCCGGCCGGATCGGTGCGCCAGCCGTGGCGGGCGTAGAAGGCCTGGGCCCGGAGGTTGTGCTCGTAGACCTCCAGCCGGGCCCGCTCGACACCGGCCCGCCGCCAGGCGTCCAGGCAGGCGGCGTGCAGGGCGGCCCCGGTGCCCCGGCGCCAGTGGGCCGGGTCGACGTGGAGCTGGGTGAGGGTGGTCTCGCCGTCCGTGGTGCGGAAGGCGGCGACCCCGGTGAGCTCGCCGTCCTGCTCCGCGCAGAGCACCCCGCCGTCGGCGGCGGCCCGCGCGACGGCCCGGGACCAGCCCTCGCGGGTCCGCGCGAGTTCGGCTGCGCCCGCATAGGCCTGCTCGGCGACGCGGCCGCGGTAGTAGGTGGCCCGGGCCCGGCTGTGGAGGGCGGCTATGGCGTCGAGGTCTGCGGGTTGCGCGGTCCTGATCATGGGAAAGGAAACGCGCCGGGAACCGTGTCGGTTCCCGGCGCGCCCCGCGGCCACCGGCGCGGCTACTTCTTCAGCCACGCCGCCATCATCTTCTGGGCGATGGGCGCGGCGAGCTTGCCGCCGCCGATCTCGGAGCGGTCGGTGTCCGAGTTCTCGATCACCACGGCAACCGCGATCTGCTTGCCGCCCTGCTTGCCGTACGAGGTGAACCAGGCCAGCGGCGGCAGGCTGTTGTTCACGCCGCGCTGCGCGGTGCCGGTCTTGCCGCCCACCTCGGCGCCCGCCACCTGGGCGGGCTTGCCGCCGCCCTCGGTCGCGACCGTCCGCATGGCGTCCTGCAGCATCGACGCGGTCCTGGCGCTCACGACCTGCTCGGACTTCGGGTCCTTGAAGCTCTCCAGCACGTTGCCGTTCGCGTCGGTGACCTCGGAGACCGAGTGCGGGGCGACGAGCTTGCCGCCGTTCTCGATCGCGGCGGTCACCATCGCCATCTGGAGCGGGGTGGCCTGCACGTCGAACTGGCCGATACCCGTCTGCGCGACCTGGTCGACCGACATCTTCTTCGTCGGGTACTTGCTCCCCGGCCGGGCGGTGACGGGGGTCGCGATCTCCGTGTTGAAGCCGAACTTCTCGGCCGTCGCCCGCATCTTGTCCTGGCCGAGCTTGTGCGCCAGCTCGGCGAACACGTTGTTGCAGGACAGCCGCAGCGCGGTGCGCGCGGAGACGTTGTTGCAGGCCGCGGATCCCGCTTCGCTGGGCAGCAGGGTCCGGGTTCCGGGGATCGTGTACGGGTCCGGGGTGCCGGTCGGCGCGTCGAGGTTGGTGACCAGCCCGTTCTCGATGGCCGCCGCCAGGGTGACCAGCTTGAAGGTGGAGCCGGGCGCCTGCGGCTTGCGCAGGGCCACGTTCTCCATCGCCTTGCCCTTGTCCTCGATCAGCTTCTCCCAGGCCGCCGTGTCGTTGGCGCCCGCGATGCTGCCCGGGTCGAAGGAGGGGTTGTTCACGATGGCGAGGATCTCGCCGGTCGCCGGGTCGATGGCGACGGCGGCGCCCTGCTTGCCCTGGAGCGCGTCGTACGCGGCCTTCTGCACGTCCTTGTCGACCGTGGTCAGCACGTTGCCCGGCGCGGCCCGCTTGTTGGTGAGCATGTCCATCACGGTCTTGAGCCGGTCGTCGGAACCGTTCAGGACCTTCTTGTAGACGCCCTCCAGCATGCTCGTGCCGAAGGCCTGGGAGCTGTAGCCGGTGAGCGGCGCGTAGAGCGGACCGTCGACGTACGTCCGCTTGTACCCGAAGTCCTTTCCGTCCGTCTTCACCGAGCCGGTGATCGCCTCCCCGCCCACGATGATGTTGCCCAGCGGGTTCTCGTACTGCCCGATGAGGTTCCGCCGGTTGTTCTCGTTGTCTGCGAGGGCCCGGCCTTGGTAGGCCTGCACCCAGGTGACCCGCACCAAAAGGGCCAGCACCAGGAGCAGACAGAAGACCGACGCACGCCTGATCGTCTTGTTCATCCTCCAGAAGGACGCACCAAGGCTCCCAGTCGTTCCGCTCTGCCCCGATTGTGTCCGGGTTCTCAGCTTTTCTTCATGAAGCCGCCCTCGTAGGCCGCGATGACGGCCTGGGTGCGGTCGCGGGAGCCGGTCTTGGAAAGGACCGCGGCGACATGGGTCTTGATCGTCTGAGGGCCGACGCCCAGGCGTTCGCTCATCTCGTGGTTGGACAGTCCGCCGGCCATCAGGCGCAGTACGTCGGCCTCCCGGCCGGTGAGCCGGGCCACCCAGGGAGCGGCGGGGCCGGGGACCCCGGGGGCGTACGACGCGGCGAGCGAGCGGACGGCCGCCGGGAAGAGCAGGCAGTCGCCACGGGCGACGAGGCGGACCGCGCCGATCAGCTCGTCGGGGTCGGCCCGCTTGAGGAGGAACCCGCAGGCGCCCGCGCGCAGCGCGTCGTAGACGTACGCGTCGTTCTCGAACGTGGTGACGACCACGATCCGGGGCGGCTCGGCCATGCCGGCGATGATCTGCTCGGTGGCCCGGATCCCGTCGATCTCGGGCATCCGGACGTCCATCAGCACCACATCGGGGGCCAGCGAGCGGACCAGCGGGACGGCTTCGGCGCCGGAGGCCGCCTCGCCGACCACCTCCAGGTCGGACTCGGCCTCGAGGATCACCCGCAGGGCGGTACGGACCATGCGCTCGTCGTCGGCGAGCACGATGCGCAGCGGCGGCCGCCGCGCCGCGGTCATCGTGCGCCTCCGCCGAGCGGGAGGACCACCCGCAGCCGCCACAGCCCCTGGTGAGGGCCTGCTTCGACCCGGCCGCCCAGCAGGGTGGCGCGCTCGGCGGCGCCGTGCAGCCCGCGGCCCCCGGTGGTGCGGGGCTGCGGCCCGGCGGCGGTGCCCGGCGGATTGGTCATGGTGATCTCCAGTTCACGGTTGCCGCTGCCGGTGCCGTCTTCCCTGCCCTGTACGGCGATCCGCAGCTCGACGGGTCCCGCGCCGTGGCGCAGGGCGTTGCTCAGGCCCTCCTGGACGATCCGGTACGCCTCGCGGGAGGCGATCGCCGGAAGCTGCGCCCAGTCCCCGGCCGGTCCGGGGTGTTGGTGGACGGTGACGGTGGTGCCGGCGGCCCGGGTGCGGGCCAGCAGGCCGTCGAGGTCGGCGTCGAGGGTCGGCGCGGGTGCGGCGCCGGGCCGGGCCGGGTCGCCGTCCCGCAGCAGGCCCAGCACGGCGTCCAGCTCGGCCACCGTCCGCCGGGTGGTCTCCTCGATCGCAGCCAGTGCCTCCCGTACGAACCCGGGGTCGCTGGCGAGCACCCGCCGGGCGGCGACCGCCTGGAGGGTGACGGCACTCAGGGCGTGCCCGACCGCGTCGTGCAGCTCCCGGGCCAGCCGGTTGCGCACGGCCAGGTCGGCGGCCCGCTCCTCGGCCGCGGCCAGCCGGTCCGCCCCCGTCGGCCCGAGCAGTACGGGTGCCAGCCGCGCCAGCAGCGCCCCGGCCCCGGCGGCGCACAGGACGAGCCCGCACAGCAGCCCGGCCCCGAGCAGGGGCGCGACGTACGGATCGGCCTGGGTGTTGAACCAGCCCAGTCCGAGCCGGGTCTTCCGCAGCCCGCTCACGAACGGCAGTGTGATCAGCACCACCGCCATGGGCGGCACCGCGAGGGTGAGCCCGCTGACCACCGCCCCGACCCCCAGATGCAGGGTCCACCAGGCGGAGGTCCGCCCCCGCGCGGCCCAGGACCGGGCCGGCCCCTCGGCCAGCCGCTCGCCCGGCACCCCGCACAGGGCCCGTATGGCGCCCACCGACATCGGCCGGACGAGCCCGAACACGGCGGTCACCGCGGCCATGGGCAGCGAGAGCCCGTAGGAGGCGAAGGTCAGCGGGGTGGAGCCGAAGATGTTGCCCCCGCCGGTCGCGACGCTGACCACCACCTGGGCGAGGAGGAAGTACGGCATCAGCAGGGCCCCGCCCAGGATCAGGTGCACCCAGCGCAGCCGGGCCCGCGCCCCCAGCACCAGGCCCAGACCGGCCCGCATCCCCGTCCCCATCCCGTCGCCCCCCGGCATCCCCCGACCTGCCACTGCCCGCCACCCCCCTCGGCCCTCTCCCGCTCGCGCCGCTCCCCGTCACTCGGGGCGGCGGCGTGAGGCGAGGAACCGGACCAGGACGGCTGCGGCGAGCAGGCCGGTGATCATTTGACCAGCGTAGGTCAGGACCATCTCGGTGGTGACCGCCTTCGCGGGATCGGTGGTGCCCGCGCAGGAGATCAGGAGCCACAGCCCCCAACTCGCCGCGGCCGCCGCCCCGGTCCATGCGACGGCCAGCGCCCACCAGGCCTGCCGGGCCCCGCCCCGGGCCAGGTTCACGGCTCCCGCCCCGGCCACCAGCGTGCACATCCCGTAGGTGGCGAACACCACGCCCGTTTCGGGGTTGAACTGTGCGATCTGCGAGGCGCTGAGGCCGGCCGTACCTCCGAAGGCCCAGGTGAACTCCACCGCCGCCACGACCACGGCCAGCGCCGCCGCGGCTCCCGCCACCACCCCCGTGGGTGACGGGAGCCGCTCCCCCTGGACGCCCTGCCACAGGCCGCCCCAGCGCTCCCGCGCATAGGGGACGAACAGCGCGGCCAGGGCTATGGCCTGCACGATGAAACCGCCGTACACGACGTTGAACACCCAGGGGTCGAGGAAGGGCTCCCTGGCCGCCTGCGCGGCCGCGTCCGGCCCCAGCCCCACCGCTCTCACGAGGAGTTGGCCCGGGAACGCCACGACGATCGGCACGAGCAGTCCGGTGGCGACGAACACCGGGAGGGTCAGCAGCCATGCCGGTACCCGTCTGCCCCAGGGCCGGGTGAACACCAGGACGAGCACGATGACGGCCGCGTCCATGACCAGGGTGACGGCGTTCGCCGCTTTGAAGAACATCCCGGGCCCCAGCAGCACGCTGCCGTCCGGTATTCCGATGTGGCTCCCCGCCAGCCAGGCGCCCTTGAGGCACAGGTACGGCACGGTGGCGGCCACGGCCGCCGCCTGCAGGACCCTGCGCCAGGTCCCCGGGCCGGGGGCCGACGGCCGGGCCGCGTACGTCGTCTCGTCGGTGTTCACCGCTCGTGTGTTCATGACTCAACGGTCCCGTGCCCGCCGCCCCGCCACCTCCCCCGTGAAGGGGAACCGCCTCCCCCGCCCGGGGGAGGAACCTCCCCGTCCACCGCCTCACATGCGGCGGGTCGCCACCGACAGCCGGTCCCGCGCCTCGAACAGCGCCGCCTTGATCTTCTGCTCGTGGCCCGCCGTCAGCCGGGCCACCGGCACCGAGCAGCTCACCGCGTCGCGCGCCGGCGTCCGGTACGGCACCGCCACCCCGAAACAGCGCAGCCCGAGCGTGTTCTCCTCGCGGTCCACCGCGTAGCCCTGCTCCCGGACCAGCGCCAACTCGTCGACGAGCCGCTCCCGGTCGGTGATCGTGTGCTCGGTGACCGCCTCGAGCCGCCGCGGCAGGAGCGCCCGTACCTCCTCGTCGGAGTGGGTCGCCAGCAGGGCCTTGCCCAGGGCCGTCGAGTGCACGGGCAGCCGCCGCCCGACGCGGGTGAACGGCCGCAGGTAGTGCTGGGACTGGCGGGTGGCCAGGTAGACGACGCTCGTGCCGTCCATCCGGGCCAGGTGGATGGTCTCGGTGGTGTCGTCGGAGAGCCGGTCCAGGGTCGGCCGGGCCGCGGCGACGACCTCGTCCCCGTCGATGTACGAGCTGCCGACGAGCAGGGCCCGTACTCCGATGCCGTACCGCGTGCCCGTCGCGTCCGTCTCCACCCACCCCAGGTTCACCAGCGTGCGCAGCAGCATGTAGAGGCTCGACTTGGGCAGCGAGAGGTCGTGCTGGATGTCGGCCAGGCTGTGCAGTCCGGGGCGCGCCGCGAAGTGCTCCAGCAACAGCACCGTGCGGACGGCCGATTTGACGGCCGCCGGTGCTCCCGCGCCGCCCGGCCCCTCCGGTTCCGCGGCGGACCGGTCCGGCTCAGTCGTGGTCATTCGCCTTCTTGCCCCTCTTGTCTCTTGTCAACGCGGAAGGCCCGGAAATAGAGTCCGGAGCGGATGTGATCATTCATCCATCGGAACGGCGTTCAGAATACTGAACGCCACCGCGCGGGTCAGCGAGATCCAGGAGGCAGTGCGCCATGGCAGCAACACCAGTCTGGAGTGTGGACCCCCGTACCGGGAAGCAGCGCGAACAGGTTGCGGTGGAAGCCACATCCGGCGAGGTGGACGAGGCCGTACGCGCCGCCCACGCGGCCCGCGGCGCGCTCGCCGACCGCACCGCCCGCGCGGCCTTCCTGCGCGCGGCCGCCGAGCTGCTCGACGAGGCCGCCGACCATGTGATCGAGGCCGCCGACGCCGAGACCGCCCTCGGGCCGGGCCGGCTCACCGGCGAGCTCGCCCGCACCACCGGCCAGCTGCGGGCCTTCGCCGACGCCGTGGACGAGGGCTCCTACCTCGACATCCGCATCGACCGCGCCGACGCCGCCGCCGTCCCGCCGCGCCCCGAACTGCGCCGCTACAAGGTGCCGCTGGGCGTGGTCGCGGTCTACGCCGCCTCCAACTTCCCCCTCGCGTTCTCCGTCCCCGGCGGGGACACCGCGAGTGCGCTGGCCGCCGGCTGCCCGGTGGTCGTCAAGGCGCACCCCGACCACCCGGCCACCTCCGAGCTGTGCGCCTCGCTGCTGCGCCGGGCGGCGGTGGCGACGGGGCTGCCGGCCGACGTGGTCCGCGTCGTCCACGGGTTCGACGCGGGCCTGGAGCTGATCCGCCACCCCCTCGTCTCCGCCGCCGGATTCACCGGTTCCATCCGGGGCGGGCGGGCGCTGTTCGACGCGGCCGCCGCCCGTCCCGTCCCCATCCCGTTCCACGGCGAACTGGGCTCCCTCAATCCCGTCGTGGTCACCCCCGCGGCCGCCGCCGAGCGCGCCGAGGAGATCGCCGCCGGGCTCGCGGGCTCGGTCACGCTCGGGGTCGGCCAGTTCTGCGTCAAGCCGGGCCTGGTCCTGGTCCCCGAGGGCGCGGACGGCGACCGGTTCACCAGCGCGCTTACGAAGGCCCTCGGCGAGACCGAGCCGGGCGTCCTGCTCGACCACCGGATGCGGGAGAACTTCGTCTCGGGCGTGCGCGAGCGGGCCGCACTGCCCGGCGTCGGCGCGCCCGTCACCCCGGGTTCCGGCGGCGAGCACACCGTGGGCGCGGGCTACCTCACCGTGCCGGCCGGGGCCCTCCTCGAGGGCGGCGCCTACGAGGTGCTGCTCGAGGAGTGCTTCGGCCCGGTGACCGTGGTCGTCCGGTACGCCGACCAGGGCGAGGCGGGGTCGGTGCTCGGCCTGCTCCCCGGCAACCTGAGCGCCACGCTCCAGCTGTCCGCGGCCGAGGCCGACGGCGGTCCGGGCCCGGCGGCGGAGCTGATCGCACAGGTCACGGCGCTGGCCGGGCGGATCGTGGTCAACGGCTGGCCGACCGGGGTCGCGGTGGCCCCGGCCCAGCACCACGGCGGCCCGTACCCGGCGGCGACCTCGCACTCCACCTCGGTCGGCGGGACCGCCATCGAGCGCTGGCTGCGGCCGGTGGCCTACCAGTCGGTGCCGGACCCGCTGCTTCCGGCGGAGCTGCGCGAGGCGAACCCGCTGGGGCTGCCGCGCCGCGTCACCGGCGCCTGAGGCGGGCCGCGGCGGGCCCGGCCCGCCTGGCCCGGCCCGCCCACGGGCCGGGCCGCCCGCCCCCCGGGCCGTAGACCTGGAAACCCGTTGCCCGCCCTGCCCGCCTCGGGGCAGGCTGCCGGTCATGCCGAGACCTCACGGATTCACGTACGAACAGCGCAGCGACAACAGCGTGGTCATCACGCACCAGGGGCGGGCCGCGAGCACCCTGCGGGGCGGGCGGGCCGAGAAGTTCCTCGCCGAGGTGGAGTCGGGCGACGCGCAGCTCGTGATGGCCCGCTGGACGGGTGCGTACAAGTTCGGCAACGAGCGCACGGCCAAGAACCACCCCCGCAACCGTCGCTGAAATCCGCGGCGAGGGTAAGGGAACGGCAAAGGCCCTCCGGTCGTTCTCCCGGCATGACCGCTATGACCCCAGGTTCCAACCTGCCGCTCAACACCGTCCGTGTGACGGTGGACGTGGCTGCCCCGGTGCGGCTCGACGTGTCGGGACTCCTCCTCGCGGCGGACGGCAAGGTGCGTTCCGACGCCGACTTCATCTTCTACAACCAGCCGTCCGGGCCCGGCGTCAGCCACCGGTCCGGCGGTGGGGCGGCGCCGGACTCGATCACGGTGGACACGGGCGCGCTGCCGCCGGGCATCGAGCGGATCGTGGTCACGGCCAGTCCCGACGCCGCAGGTCAGACCTTCCAGGGCATCGAGCCCACCGCCACCGTGCGCCATGCGGACAGCGGCGCGGTGATCGCCACGTTCACCCCGCCGCAGCTGGGCACCGAGACCGCGCTCGTGGTCGTCGAGGTCTACCAGCGCGGCGGCGTGTGGAAGGTGCGCGCGGTCGGCCAGGGGTACGCCAACGGCCTCGCCGGGATCGCGACCGACTTCGGGGTCTCCGTGGACGAGGAGCCCACCCCGCCGCCCGCGGCCGCCCCGCAGGCCCCTGCCGCCCCGGTCACCCCTTCGGCCCCGGTCTGGGGCCAGACCCCGTCGCCGCCGTCCGCCCCGTCCACGTCCTCCTGGCCGAGCGCTCCCACGGCCCCCGCGGCCCCGCCCGCGCCGCCGACCGCGGCCCCTGCCGCCTCCGGCACCGGGAAGGTCAACCTCGACAAGGGCCGGGTCAGCCTCCAGAAGAACCAGACCGTCTCCCTGGTCAAGAACGGCCGCCCGCTGCTCTCCCAGGTGAAGATGGGCCTGGGCTGGGAGCCGGCGTTCCGCGGCCGGGACATCGACCTCGACGCCTCCGTCATCGCGTACGGCCCGCAGCGCAACCACATCGACAGCTGCTACTTCGGCAAGCTGTCCATCCTGGGCGGCGCCATCAAGCACTCGGGCGACAACCTCACCGGCGAGGGCGCCGGGGACGACGAGGTGATCGTGGTGGACCTCGGCCGGCTGCCCGCCGAGGCCACGGGCCTGGTCTTCACGGTCAACTCCTTCTCCGGCCAGAAGTTCACCGAGGTCGCCAAGGCCTACTGCCGCCTGATCGACGCGGCGAGCGGGGAGGAGCTCGTGCGCTTCGACCTCACCGGGGCCGAGCCGCAGACCGGGGTCATGATGGCCAAGCTGGTCCGCCAGTTCTCGGGCGAATGGGAGATGACGGCGATCGGAGACTTTGTGAAGTCGCGCACAGTACGCGGCATGGTCCAGCCGGGCTCGAAGGCACTCTGAGCAGGTGGGCGGGCACGCGGAGCTACCGTGACCGATCCGGCCCGAGGGCCGAGGTGATGGATTCCACCCTAAATCCGGAGGTGCCCGTCAGTGCCCGCCCGTAGCCTTGAAAGCATGTACAGCACACTCCGGCCCGCGGGACCCGCCCGTCCGTCCGCCGCTGAGGCGAACGAGGCGATACGGCACCTCGTCGAGACCCGGGTGGACGAGGAGTGGCCCTCCGAGGCGTACGAGTTCCTGCTCGAGGAATGGGCCGCAGCCAGCCGCGCCGAGGTCGCCGCCGCTCAGTGAACGACCGAAGGCTGCGCCGCCGCCCGGTGAACGGGCGGCGGCGCAGCCTTCGATCATGAGCACCGGCCGCCGGAATTCCGGCCTCCGGTCCGTCGGCCGCCGCCGCAGCGTCAGTGCGCGCGCCGCCACGGTCCGGTGATGGCCAGCATGATGCCGGGGTCCTGGATGTTGGCGTAGAGCGTGCGCCCGTCCGGGGAGAAGCAGACCCCCGTGAACTCGGAGTACTCCGGCTCCTCCGCCGTCCCGATGTTCAGCTCGTTGCGCGCCAGCGGGTAGGTGCGTCCCGACTCGGTCGCGCCGAACAGGTGCTGCAGGCCGCTGCCGTCCTCCGCGATGACCAGGCCGCCGTACGGGGAGACCGTGATGTTGTCGGGGCCGTCGAAGGAGCCGTCCTTGGCCGGGTCGGCGTTCACCCCGAGCACCACCATCAGCCGGACCGTGCGCCGCTTCGGGTCGTAGAACCACACCTGGCCGTCGTGCGCCGCGCCCGGGCTCTCCTCACGGGCGTACGAGGAGACGAAGTAGGCGCCGCCGTCGGCCCACCACATGCCCTCCAGCTTGCGGGCGCGGGTCACCGCGCCGTCCGCGAACTGCTTGCGCACCGGCACCGTCCGCGCGTCGCGGTCCGCGACGGTCACCCAGTCGACCCCGTAGACGGTGCCGGTCTTCGTCGCGCGCGAGAGGTCGTCGACGAAGCGGCCGGCGCTGTCGAAGCACTTGGCCGCGGCCAGCACGCCGGCGTCGTCGGCGAGGGTACGGAGCTTGCCGCGCCCGTGGCGGAAGCCGCTCGGCGGGGTCCAGCGGTAGAGCAGGCCGTTGGGCCCGGAGGCGTCCTCGGTCAGGTAGGCGTGGCCCTGGCGCGGGTCGATGACCACGGCCTCGTGGGCGTACCGGCCGAAGGCCTTGATCGGCTTCGGGTCGCGGTTGGCGCGGCGGTCGTGCGGGTCGACCTCGAAGGCGTACCCGTGGTCCTTGGTCATCCCGTTCTTGCCGGCGAGGTCCTCGGTCTCCTCGCAGGTCAGCCAGGTGCCCCAGGGGGTGGCACCGCCCGCGCAGTTGGTCGACGTACCGGCGACGCCCACCCATTCGGCGACCTCGCCGCCGCGCCGGACCTCGACGACCGTGCAGCCGCCGGCCGCGGCCGGGTCGTAGACGAGGCCCTCGGCGAGTGGGACGGGGTGGGCCCAGTTCGCCCGCTTGCCCTTGAGCTCGTGGTTGTTGACGAGCAGGGTGACCCCGCGGTGGCCCTCGAAGGCGGCCGTGCCGTCGTGGTTGGACGGCGTGGACTCGCCGGACTCGAGCGTGGTGACACCGCTGTGGGTGATCACGCGGTAGCTGAAACCGGCGGGGAGGGCGAGCAGCCCTGCCGGGTCCGCGACGAGCGGGCCGTAGCCGGGCTCGCAGGGCCGGCCCTGCTCGTCGCGCCGGGTGCTGTCGTCGGCCGCCAGCGCTCCCGGGGCGGTGGCGAGTGCGCCGACCGTTCCGGTGAGCGCGACTCCCGCGCCGGCGATGACGGTACGGGCGGTGAAGTCTCTACGGCTGAGCGGCATCGGGTCTCCAGGGGTGGGGAGGTGGGTGCGCCTGTCGTGCGGTCGTCGGCGCACACGCTCCCGCCCGCACGTGAACGGCGGCTGAACTACCCACGAAGGGAATCCAACCCCTTGCCGGTGGCCCGAATGGCCAACTCCGGCTCAGGAACGGCGCGTTCCGGCACCCGCTCCGGCTCTCGTTCCCCGCGCGTCAGGACTGCCGCGAGCGGGCCTTGAAGGCGGCCTTGCGGGCCTCCTTGGCGGCCTTCTTGTTCGGGTGCAGCCGGCCCATCGCCTCCAGCACGTACGCCGTCGCCGGGTGCTCCACCCGCCAGACCTGGTCGAAGAACCCGGTGTGGTGCGCGGTCAGCGACTCCATCAGCAGCGGCAGTTCCGCGGTCTCGCCGTCCGCCGCGAGCTGCGCCGCGATCGTGTCGACGGTCAGCCAGAACACCATCGCCCCGTCCGGCGCCGGTACGTCGGCCGCCCCGCGCTCGGACAGCCAGACCCGGGCGAGCCCGCCGAGCTCCGGGTCGTCCAGCACGGCGCGGACCGCCGGTTCGGCCTCCGGACCGGCCGGGGCGAGGGCCTGCTGGCAGCGCAGCCGGCGCAGCGGGCCGCCCTCGTCGGCGCCCCGGGCGGCGGCCAGCAGTTCGGCGACCGCAGCGGGCAGTTCGCGGCCGGTGAGCCACTGCTCGATCTCGGCCTGGGCCGCGCCCTCGGGGTAGCCGGAGACGGCGTCGAGGAGGGCGTCCGCGCCCTTGTCGGCCAGTTCTCCGACAGCGGGGGCGGTGACCCCGGCCTCCAGCATGCGGGCGCGGATCCCGTACAGGCCGAGCGAGGTCAGCCGCACCATCCCGTACCGGGAGACGTCCTCGTCGTCGGCCGCGCCGGCCGCCGAACCGGCGGCGAGCTCCTCGTCGTCCGTCGCCGCCATCAGCGCCTCGTCAACGGGCCGGAACTCCACGAGCCCGATCGGCTCCAGCTGCCGGAACTGGTCGTCGAGGCGCATCATCGCGTCCGAGACCTGCTCCAGCACGGCGTCGGTCGGCTCGCTCATGTCCTGCGGGATGACCATCGAGGCGGCGAGCACGGGCAGCGGAACCGGGCCGTCCGGGGCGCCGCGCTCGGCGACGGTGAGCAGGTAGAGGTTGGCGAGGACCCCGTCGAGGAAGTCCGCCTCGCGGCGCGGGTTCCAGTCGAGCTGGTCGAAGTCGATCTCGCCGCCCGCGTCCAAGGCGTCGACGAGGCCGTCCAGATCGGGCACGGAGGCGTCCGCGAGCACGGTGTCCAGGGCGGCCAGCCACAGGTCGAGCACCTCGCCGGGGGCGCCGCCGGTCACCAGGGCCAGGTCCTCGCCGGGCACGGCGGTGCCGGACTCCTCTTCGCCGTCGTCGTCATCGGGTTCGGTCACGTCGACCAGGCCGGTGTCCACGGCCACCCGCCAGGCCTGGCTCGCGAGGACCGCGCCTTCCTCGTCGGCGGCGTCGAAGCCCAGCGCGGCGGCGGCCTCGGGCAGCTGTGCGGCGACGAGTTCGCCGCCGATGTCGACGCGGGTGTCCGGGCCGGCCCAGCGGGCCAGCCGTACGGCGCGGGCGAACAGCGGGGCGCCGAGGGCGTCGCGGGCCAGTTCCGCATCGGAGGGCAGCCGTACGGGCGGCAGCGTGGCGTGCGGCTCTGCGGACATGGGGCGGTCTCCTCGCGGACGCGGTGGGGCGGTGGGCACGGCCGCCGTGGGGCTGCGGCCGGGCCGCCCCCGGGGCAGTGGGCACGGCCGCCGCGGGCGGCCGTCCGGCGCACAAGCGTAGACGCATATCGGGCGCCTCCGGCGGGTCATCTCCTTTGGTTCATCCCACAGTCAGCTTCCGTATCCCTTGGAGGCCTTGACAACTTCCCCGGTCACACAGGAAATTGACGCGCGTAGATCTATGGGGAACCACCGGGATTCCTGCGGATCGCCTGCGGCCCGGCCGCACACCCGCCGCACGTATCCCGCCAAAACCACGCACCACCCCCTTCGCTCGTCTCTTCCACACACCGGAGTTCCTGACCATGCGCTCCTCGCATCCCCGTTCCGCCGCCGTCTCGGCACTCGTCGCCACCGCCCTGGCCACCGGCCTGCTGGCGGGCACCGCCGACGCCGCCGAAGGCGCCGTGTCCGCCGATCCGATACGCATCCACGACATCCAGGGCACCACCCGGATATCGCCGCTCAACGGCAAGCAGGTCGCCGACGTCGCGGGCATCGTGACGGGCGTGCGCACGTACGGCTCGCGCGGTTTCTGGATGCAGGACCCGGAAGCCGACGACAACGACGCGACCAGCGAGGGCGTCTTCGTCTTCACCAGCTCCGTCCCGACCGTCACCGTCGGCGACGCGGTCAAGGTCTCCGGCCTGGTCGGCGAGTACATCCCCGGTGGCGTCTCCTCCGGCAACCAGTCGGTCACCCAGATCTCCAAGCCGGCCGTGACCGTCGTCTCCTCGGGCAACGCGCTGCCCGAGGCCGCCGCGATCAACGAGTACAACGTGCCCGCCGAGTACGCCCCGGCGGGCGACCCGGCCGCCGCCGGCAGCATCAACGGCCTGACCCTGGACCCCTCGCGCTACGCCCTGGACTTCTACGAGTCCCTCGAGGGCATGAACGTGAAGATCGGCACCTCGCGCGTGGTCGGCGCCACCGACCCGCACGCGGAGCTGTGGGTCACGGTCAAGGGCTGGGAGAACACCGCCAAGCGCGGCGGCACGATCTACGGCTCGTACGAGTCCCAGAACACCGGCCGGCTCCAGGTCCAGCAGCTCGCGCCGCTGGCGCAGCAGCCCTTCCCGGTGGCCAACGTCGGCGACAAGCTGACCGGCACCACCGAAGGCCCGCTGGACTTCAACCAGTTCGGCGGCTACACCCTGGTGGCCCGCACCCTCGGCACGGTCACGGCGGGCACCCTCGCCCCCGAGAAGACCAAGGCGCAGTCTCCCGGCGAGCTCGCGGTGGCCACGTACAACGTGGAGAACCTCGACCCGAGCGACCCGCAGGAGAAGTTCGACAACCTGGCCAAGGCGGTCGTCGAGAACCTGGCCTCCCCCGACATCGTGGCCCTGGAGGAGATCCAGGACGACAACGGCGCCAAGAACGACGGCGCCGTCTCGGCCGAGGCGACCCTGACGAAGTTCACCGCGGCCATCGCGGCGGCGGGCGGCCCGGCCTACCAGTGGCGGACCATCAACCCGGAGAACAACAAGGACGGCGGCGAGCCCGGCGGCAACATCCGCCAGGTGTTCCTCTTCAACCCGGCCCGCGTCTCCTTCACCGACCGCGCGGCGGGCGACGCGCTGACCGCGACCGGCGTGTCCAAGGAGAACGGCAAGGCCGCCCTGACCCACTCCCCCGGCCGCATCGACCCGGCGAACCCGGCGTGGGCCGACAGCCGCAAGCCGCTGGCGGGCGAGTTCGTCTTCCGTGGCCGCACGGTCTTCGTGATCGCCAACCACTTCGGCTCCAAGGGCGGCGACGAGGGCCTGACCTCGCACCACCAGCCGCCGGTGCGCAAGTCGGAGGAGAAGCGGCTGCTTCAGGCGCAGGCCGTGAACGCCTTCGTCAAGGAGATCCTCGCGGCGGACAAGAACGCGAACGTCCTCGCCCTCGGCGACATCAACGACTTCGAGTTCTCCGGGACGGCGAAGGCGCTGGAGGACGGCGGGGCGCTGTACGCCGCGGTCAAGTCGCTGCCGAAGGCGGAGCGCTACTCGTACGTCTTCCAGGGCAACGCCCAGGTGCTGGACCAGATCCTGACCAGCCCGGCGATCAAGTCCTTCACGTACGACAGCGTGCACATCAACGCGGAGTTCGCGGCGCAGAACAGCGACCACGACCCGCAGGTGCTCCGCTTCCGCCCGTAACCGCGGTGCGGACCTGAGCCGCAGGGGGCCCGGGCGCCGTCCCGTCCGGGCCCCCTGCCACACTTCCGGTCATGATCTTCCGTACTGCCACCCGTGAGGACCTGCCCGCCGTACTGGCCCTGCTGGCGGACGCCGGCGAGGAGGAGCGGGCCGAGGTCACCGAGGCGCACGAGCGGGCGTTCGCCGCGATCGAGGCGGACGCCCGCAACGAGATGCTGGTCCTGTGCGAGGGCGGGACGGGGACGGTGCTCGGCTGCCTCCAGCTGACGTACGTCCCGGGCCTCGGCCAGGGCGGGCGGGAGCGGGCGCTCCTCGAGGCGGTACGGATCCGCGCGGACCGGCGCGGCGGGGGGCTGGGCGCGGAGCTCATGCGACGGGCGGTGGCGCGGGCGCGCGAGCGCGGCTGCGGCCTGGTCCAGCTGACCAGCAACAAGCAGCGGTCGGACGCCCACCGCTTCTACGAGCGGCTGGGCTTCGCGCGCAGCCACGAGGGCTTCAAGCTGCGCCTGGCGGACTGAGCGGGGAGGCTTCCGGGCCGGTTCGGTTCGGTTCTGCGGACAAGTCGGGACTTTCGCCCCTGGCGTGACGCTCGCCACATCATCACCCATTCGACCCGGGTTGTGGTGTTGAGTGTCCCCACGCTCGACGCTCGACAGTGTCACCACGCTCGGCCATGTCCGCCCGTATCCCCGGAGGACCGCGTGTTCCCCTCCATCTCCCTCGCCCAGGAAATCGGCCTTGCCGTCCTGCTCGTGGCCGCCCTCGTCTGGGTGCTCGGCTTTGGCCACATGCTGTGGGACACCCGCTTCCACCGCCCGGAGCCCGGCGCGTTCGAGGGCATCGCGGTGATCCCGGCGCAGCGCACCGCTGCCGCGCACCCGATGGAGTCGGTCGAACTGACCGAGGCGGAGGAAGAGGCCTTCGCAGGCCTCATCCGCACCCTCCCCCACTCCTGACCGACCCGTCCCGCCCTTGGCCGCCCTCCCCCGCTCGGGGAGGGAGGGCGGCCCGGGCACCGGGAGACGCCGAACGCCCTCCCCACCCCTTGCCGGGGTGAGGAGGGCGTTTTGGCTGCTGCCGCCGGTGCGGGAGCGTCAGTTGTGGCTGTGGAGGACCTCGTTCAGGCCGCCCCAGACCGCGTTGTTCGGGCGGGCCTCGACCGTGCCGGTGACCGAGTTGCGGCGGAAGAGGATGTTGCTGGCGCCCGAGAGCTCCAGGGCCTTGACGATCTGGCCGTCCGGGAGGGTGACGCGGGTGCCCGCGGTCACGTACAGGCCGGCCTCGACGATGCACTCGTCGCCCAGCGCGATGCCGACGCCCGCCTCGGCGCCGATCAGGCAGCGCTCGCCGATCGAGATGATCTGCTTGCCGCCGCCCGAGAGGGTGCCCATCGTGGACGCGCCGCCGCCGATGTCGGAGCCGTCGCCGACCACGACGCCCGCCGAGATGCGGCCCTCGATCATGGAGGTGCCGAGGGTGCCGGCGTTGAAGTTGACGAAGCCCTCGTGCATGACGGTGGTGCCCTCGGCGAGGTGCGCGCCCAGGCGGACCCGGTCCGCGTCGGCGATGCGCACGCCCTTGGGGGCGACGTAGTCCGTCATCCGCGGGAACTTGTCGATCGAGGTGACCTGGAGGTACAGGCCCTCGGCGCGCGCGTTCAGCCGTACGGCCTCCACCTGGTCCACGGCGACCGGGCCCAGCGAGGTCCAGGCGACGTTGGCCAGCAGTCCGAAGACGCCGTCCAGGCTCTGGCCGTGCGGCTTGACCAGGCGGTGGCTGAGCAGGTGCAGGCGCAGGTACGCGTCGTGCGCGTCCAGCGGCTTGTCCTCGAGGGAGGAGATCACGGTGCGGACGGCTACGACCTCGACGTCGCGGACCGCGTCCAGACGGATCGCCTTGGCCGCGGCGGCGCCCAGCAGCTCCACGGCCTGGTCGGCGGTGAGGCGCTCGGTGCCGGCCGGGCCGGGCTCGGCGACCAGCTCGGGGGCGGGGAACCAGGTGTCGAGGACGGTGCCGTCGGAGGCGATGGTGGCAAGTCCGGCGGCGACGGCGCCGGTGGTACGCGTAGCAGTCATGCCCGAAACCTAACCGGCGACGGCCTGCGGTTGCGAACCGGTCTCATGTGCCGGTCGGCCCGCGTGTCGCCGCTGCCGCGCCGACACCCACAGGACCGCCCCGCCCGCGCCCGCCGCCAGCGCCGCACACAGCGGCCACAGCAGCCCGGGCGCGGCCGCGTACAGGGCTCCGCCCAGCGGCGGCCCGAGGACGACACCGCTGACCGAGACCCCTGCGTAGAGGCTCTGGAACCGCCCGATGGCGTGCTCGGGCGCCTGGTCGGCGACGTACGCGGTGGCGGTGGTCTTGTACAGGATCTCGCCGAGGCTCAGCAGCACCATCATCGCCACGGCGCTCGCGACCCCCACCCCGGGCAGCAGCGCCGCGTACCCGGCCCCGACCAGCACCAGGCCGGTGCCGATGACCGGGAGCGGCGGCCGGGCGCGCAGCGCGACGGCGGCCGGGAGCTCCAGCAGCAGGATGACCGCGCCGTTGAGGGCGATCACGAGGCCGAAGGCCCGGGTGCCCTGCCCGTGGTCGGCGAGGAACACGGGGAACGTGCCGTACTGCTGGCGGTAGACGAGGTCGGTCACCAGGATCGCGCCGAGGAGGACGAGTACGGCGGGCCGGGCGCGCAGCTCCGTCCACAAGCCGCGGCCCCGACCCCCGTCCGGGGCCGCGGCGGCATTGCGGGAGGCCCCGTGGGCGGGGACGACCCGCGCGGTCCAGAGGGCGAAGAACAGGGTCCCGAGGCCGTCGCAGACGAAGAGCCAGTCGTACGAGAGTCCGGTCGCGATCAGGGCTCCGAGGGGCGGGCCGAGGGTGAAGCCGCCGTTGGAGACGCAGCGGACCACGGCGAAGGCCTGCCGGCGGGCCCCCTCGGGGACGGTGACGGCGACCAGCGCGGAGTTCGCGGCCCGGACCACGCCGGAGGCGTACTGGGCCAGCGGCAGGGCCGCGTAGAGCCCGGCGGTGGGCAGGAGCGGGAAGGACATCAGGGCGAGGCCGCCGGCGGTGGAGGCGGCGAGCAGCACCCGGCGGTGGCCGAAGCGGTCCCCGTACCAGCCGCCGGTGAAGTTCCCGGCGACGAGGCCGACGCCGCCGACGCCGGTGACCAGGCCCGCCTGGGCGGCCCCGAGGCCGCGCGGGCCGGTCAGGTACAGGAAGACGAAGACGAAGGTGAAGCTGACGACGGCGTTGACGAACACGCCCGCCGCCAGCAGCCACACCGCTCTCGGCACGTCCTTGAAGCCTTGCACCACGCCCCCGCCCGTTGGTTAGTTCCTTTTGGGAACGGACTATGTCAGCATGACAGCCTTGGGTCAACGGACAAAGGAGTGCCCATGGCCCAGCGCACACACCTCGACGACGCGGACTGCGCCATCGCCCAGGCCCTCGACGTGGTGGGCGACTGGTGGACGCTGCTGATCGTGCGCGACGCCGCGCGCGGCGTGCACCGCTTCGACGCGTTCCAGCGCGAGCTGGGGATGTCCCGCAAGGTCCTCGCCGAGCGGCTGAAGCTGCTGGTCGAAGCCGGGGTGCTGACGCGCGAGCCGTACCAGGAACGCCCGGTGCGGCACGAATACCGGCTGACCCCGCGCGGGCGGGGGCTGCTGCCTGTCCTGGTGGCCCTCCAGGACTGGGGAGACGCCTGGGTCCTGGGAGAGGGAGAGATGACGGCGACGACGGAGGAGTTCTCGCGGGAGGCGGAACGGGTGCATGCGCTGCGCGGCACGCGACTGCCGGAGCTGGCGCTGCCGGACCGGTTCGGGGAGGTCCGGGATCCGGTGGCGGACACGCCGTTCACGGTCCTGTACTGCTTCCCCGGCGCGTATGCGCGGGCCGAGTCCTACCCGCCGGGTTGGGCGGGGATCCCGGGGGCGAAGGGCTGCACGCTGGAGTCGTGCACGTACCGGGACCAGCTGGCGGAGTTCACTGCGGCGGGGGCGACGGTCCACGGGGTGTCGACCCAGCGGCCCGATGAGCAGCGGGAGTTCGCGGAGGCGGAGGGGCTGCGGTTTGCGCTGCTCTCGGATGCGGAGCTTTCGCTGACGGCGGCGTTGCGGTTGCCGACGTTCCGGGCGGCGGGGGTGAGCCGGCTGAAGCGGTTGACGCTGGTGGTGGATCGGGGGCGGGTGGTGCGGGAGGTGTTCTATCCCGTTCGGGACATCGAGGGCAGCGTTGCTGCGGCGTTGGCCGCGGTGCGGGCTGCCGGGTAGCGTCGCCGCCGGGTGCGGGGTCCCGCTGCGCGGGCGCCCCTCCCCGCCCCGCCCCTTCTCCGCTTCCCGGGCTCTGCCCGGACCCGTGAGGGGCCCCGCCCCCGGGCCCCGGGCCCCGGCGCCTCAAACGCCGGCCGGACCGGAGCTCAGGATGCGCGCCAGGATGTCCCGTACGTACGGCTCGTCGTACTCCGTGTCCGTCAGCAGGACCTGGAGGCTGATGCCGTCCATCACCGCCACCAGGGCCCGGGCCGTTGGCGGGTCCACGCGGCGGGTCAGGGCCGCCGTGACCGACTCCGTCCACTCCGCCGCCACCGGGCGCAGCGCCGGGCGGCGCAGTGCCTCCAGGTACAGCTCGTACTCCAGCTCCGCCCGCGGCCGGTCCGCCGTCAGGAACTCCCCCAGCAGCCGCGCGAGCGCCCCCGCCAGATCCGGGTCATCGGCGTCCGGCACCGGTACGAAGCCTGCGTTCGCCTGGCGCAGCGCCGCGACCAGCAGGTCGTCCAGCGTCTTGAAGTGGTACGTGGTCGAGCCCAGCGGAACATCCGCCTCCGCCGCCACGCTGCGGTGGCTCAGCCCTGCGATGCCCTGGGCGCCCACCACCCGGATCGCCGCGTCGATGATCCGCTGCCGCCGGTCCGGGTCGTACCTGCGCCCGCCGGCACCCGCGGGGGCCATCAGTGCGCCCCGCCCAGGTTCAGCAGCACCACGCCGCCGATGATCAGTGCGATCCCGGCGATCTTCGCGGCGGTGGCGGCCTCCCCCATGAACACCATCCCGATCGCGGCGATGGCGGCCGTGCCGACCCCGGCCCAGATCGCGTACGCGGTGCCCACCGACATCGACTTCAGCGTCTGCGCGAGCAGCGCGAAGGCCACCAGGTACCCCACCACCGTCACCAGCGTCGGCCACAGCCTCGTGAAGCCCTCGCTGAACTTCATTGCGGTGGTCCCGGCCACCTCGGCGGCGATGGCCGCGGCAAGCAGTGCGTAGGGCATGTGTACGAGGGTACACATGCCCTACGCACCCACCTCTTCGCCTCAGTTCAGCGTGAACCAGGCCGCCCGGGCCTTCTTCCACTCCGGGTGCGTCAGATCCTTGGCCTCGATCCCGTCCCCGTACAGGTCCGCGGACCCGTTGTCCGTGATCAGCTGCACGCGCGCCCCCGCCACCGACAGGTCCGGCACGTCCACGACGGCCTCCCAGCCGCCCGGGTCGGTCGTCGGCAGGTCGGCCCGCTTGACCGGGGCGTGGCCCGCGACGCCGTCCCACTGGTAGAGCGCGTACGGGTCCGAGTTGTCGTCCGCGGCCCAGGAGCCGGCCAGGATCAGGTACTGGTTCGCGGCGTTCTTGCGGATGTCGCGGATCGCCAGCCCGCCGAGGTCGAGCTCGATGCCCGCCCCGAAGGCGGCCTGGGCCCCGCCGGAGAGCACCTTGTCGAAGTTCGTCACCGGCACGATCAGCGCCTTGCCGCCCGGCACCGCCGGGGCCAGGGGGGCGCGGAAGCCCAGGTACGCGGTCGTGGTCGAGCCCGGCGCGAACTCCAGCCCCTCCACGTTGAAGCCGTCGATCTGCTTGGGCGCCTCGCCCGCCGCCGTGCCGGCCGCGAAGCCGTAGCGGTTGCCGTTCGCCGTGTCCCAGGCCACCAGGTCGTCGCGGAGCTTCTTGTACGAGCGCCCGTACGCGAGCTGCGTACCCGAACCGGAGCCGCTCACCGTGGTGGTGAACACCGTGTTGCGGGGCGCCTTGTACTCGCCGTCCTTGTTGTTGCCGAGCGAGCCCGTCCAGTAGATGGTGTTGCCGATCAGGGTCGCCCCCTCGATGTCCACCTCCTTGGTGACGCCGAGCTGCGAGCTGAAGTCCCAGGTGCGCACGGGGGCGGCCGAGCGGGAACGGTCGTACAGGCGCAGCACGTTGCTCTCGTCGTCGGCGACGACGGTGTAGCCGCCGCCGACGTCCACGGCGGCGGAGGAGTCCGAGGCGCCGGTGAAGTAGCGGGCGTCGGCCGGGTTCTGCACCGCGGAGGAGGCCGCGTACGACAGGGTCTTGGTGGCGCTCTTGCCGCCCAGCCCCGTCACCTTGACGGTGAGGTCGGTGTAGCCGCGGCCGCGCGCGGTGACGGCCAGCTGCCGCACCGCCCCGGCCCCGGTGACGCTCACGTCGCCCGTGCCGGCGACCGAGGCCTTGCTCGACGCGGAGGCGCTGACCGTCAGCGCGGACACGTCGGCGCCGCTCTGCCCCACGGTCACGTTCACCACGGGGTCGCCGACCGCGCCGACGGCGCCGGACAGGTACGACGCGGACAGGCTGATCGTCGGCGTCCCGTAGGTCACCGCCTGCGCGGGCGCGACCGTGACCGTGCCGGCGACGACCAGCGCCGCGATCCCTGCGATACCAAGCTGCTTCTTCATCGGTGTCCCGTCCCCAGGAGTCGAGCCGAGCGCGAACCACGTCACGCCGTGACGGCCGACGAGCAGGTTCGGCCACCGTGGCCAACATCCGGTGCACGTCAATCGTCCGCCGGAAGAACACGGAGGGCCTCCCGGGAAGCTCCCGGCAGCTCCCCCGCAAGCCCTGGGGGAACGCGGAGGGCCCCCGGCACAGAGTGCCGGGGGCCCTTCGTGAAGCGGGTTGCTCAGACGTTGAAGCCGAGCGCGCGCAGCTGCTCGCGGCCGTCGTCCGTGATCTTGTCCGGGCCCCACGGCGGCATCCAGACCCAGTTGATCCGGAGCTCGCTCACGATGCCGTCCGTCGCCGACTTCGCCTGGTCCTCGATGACGTCCGTCAGCGGGCAGGCCGCCGAGGTCAGCGTCATGTCGAGGGTCGCGATGTTCGCGTCGTCGATGTGGATGCCGTAGATCAGGCCCAGGTTGACGACGTCGATCCCCAGCTCGGGGTCGACCACGTCGTAGAGGGCCTCGCGGACCTCCTCCTCGGTGGCCGGCTTGATCGACGCCTCGGCGGGCGTCGCGTTCTCGGTCATGCCGTCTTCCTCTCCGCGCCGTCGCCCAGTGCCTGGGCGGTCGCGTCCTTCCAGGCCATCCAGCTCAGCAGAGCACACTTCACGCGAGCCGGGTACTTGGAGACGCCGACGAACGCGACCGCGTCCTCCAGCACCTCCTCCATGGCCTCGTCGGGCTCGATCTTGCCCTTCGACTGCATCATCTCCAGGAACACGCCCTGGATCTTCTGCGCCTCGGCCAGCTCCTTGCCGACGAGCAGCTCGTTCAGCACGGACGCGCTGGCCTGGCTGATGGAGCAGCCCTGGCCCTCGTACGAGACGTCGGTGAGCGTCTCGCCGTCGTACTTCACGCGCAGCGTGATCTCGTCGCCGCACGTCGGGTTGACGTGGTGCACCTCGGCGTCGCCGTCGCGCAGGCCACGCCCGTGCGGGTGCTTGTAGTGGTCCAGGATCAGTTCCTGGTACATCGAATCCAGCTTCACTGCGTCGTCCTCGTCGCCCTCGTCAGCCGAAGAAGTTCCGTACGTGCTCCAGCCCGTCGATCAGTGCGTCGACGTCCGCCGGAGAGGAGTACAGGTAGAAAGACGCTCGCGTGGTCGCGGGAATTCCGTAGCGCAGGCAGACCGGGCGCGCGCAGTGGTGTCCCACGCGGACCGCGATGCCCTGCTCGTCCAGGACCTGGCCCACGTCGTGGGGGTGGATGTCACCGAGCGTGAAGGAGATCGCGGCGCCGCGGTCCTCGGCCGTCGTCGGGCCGATGATCCGCAGGTCGGGAACCTCCAGGAGGCGCTTCACCGCGTACTCGGTGATCGCGTGCTCGTGCGCGGCGATCTTGTCCATGCCGATCGCGCTCAGGTAGTCCACGGCCGCGCCGAGGCCGACGGCCTGGGCGATCGGGGGCGTGCCCGCCTCGAACTTGTGGGGCGCCGGGGCGTACGTCGAGGCGTGCATCGACACGGTCTCGATCATCTCGCCGCCGCCGAGGAACGGGGGCAGGTCCTCCAGGAGCTCCTGGCGGCCCCACAGGACGCCGATGCCGGTCGGGCCGCACATCTTGTGACCGGTGAAGGCCACGAAGTCGGCGCCGAGCGCCTGGACGTCCAGCGGCATGTGCGGAGCGGCCTGCGAGGCGTCGATCAGCACCAGCGCGCCGACCTCCTGGGCGCGGCGGACGATCGCCTCGACCGGGTTGATCGTGCCCATGATGTTGGAGACCAGCGTGAAGGAGACGATCTTCGTCTTCTCCGTGATGACCTCTTCGATGTTGGACAGGTCGAGCCGGCCGTCGTCGGTCAGGCCGAACCACTTCAGCTTCGCGCCGGTGCGCTGCGAAAGCAGCTGCCACGGGACGATGTTGGAGTGGTGCTCCATCTCCGTGATGGCGATCTCGGTTTCGCGGTCGACCCGGTAGGGCTCGTCCGCCCAGCCGAGCATGTTCGCGACCAGGTTGAGCGACTCCGAGGCGTTCTTGGTGAAGATCACCTCGTCGCGGCTCGGCGCGTTGATGAAGGCGGCGACCTTGTCGCGGGCGCCCTCGTACAGCGCCGTGGCCTCCTCGGCGAGCACGTGCACGCCACGGTGGACGTTGGCGTTGTGCTGCTCGTAGTACTCGTTCAGCGCGTCGAGGACCTGGCGCGGCTTCTGCGAGGTCGCAGCGTTGTCCAGGTAAACGATCTTCTTCCCGTCGTGGACCACACGATCCAGAAGGGGGAAGTCCTTGCGGATCGCCTCGATGTCGAGGAGGCCAGGCATCTGCGTCACGCGGTCGCGCCACCCTTCACGTACTTGTCGTAGCCCTCGGCCTCCAGCTGGTCCGCCAGCTCGGCGCCACCGGACTCGGCGATGCGGCCGTTCGCGAACACGTGCACGAAGTCGGGCTTGATGTAGCGCAGGATGCGCGTGTAGTGCGTGATCAGCAGCGTGCCGACCTCGCCGGTCTCGCGGACGCGGTTGACGCCCTCGGAGACGATGCGCAGGGCGTCGACGTCGAGGCCGGAGTCGGTCTCGTCGAGGATCGCGATCTTCGGCTTGAGGAGCTCCAGCTGGAGGATCTCGTGGCGCTTCTTCTCACCGCCGGAGAAGCCCTCGTTGACGTTGCGCTCGGCGAAGGCCGGGTCCATCTGGAGCTGCTCCATCGCGGACTTGACCTCCTTCACCCAGGTACGCAGCTTCGGCGCCTCGCCGCGGATGGCGGTGGCCGACGTACGCAGGAAGTTGGAGACCGAGACGCCGGGGACCTCGACCGGGTACTGCATGGCGAGGAAGACGCCGGCGCGGGCGCGCTCGTCGACGGACATCTCCAGGACGTCCTCGCCGTCGAGGGTCACGGTGCCACCGGTGATGGTGTACTTCGGGTGACCGGCGAGCGAGTACGCCAGGGTGGACTTGCCGGAGCCGTTGGGGCCCATGATGGCGTGCGTCTCACCCTGCTTGACGGTGAGGTCGACACCCTTGAGGATCTCCCGGGCGCCGTTCTCGGCCTCGACGGAGACGTGCAGGTCGTGGATTTCAAGCGTTGCCATGGGTGCCTCAGGACTCCTGGGTGAGGGAGACGAGCACGTCGTCCCCTTCGATCTTTACGGGGTATACGGGTACGGGGCGGGTCGCCGGCAGACCGGAGGGCTTGCCGGTGCGCAGGTCGAACGAGGACCCGTGCAGCCAGCACTCGATCATGCAGTCCTCGACCTCGCCCTCCGAGAGCGAGACGTTCGCGTGCGAGCAGATGTCGTTGATCGCGAACACCTCCCCCTCGGTGGAGACGATGGACACCGGCGTGCCGTCGAGTTCCACCCGCTTCGGGGTGTTCTCCTCGAGCTCGCTCAGCGCACAGGCCTTGACGTAGGTCATCAGACGGACGCCTCGAGCTCGGTCTCGATCTTGGAGAGCAGCCGCTCCTCGATGTCCGGGACACCGATCTGCTGGACGAGCTCGGCGAAGAAGCCGCGCACGACCAGGCGGCGGGCCTCGCCGGCCGGGATACCGCGGGCCTGCAGGTAGAAGAGCTGCTCGTCGTCGAAGCGGCCGGTCGCGGAGGCGTGGCCGGCGCCGACGATCTCGCCGGTCTCGATCTCCAGGTTCGGCACCGAGTCGACCCGCGCGCCGTCCGTCAGGACGAGGTTGCGGTTCATCTCGTAGGTGTCGGTGCCCTCGGCGCTCTTCTCGATGAGCACGTCACCGATCCAGACCGCGTGGGCGCCCTCGCCCTGCAGCGCACCCTTGTAGACCACGTGGGACTTGCAGTGCGGGGCGTCGTGCGTGACCAGGAGGCGGTGCTCCTGGTGCTGGTCGGCGTCCGTGAAGTACAGGCCGAGGAGCTCGGCCTCGCCACCGGGGCCCGCGTAGCTGACGCGCGGGTGCAGGCGTACGACGTCGCCGCCGAAGGTGACCACGATCGACTTGAAGGTCGCGTCGCGGCCGACCAGCGCGTTGTGCTGGGAGCAGTGGACGGCGGTGTCGTCCCAGTCCTGGACGGACACGACGGTGAGCTTGGCGCCGTCGCCGACGAGGAAGTCGACGTTGGCGGCGCGCACGCCGTCACCGGTGTGGTCGATGACGATGACGGCCTCGGCGAAGGCCTGTACGTCGAAGACGGTGTGGCCGAAGGTCGTGCCGCCCTCGCCGTGCAGCGAGACGCGCACCGGCTCGGTCAGGACGGCGTCCTTGGGCACGGTGACGACCGTGGCCTTGGCGAAGGACGAGAACGCCTGGGCGGCGATCCGGTCCACCGGGGTGCCGGCCTTGCCGATGCGCGCGTCGTCGCGCTCCACCGACTCGACGGTGACGCCCTCGGGCGCGTCGATCTGGGCCTTCATGGTGCCGTTGGCGACCGCGGTGCCGTCGTGCAGACCACGCAGGCGTGCCAGCGGGGTGAACCGCCACTCCTCCTCGCGGCCGTGGGGGACGGGGAAGTCCGCCACGTCGAAGGACGGGGGTGCGCTCATCCGGGTGGCGACGGTGGACTCGGCGGCCACCGCGATCGCGCCGGCGGTGGTCGACCCCGCCGGGATGTTCTGAGCCTCAGCCATGGCTGTCGTGTTGCTCTCTTCCTACGTCAATAACGATGTGCGGGATGGCGGGCGGGTCGGGACTAACCGACCGAACCCTCCATCTGCAGCTCGATCAGCCGGTTGAGCTCCAGCGCGTACTCCATGGGCAGCTCGCGCGCAATGGGCTCGACGAAGCCGCGCACGATCATGGCCATGGCCTCGAACTCCGTCAGACCGCGGCTCATCAGGTAGAAGAGCTGGTCGTCGGAGACCTTGGAGACCGTGGCCTCATGGCCCATGGAGACGTCGTCCTCGCGCACGTCCACGTACGGGTACGTGTCCGAGCGGGAGATGGTGTCGACCAGGAGCGCGTCGCAGAGCACGTTCGACTTGGAGCCGTGGGCGCCCTCGCCGATCTCGACCAGGCCGCGGTACGAGGTGCGGCCGCCGCCTCGCGCCACCGACTTGGAGACGATGTTGGAGGAGGTGTTCGGCGCCATGTGGACCATCTTGGAACCGGCGTCCTGGTGCTGGCCCTCGCCCGCGAAGGCGATGGACAGGGTCTCGCCCTTGGCGTGCTCGCCCATCAGGTAGACGGCCGGGTACTTCATGGTGACCTTGGAACCGATGTTGCCGTCGATCCACTCCATGGTCGCGCCCTCGTACGCCACGGCGCGCTTGGTGACCAGGTTGTAGACGTTGTTCGACCAGTTCTGGATCGTCGTGTAGCGGCAGCGGCCGCCCTTCTTCACGATGATCTCGACCACGGCGCTGTGCAGCGAGTCCGAGGAGTAGATCGGGGCGGTGCAGCCCTCGACGTAGTGGACGTACGCGTCCTCGTCGACGATGATCAGCGTCCGCTCGAACTGGCCCATGTTCTCCGTGTTGATGCGGAAGTAGGCCTGGAGCGGGATGTCGACCTTGACGCCCTTGGGCACGTAGATGAACGAGCCGCCCGACCACACGGCGGTGTTCAGCGACGCGAACTTGTTGTCGCCGACCGGGATGACCGTGCCGAAGTACTCCTGGAAGAGCTCCGGGTGCTCCTTGAGCGCGGTGTCCGTGTCGAGGAAGATGACGCCCTGCTCCTCCAGGTCCTCGCGGATCTGGTGGTAGACGACCTCGGACTCGTACTGGGCCGCGACACCGGCGACGAGGCGCTGCTTCTCCGCCTCCGGGATGCCGAGCTTGTCGTACGTGTTCTTGATGTCCTCCGGCAGGTCCTCCCACGAAGCGGCCTGCTTCTCGGTCGAACGCACGAAGTACTTGATGTTGTCGAAGTCGATGCCGGAGAGGTCGGAGCCCCAGGTCGGCATGGGCTTCTTGTCGAACAGCTTGAGACCCTTGAGGCGGAGCTTCAGCATCCACTCCGGCTCGTTCTTCTTGGCCGAGATGTCGCGCACGACGTCCTCGGACAGACCCCGCTTGGCAGCGGCGCCGGCCGCGTCGGAGTCGGCCCAGCCATATTCGTAGGTGCCCAGGCCATCGAGCTCAGGGTGAGCAGTCTCCGTGGTCATGCGGGGTTCCTCCCGGCCGTACTTGCAGATGCTGATGTGTCGGTCTGTGTGGTGCCCGCGCCTCGTGGGATGAACGTGGTGCACACCCCGTCGCCGTGGGCGATCGTGGCGAGGCGCTGCACATGCGTCCCGAGCAGGCGGGAGAAGACCTCGGTCTCCGCCTCGCAGAGCTGCGGGAACTGCTCGGCGACATGGGCGACCGGGCAGTGGTGCTGGCAGAGCTGTTCACCGCTGTGCGGACCGGGAGCGCTCTTCGCCGTAGCAGCGTACCCGTCCGCGGTCAACGCCTTGGCAAGGGCCTCGGTGCGCTCCGCGGGGGCGGCGGCGGCCAGGCGTTCCCGGTAGGTCTCGGCCTGTGCGTCCATCCGCGCCCTGGCGAAGGCGGCGACGGCCGCCTCCCCCTGCTCGCCTCCGCCGGCGGCCTGCGCGATCCAGCGCATGGCGTCCGCGGCGAGCGAGTCGTAGGACTGGTCGAAAGCGTCGCGGCCGCAGTCGGTCAGCGCGAAGACCTTGGCGGGCCGGCCCCGGGTGCGCGTGCCGTAGACGCGCTGCTCACGGGGCTCGACCACGTCGTCGGCGACGAGCGTGTCGAGGTGGCGGCGGACGGCGGCCTGGGTGAGGCCGAGACGCGCGGCGAGGTCGGCGACGGTGGACGGACCGTGGTCCAGGATGGAGCGCGCGACCCGGTTGCGGGTTGACCGCTCCCCGGTAGCGAGCTCCCCCTGGGGGGTCTCGATCATCCGTTCGCCGTATTTCACAACGCCATTGTTGCGTAATTAGTCGAGCCCCGACAAGCCGTGACCGACGCCACTCCTGGTGGCCTCCATCACTAAGGGTTACCTAATCTGTCCACGGAGAGTGAGGTCACACCCCCTGCCACCTGCACGGAACCCGCCTGCAGCCGCCCCGCGGCAGGCAGTCTCCCCCGCCGCCCGGACCCCCTTCTCCGGCTCCGTAGACTCACCCGCATGAGCAACGACCCCGCCGTGGAGATCCGCGGACTGGTGAAACGGTACGGATCCAAAACCGCGGTGGACGGGCTGGACCTCACCGTCCGCAAGGCCTCGGTCACCGCCGTCCTCGGTCCCAACGGCGCGGGCAAGACGACCACCGTGGAGACCTGCGAGGGCTACCGCCGCCCCGATGCCGGCACCGTCCGCGTCCTCGGCCTCGACCCGGTCGCCCAGGCCGAGGCACTGCGCCCGCGGATCGGCGTGATGCTCCAGTCCGGCGGGGTCTACTCCGGCGCCCGCGCCGTCGAGATGCTGCGCCACATGGCCAAGCTGTACGCCGACCCGCTCGACGTGGACGTCCTGGTCGAGCGGCTCGGTCTGGGCGGCTGCGGCCGCACCGCCTACCGCCGCCTCTCCGGCGGCCAGCAGCAGCGCCTGGCCCTAGCCATGGCCGTGGTGGGCCGGCCCGAGCTGGTCTTCCTGGACGAGCCGACCGCGGGTCTGGACCCGCAGGCCCGCCGGGCGACCTGGGACCTCGTACGGGAACTGCGCGCCGATGGTGTCTCCGTCGTCCTCACCACCCACCACATGGACGAGGCCGAGCAGCTCGCGGACGAGGTCGCCATCGTCGACGCGGGCCGGGTCATCGCCCACGGCAGCCCCGAGCAGCTGTGCCGCGGCGGCGCCGAGAACACCCTGCGCTTCACCGGCCGGCCCGCCCTCGACCTCGGCTCGCTGCTGAAGGCGCTGCCCGACGGCACCGAGGCCGCCGAGCTCAGCGCGGGCGTCTACCGGGTCACCGGCGCCGTGGACCCGCAGCTGCTGGCCACCGTCGCCTCCTGGTGCGCGCAGCACGGGGTGATGCCGAACAGCCTCTCGGTGGAGCGGCACACCCTCGAAGACGTTTTTCTGGAGATCACGGGCAAGGAGCTGCGCGGATGAGCGCCGGTACGTTCACCCCCAATCCGGGGGCCGCGCCCGTGTCCCGCATGATCCTGGCGCAGACGGCGCTGGAGACGCGGATGCTGCTGCGCAACGGGGAGCAGCTGCTGCTGACCGTGATCATCCCGGCGCTGCTGCTGGTGCTGTTCTCCGCCGTCGACATCCTCGACACCGGCGCCGGGAAGTCCGTGGACTTCCTCGCGCCCGGCATCCTGGCGCTGGCCGTGATGTCCACCGCCTTCACCGGCCAGGCCATCGCCACCGGCTTCGACCGCCGCTACGGGGTGCTCAAGCGGCTCGGCGCCTCGCCGCTGCCGCGGTGGGCGCTGATGGCCGCCAAGACCCTGTCCGTGCTGGTCACCGAGGTGCTGCAGATCGCGCTGCTGACGGCTATCGCCTTCGCGCTGGGCTGGTCCCCGCACGGCAACCCGCTCGCGGTCGCCGCGCTGGTCCTGCTGGGCACGGCCGCCTTCTCCGGGCTCGGGCTGCTGATGGCGGGCACCCTGAAGGCCGAGGCCACGCTGGCCGCCGCCAACCTGGTGTTCCTGCTGCTGCTGGTCGGCGGCGGGGTGATCGTGCCGATGGAGAAGTTCCCCGGCGCCGTGCAGTCCGTCCTGGGCCTGCTGCCGATCTCGGCGCTGTCCGACGGGCTGCGCCAGGTGCTCCAGCACGGGGCCGCGCTGCCCTGGGGGGACGCGGCCGTGCTCGCCGTCTGGGCCGTGCTCGGGCTCGGCGCCGCCGCGAAGCTGTTCCGCTGGGAGTGAATCGGCGCCCCCGGACGTTGGCCTGGCAGGAGGATGGGCGCCGCCCCGCGGGGGCGGTGCACACCAGGACGCCGGGGGGCGGGCATGGCGCAGCGGGAAGACGTTCTACGGCTGGACGCCCAATGGGCAGGTATCCGGTCGGGGGCCGCACGGGCGGCGCCAGCCGAGGCCGAGGCGCTGCTGACGGAGCTGATCGGCGCGCTGCGCGAACCGGCGCGGTGCGATCCGGAGTGCGCGGCGCGGCTCGGCCTTCGCCTCGGTGACCTGGCGGCCCGCCGGTTCGCCGGCGGGGACCGGGCCGGGGCCCTGGCGGCCGTCGAGGAGGGGCTGCGGTATGCGCAGCAGGCGGCCGGGCACGCCCCGGAGTACGCCCGCTGGTACGCCCGGGGCCTGATCAACCAGGGGGTCTGGCTGTCCTGGCCGCTGAGCGACGGGGACCGGCTGCCCCGCTACCCGCTCGGCCCGGCGGCGGAGACCGGCCCGAGCGCCATGGAGCGGGCGGCGGGCGAGCGCGCCCGGGACCTGACCCGGGCGGCGGTCGAGGTCTGGGCGGGCCTGGACCAGCACGATCCGGTCAACCGGCGCGGTCTCGCGCAGGCCAAGGTGTTCCTCGGGGACCGCCTCGCCGAGCTGGGCTCCGCCGAGGAGGCGGTGGCGTGGGCGGTCGACGCGGAGGGCGGTTTCCGCCAACTGCTGCTCGCGGACCCCGGTTCGGAGGGGGCCCAGGAGGCGGAGGAGGCCCTCGACCACATCGGCCGCCAGCTGGAACTGCGCCTTCGCTTCCTGTCCTTCGACTCCCTGGTGAACCTGCGCGCGCGGGGCCTGCTGCCCGAACCCCTGCTGCCGCGGGCCGTGGTCGCGGCCAGGATCCACGGGGTGGCCGAGCCCGGGATCGCGGCCCGGCTGCACCTCGGCGCCGAACAGGTGCGCACGATGCTGGAGGTCACGCCCTGGCGCGCGGTGTGGCGCTTCGAGGTGCGCGGTCCCGACGGGCTGTGGAACGTACTGGAACATCCGTGGCGCAGCGGGGCAGAAGTGAGGAACAGGACGGCCGAGGACGTGGGCGCCGAATTGGTGCACGGTTTCACGGCCTCCGCGGACTACCCCGGCGACGGTGTCCCTTGGCGCGTGCGCGTCTGGTGGCACGAGGAAGGCGACCCCGCCGGGGCCCGGTTCCGGCTGGCCGTCGGGCCGGATGCGGCCACGGGCAGGCCCGTCGGGACCCCCTCGTGAAAGTTTGCACAAGGCCCCGCGTACGATAAGGGCCGTGTTGACCCCTCTCGCTTACATCGCCGGCCGCTGGACCCCGTCACCCCGGATCGTCCGGCAGGCCGCGTTCGCCGCGCTCGTCATGAGCGTGCTCATCGTCGTCACCGGCGGTGCGGTGCGGCTGACCGGATCCGGTCTCGGCTGCGACACCTGGCCCAAGTGCACCGACGACAGCCTGATCGTGACCCAGGCGCAGGGCTTCCACGGCGCCATCGAGTTCGGCAACCGCATGCTGACGTACGTGCTCTGCGCGGCCGTTGGCTGGTGCATCATCGCGGCCCGCTCGGCCAAGCCGTGGCGCCGTTCGCTGACGAAGCTCGGCTGGCTCCAGTTCTTCATCGTGATGGGCAACGCGGTCCTCGGCGGCATCACCGTCCTGACGGGGCTCAACCCGTACAGCGTGGCCGGGCACTTCCTGCTCGCCACCTCGCTGATCACCGTCACGACGGTGACCTGGCAGCGCACCCGCGAGGGCGACGGCGCTCCCCGGCCGCGCGTGCCCGGACCCGTGCGCAAGCTCTCGTGGGCCCTGATCGCGACCACGCTGGTGCTGATCGCCGCGGGCACGGTCGTCACCGGTTCCGGTCCGCACGCGGGCGACCGCAGCGAGATCAAGCGGATGCCGTTCGACTGGGCGGCCACCGCCCACGTCCACGCGGTCTCCGCCTGGGTGGTGTGCGCCCTCGCCGTGGCCATGTGGCTGGTGCTGCGCGTGGTCGACGCGCCGGTGGACACCCGGGCGCGCGCCCGGGACCTGCTGATCGTGCTGCTCGCGCAGGGCGGCATCGGCTACGTCCAGTACTTCACCCACGTGCCCGAGGCCCTGGTCGCCGCCCACATGCTCGGCTCCTGCCTGGTGTGGATCGCCGTGGTCCGCGTGGCACTGAGCCTGCGCGAGCGGCCCGCGATGCAGGCGGAGATCCCGGCGCAGAGCGACGCGCAGCTCTCCTCCGTCTGAGCCGGGAGGCACCGGCTCACCCGCGCTCGTCCAGCCGGTAGACGCGGCGGGCATTGCCCGCCGCGATCATCGCCGCCACCCGTTCGGCGTCCCGCCAGGACCAGGCGCCCTCGCCGACCCAGCCTCCCAGCACCCGGCCCAGCGCCTCCCGGAACACCAGGGCGCCCACCGCGTGCAGTTCGGGCAGCCGGCGCCCGCCGCTGGAGAACAGCAGCTTGCCGAAGGGGGCGAGCTCCAGCACCTCGGCCAGCACCCCCGCCGCCCGCGGCCCGCTCTGCCCGAGCGCCGTGCCGAGATCGGCGTGGACGTGCGGGAAGGCCGCCGCCAGCTGGGCGGCGTGCCGGTGGTACGGGTATCCGCCGAGCAGCACCAGCCGGGTACCCAGACCCGCGGTGGCCCGTACGAACTCCGTCAGCAGTGCCGGATCGGCCTGCTCAGGCCGCTGCCCCGGCTCCCCCGCACCCGCCCCGGTGTGCAGCTGGAGCGGCAGCCCGGTCGCCACGGCGCTCCACAGCAGGTGCCGCAGGAGTACGGGGTCCCGGACGGCCCCGCCCTTGGAGCGCCGGGCCAGCCACCGCCCGGCCGCCCCGTGCACCTCGCCCGGACCGGGCGGATCGGGGGCGCGGCCGAGGACGGCGGGATATCCCGCGTCCGCACCGCAGGTGAAGGCCACGGCCGCGGCGGCGGCGTGGTGGACGGCCTCGGCGAGGTTGGCGAGGAAGGCGGGGACCGTGCCGGAGGTGTCGGCGACCTGCTCGGCCAGCAGCTCCAGCCGTACGACCTCGAAGGCGTCGGCGTCCGAAGCGAGGGCCAGCTCCTTGGGGCCGGTGAGGTCCCCGGGCGCTCCCGTGTCGACCAGATAGGCGGCGACGCCCGAGCCGCGCAGCAGCCTGCGCCCGGACTCGGCCACGCCGAGCTCGCGCCGCCGGGCCAGGTACCGGGCGGGGGCGCAGTGCGGCTCCAGCCCGAGCAGCGGCGGGCACCAGCGGCGCACCGCGAAACCCGTCTGGGTGTCGAAGAAGGTGGTCCCGGCGGCGGGCGGGCCGGCCGAGGGGATCAGCTGGGCCTCGAAGGTGCCGAGGCCCAGCTCCGTGCGGAGCACTCCGTGGCAGTACTGGTCCACCAGGGGCGGCGTTTCGATCATCCGGGCATCCCGTTGCGGACGTGAGGAAGGGGCTTCCACACGTCCTAACGGGTGAGCGGGGTGTGAGGTGTTGCTCGCGCTGTTGACCGAGCGGCCACCGCCACGATCAGGCGGCCGGGTTCGCCGCCCCGCCGAGCTGGATGCCGGCCATCCGCGACCACTCGTACGGGCCGGTCTTCACACGGGCGGCGAACTCGCCGTCGAACTCGTCGTGGAGGGTCAGGCCGGCCTTCTCGGCGGCCAGCTGGGCCACCGCGTAGGTCGGGGCCACCAGGTCGCCCCAGCCGCCGTCCGTACCGACGAGGACGATCCGGGTACCGGCCTGGCCGATGTGCGCCAGCTGGCCTTCGGCGCCGCCGTGCTGCTTGGCGAACGCGCCGATCTGCTTGGCCAGCTTCGCGGCCGTCCGGTCCTGCTTCTTGTCTGCGGTGTCCGCGGTGGTGTCTGCCATGGGCACCATGCTACCGGCGGGTAATGAGCGGAGGAAGTATCAGCGGAGGAAGGGATCCACGGCCACGGCGACGAAGAGCAGCGACACGTACGTGATGGACCAGTGGAACAGGCGCATCTCCTTGAGCTTCGCGCCCGTCACGCCCGCCTTGGCCCGCGCGTGCAGCGCGTGCGCCTCCCACAGCCACCAGCCGCCCGCCGCCAGGGCGACCGTGGTGTAGAACCAGCCGGTGTACCCCAGCGGGGTCAGCAGCAGCGAGACGGCCACCATCACCCAGCTGTAGAGGACGATCTGGCGGGCCACGGCCTTGTTGCCGGCGACGACCGGCAGCATCGGCACGCCGACCCGCGCGTAGTCGTCCTTCACCTTCATGGACAGCGGCCAGTAGTGCGGCGGCGTCCAGAAGAAGATGACGAGGAAGAGGATGACGGCGGCCCAGGAGACCTCGTTCTTGACGGCGGACCAGCCGATGAGCACCGGCATGCAGCCCGCGATGCCGCCCCACACGATGTTCTGCGCAGTGCGCCGCTTCAGCAGCATCGTGTAGACGACGACGTAGAAGAGGAGCGCGCCGAGCGCGAGCGCCGCCGACAGCCAGTTGACGAGCAGCCCGAAGAACAGGGTGGAGACCACGCCGAGGGTGATGCCGAAGACCAGGCACTCGCGCGGGCTGACCATGCCGGTCACCAGCGGCCGCTGCGAGGTCCGGTCCATCAGCGCGTCGATGTCGCGGTCGATGTACATGTTCAGCGCGTTGGCGCCGCCCGCGGACAAGTAGCCGCCGAAGCAGGTCGCGAGGACCAGCCACAGCGACGGCACACCCTGCTCGGCGAGGAACATCACCGGCACTGTGGTGATCAGCAGAAGTTCGATGATCCGCGGCTTGGTCAAAGCCACGAAAGCCATGACCCGGGCCCCGAACGGCCGGTGACCGGGGCTCGTCCCGAGCACCCCCGCTGGACGGGATTCGACGGCCGTCACGCACACCCCTGACAGAGAAACCAGCAAGCTCCGGACATAAAGGTCCGCTGAAGGCTCGCACGTACCACGCCACTCTAGACGTTGCACTTACGTCGCCCTGCGCGGGGGTCGCCTCGTGTTGGTCCGATCGGACCGCCGACGTTGTGACGGACTGCGGGCACTCGAATAGCTGCACGCCGTCACGGGGGTAGGCTCGGAATCGCGCCGGTGCACCGTTCGTCACCGGGTAACAGACATGTGGAGAGGAGCCCTGACCCACGGTGAGCACCAAGCCGACGACCACAGAGCTCGACTGGACCGACCTCGACCAGCGGGCCGTCGACACCGCCCGCATCCTGGCCGCCGACGCGGTCCAGAAGGTGGGTAACGGCCACCCCGGTACGGCGATGAGCCTGGCCCCCGCCGCGTACACCCTCTTCCAGAAGGTGATGCGGCACGACCCGGCCGATCCCGAGTGGGTCGGCCGCGACCGTTTCGTGCTTTCCGCGGGGCACTCGTCCCTCACTCTGTACACGCAGCTCTACCTGGGCGGCTTCGGCCTGGAGCTGGCCGACCTCGAGGCGTTCCGCACCTGGGGTTCCAAGACCCCCGGCCACCCGGAGTACGGCCACACGGCCGGCGTCGAGACCACCACCGGCCCGCTGGGCCAGGGCATCGCCAACGCGGTGGGCATGGCCATGGCCGCCCGCTACGAGCGCGGCCTGTTCGACCCGGAGGCCCCCCAGGGCACCTCCCCGTTCGACCACATGGTCTACGCGATCGCGGGCGACGGCTGCCTCCAGGAGGGCATCTCCCACGAGGCGTCCGCCCTGGCCGGCCACCAGAAGCTCGGCAACCTGGTGCTGCTGTGGGACGACAACCACATCTCCATCGAGGGTGACACCGAGACGGCCGTCTCCGAGGACACCCTCAAGCGCTACGAGGCGTACGGCTGGCACGTCCAGCGCGTCGCGCAGCAGCCGAACGGCGACCTCGACCCGAAGGCGCTGTTCGAGGCCCTGGCCGCGGCCAAGGCCGAGACCGGGCGCCCCTCCTTCATCGCCATGCGCTCGATCATCGCCTGGCCCGCCCCGCACGCCCAGGGCACCGAGGCCTCGCACGGCTCGGCCCTCGGCGACGACGAGGTCGCGGCCACCAAGCGCGTCCTCGGCTTCGACCCGGAGAAGTCCTTCGACGTCTCCGACGAGGTCCTCGCGCACACCCGCAAGGCGCTGGACCGCGGCCGCGAGGCCAAGGCCGCCTGGGAGAAGGACTTCTCCGCGTGGCGCACCGCCAACGCCGAGCGCGCCGCCGAGTTCGACCGCATCAACGCCAACGAGCTGCCCGCGGGCTGGGAGGACAAGCTCCCCGTCTTCGAGACCGGCAAGGGCGTCGCCACCCGCGCGGCCTCCGGCAAGGTGCTCGAGGCGCTCGGCTCGGTCATCCCGGAGCTGTGGGGCGGCTCGGCCGACCTGGCCGGCTCCAACAACACCACGATCGACAAGCACTCGTCCTTCCTCCCGAAGGGCAACCCGCTGCCGGAGGCCGACCCGTACGGCCGCACCGTCCACTTCGGCATCCGCGAGCACGCCATGGCCGCGACCATGAACGGCATCGCGCTGCACGGCCACACCCGTATCTACGGCGGCACCTTCCTGGTGTTCTCCGACTACATGCGCAACGCCGTGCGCCTGTCCGCGCTGATGCACGTGCCGGTGACGTACGTGTGGACGCACGACTCCATCGGCCTGGGCGAGGACGGCCCGACCCACCAGCCGGTCGAGCACCTCGCCTCGCTGCGCGCCATCCCGGGCCTGAACGTGGTCCGCCCGGCCGACGCGAACGAGACCGTCATCGCCTGGCGCGAGATCCTGCGCCGCCACACCAAGGTGTTCGGCAAGGGCGCGCCGCACGGTCTGGCGCTGACCCGCCAGGGCGTGCCGACGTACGAGCGCAACGAGGACGCCGCCAAGGGCGGGTACGTGCTCTTCGAGGCGGAAGGCGGCGAGGCGCAGGTCGTCCTCATCGGCACCGGCTCCGAGGTCCAGCTCGCCGTCGCCGCGCGCGAGGCGCTGCAGGCCGAGGGCGTCCCGGCCCGCGTGGTCTCGATGCCGTCCGTCGAGTGGTTCGAGGAGCAGGACCAGGCGTACAAGGACAGCGTCCTGCCGCCGTCCGTCAAGGCGCGCGTCGCGGTCGAGGCCGGGGTCGGCCTGACCTGGCACCGCTACGTCGGCGACGCCGGCCGGATCGTCTCGCTGGAGCACTTCGGTGCCTCCGCCGACGCCAAGGTGCTGTTCCGCGAGTTCGGCTTCACCGCCGAGGCCGTGGCCGCCGCCGCCAAGGAATCCATCACCGCCGCCGCGCGCTGACACCGGTACACGAACCAGTAGGAGATGCAATTCCCATGACAGACGCACTCAAGCGCCTCTCCGACGAGGGCGTGGCGATCTGGCTGGACGACCTGTCCCGCAAGCGCATCACGTCCGGCAACCTGGCCGAGCTCATCGACCAGTCGCACGTGGTCGGTGTCACCACCAACCCGTCGATCTTCCAGAAGGCGATCAGCAGCGGCGACGGCTACGAGCAGCAGCTCGCCGACCTCGCCGCCCGCAAGGTCACCGTCGACGAGGCCATCCGCATGATCACGACGGCGGACGTCCGCGACGCCGCCGACATCCTGCGCCCGGTCTACGACCGCACCGACGGCCAGGACGGCCGGGTCTCCATCGAGGTCGACCCCCGTCTGGCCCACAACACCACGGCGACGATCGCCGAGGCCAAGCAGCTCGCCTGGCTGGTGGACCGCCCGAACACGCTGATCAAGATCCCGGCGACCAAGGCCGGCCTGCCGGCGATCACCGAGGTCATCGGCAAGGGCATCAGCGTCAACGTCACGCTGATCTTCTCGCTCGAGCGCTACCGCGAGGTCATGGACGCGTACCTGGCGGGTCTGGAGAAGGCCAAGGCCGCGGGCCTGGACCTCTCCGAGATCCACTCGGTCGCCTCCTTCTTCGTCTCCCGTGTGGACAGCGAGATCGACAAGCGCCTGGACGCCGTCGGCTCCGACGAGGCGAAGGCCCTGAAGGGCAAGGCGGCCCTCGCCAACGCCCGCCTGGCCTACGAAGCCTACGAGGAGGTCTTCTCCTCCGACCGGTGGAACGCCCTGGAGCGTGTCGGCGCCAACAAGCAGCGTCCGCTGTGGGCCTCGACGGGCGTCAAGGACCCGGCGTACAAGGACACCCTGTACGTGGACGACCTGGTCGCCCCGAACACGGTGAACACCATGCCGGAGGCCACGCTGGAGGCCACCGCCGACCACGGTCAGATCACGGGTGACACCGTGCGCGCCACGTACGACCAGTCCCGCGCCGAGCTCGAAGCGGTCGCGAAGCTGGGCATCTCGTACGACGATGTGGTGCAGCTGCTCGAGGACGAGGGCGTCGAGAAGTTCGAGGCGTCCTGGAACGACCTGCTGAAGTCCACCGAGGCGGAGCTCGAGCGCCTCGCCCCCACGGAGGCCTGAACACTTTGTCTGTGAACGGAGCGAACCCGCTTCGTGACGCACAGGACCGGCGGCTCCCGCGCATCGCGGGGCCGTCCGGCCTGGTCATTTTCGGCGTTACGGGTGACCTGTCGCGCAAGAAGCTGATGCCGGCCATCTACGACCTGGCGAACCGGGGGCTGCTGCCGCCGGGCTTCTCGCTGATCGGTTTCGCCCGGCGCGAATGGGAGCACGAGGACTTCGCCCAGGAGGTGTACGAGGCCGTCAAGCAGCACTCGCGCACCCCCTTCCGGGAGGAGGTCTGGCAGCAGCTGGTGCAGGGCTGCCGTTTCGTGCAGGGCGATTTCGACGACGACGCGGCGTTCGAGACGCTGAAGTCGACCATCGACGAGCTCGACAAGGCGCAGGGTACGGGCGGCAACTTCGCCTTCTACCTGTCCGTGCCGCCGAAGTTCTTCCCGAAGGTCGTCCAGCAGCTCAAGAACCACGGGCTGGCGCAGAAGGAGGGCTCCTGGCGGCGTGCCGTCATCGAGAAGCCCTTCGGGCACGACCTCAAGAGCGCCGAGGAGCTCAACAAGGTCGTCCACGAGGTCTTCCCGCGGGACGAGGTCTTCCGGATCGACCACTACCTCGGCAAGGAGACCGTCCAGAACATCCTGGCGCTCCGCTTCGCCAACACGATGTTCGAGCCGATCTGGAACCGGTCGTACGTCGACCACGTGCAGATCACCATGGCCGAGGACATCGGCATCGGCGGCCGGGCCGGGTACTACGACGGCATCGGCGCGGCCCGTGACGTCATCCAGAACCACCTGCTCCAGCTGCTCGCGCTGACCGCGATGGAGGAGCCCGGCTCCTTCCACCCGAAGGCGCTGGTGGCGGAGAAGCTCAAGGTCCTCACGGCCGTCGAGCTCCCCGAGGACCTGGGCAAGCACACCGTGCGCGGCCAGTACTCGGCGGCGTGGCAGGGTGGCGAGAAGGTCGTCGGGTACCTCGAAGAGGACGGCATCGACCCCAAGTCGAAGACCGACACCTACGCGGCCATCCGCCTGGAGATCAACAACCGCCGCTGGGCGGGCGTCCCGTTCTACCTGCGGACCGGCAAGCGCCTGGGCCGCCGGGTGACGGAGATCGCGGTGGTCTTCAAGCGGGCTCCGTACCTGCCATTCGAGTCGGGCGCGACCGAGGAGCTGGGGCAGAACGCCCTGGTCATCCGGGTCCAGCCGGACGAGGGCGTGACGGTGCGCTTCGGCTCGAAGGTTCCGGGCACCTCCATGGAGGTCCGGGACGTGACGATGGACTTCGCGTACGGCGAGTCCTTCACGGAGTCGAGCCCCGAGGCGTACGAGCGGCTGATCCTCGACGTCCTGCTGGGTGACGCGAACCTCTTCCCGCGCCACCAGGAGGTCGAGCTGTCCTGGAACATCCTCGACCCGATCGAGGAGTACTGGGACAAGCACGGCAAGCCCGCGCAGTACCCGGCGGGGACCTGGGGGCCGGTCGAGGCGGACGAGATGCTCGCACGAGACGGACGGAGCTGGCGCCGGCCATGAAGATCGACCTCACGGAGACCACCTCCAGCAAGATCAACGCCGCTTTGGTGCAGGCGCGCCGGGACATCGGCACGCCTGCCATCGGCATGGTCCTCACGCTGGTGATCGTGACCGACGAAGAGAACGCGTACGACGCGCTCAAGTCGGCGAACGAGGCGTCCCACGAACACCCTTCGCGGATCGTCGTCGTCATCAAGCGGGTCAGCCGCTCGCCGCGCAGCCGCCGCGACGCCCGTCTCGACGCGGAAGTCCGCGTCGGGGCGGACGCGGGTACCGGCGAGACGGTGGTGCTCCGCCTTCACGGTGAACTGGTCCACCACGCCCAGTCGGTGGTTCTCCCGCTCCTGCTGCCGGACGCGCCCGTCGTGGTCTGGTGGCCGGACGGTGCCCCGTCGGACCTGGCGGGCGACCCGCTGGGTGCGCTCGGTCAGCGCCGGATCACGGACACGTACGCCTGCGAGAACCCGCTGCGGGCGCTCGGGGAGCGGGCCGCGGCCTATGCCCCGGGTGACACGGACCTGTCCTGGACCCGGATCACGCCGTGGCGGTCGATGCTGGCCGCCGCGCTGGACCAGCAGGCCCTGAAGGTCACCTCGGCGGCCGTCGAGGGCGAGGACGAGAACCCGAGCTGCGAGCTGCTGGCCATGTGGCTGGCGGACCGCCTCCAGGTGCCCGTCAAGCGGACCCACTCGCAGGGCCCCGGCCTGACCTCGGTCCGGCTGGAGACCAAGGACGGCGACATCGTCCTGGACCGGGCCGACGGCTCGCTGGCCACGCTGTGCATGCCGGGGCAGCCCGACCGTGGGGTGGCGCTCAAGCGCCGTGACACGGCCGAGCTGCTGGCGGAGGAGCTGCGCCGGCTCGACCCGGACAACACGTACGAGGCCTCGCTGAAGTTCGGCGTGGCCAAACTGGCGGCCGAGGCCCCGGCTCCGGCTCCGGCCCCGGCCCCGGCCAAGACCAAGGCCTCGGACTCCCCGGAGACCGTGACCGGCCCGAAGGCCGACGCCGCGAAGCCCGCGGCCAAGCCCACGAAGAAGGCCCCGGCCAAGTAGCCGTACCCGCTGCGCGGAGCCGTCCCCGCCCCGCCCTGCCGAAGAGCGGGGCGGGAGAAGGCCCCGCGCAGCGGCATCGGCGCCCACCGGCACAACCGACAAGGCGGCAGCACATGGGTATGACGACTCCCCAGGTCGTCGTCCACCGGGACAAGGAGCTGATGGCCCAGGCCGCAGCAGCCCGGCTCATCACGAAGATCGTCGACGCCCAGGCGGCCCGCGGCAGCGCCTCCGTCGTCCTCACCGGCGGCCGCAACGGCAACGGCCTGCTCGCCGCACTCGCGGCCGCCCCGGCCCGCGACGCCGTCGACTGGGCCCGCCTCGACCTCTGGTGGGGCGACGAGCGGTACGTCCCGGCCGACGACCCCGAGCGCAACCACGTACAGGCCCGTGAGGCCCTCCTGGACTCCGTCCCGGTGGACCCGGCACGCGTGCACGTCATGCCGGCCTCGGACGGCCCGTACGGGGACGACGTCGATGCGGCGGCGGACGCGTACGCGGAGGAGCTGCGGCGGGCCGCGGGCCCGGAGGACCACGGTCCGGTGCCGCGTTTCGACGTGCTCATGCTGGGCGTGGGCCCGGACACGCACGTGGCCTCGCTGTTCCCGGAGCACCCGGCGGCGCGCGAGACCGAGCGCACGGTGGTCGGCGTGCACGGCGCGCCGAAGCCGCCGCCGACGCGGGTCTCGCTGACCCTCCCGGCGATCCGGGCGGCCCGGGAGGTCTGGCTGCTGGCGGCCGGCGAGGACAAGGCGGGTGCGGTGGCGATCGCGCTCGGCGGCGCCGGGGAGATCCAGGCCCCGGCGGCGGCCGCGTACGGGCGCTCCCGCACGCTGTGGTTGCTGGACCGTGCGGCGGCGGCGAAGCTGCCGTCGTCGATGTACCCGCCGGCCTCGGCCTGACCCGTAGCCACACCGTACGGCCGAAGGGCCCGTCCCCCTGACGGGGAGCGGGCCCTTCGTGCGTCGCCGTGCCTGCCGGAGGATCAGCCGCGGCCGCGCAGCCCGCGGTACACGGCCACGAGGGCCTGCGTCGAGGCGTCCAGCCCCGGCACGTCCGCTCCCTCGGTCAGCGCCGGCTCGACCCGCTTCGCCAGGACCTTGCCGAGCTCCACGCCCCACTGGTCGAAGGAGTCGATGTTCCACACCGCGCCCTGTACGAACACCTTGTGCTCGTACAGCGCGATCAGCTGGCCCAGCACCCCCGGGGTGAGGTCCTGCGCCAGGATCGTCGTGGTCGGGTGGTTCCCCTTGAAGGTCTTGTGCGGGACCAGGGGCTCCGGTACGCCCTCCGCGCGGACCTCGTCCGCGGTCTTGCCGAAGGCGAGCGCCTGCGTCTGCGCGAAGAAGTTCGCCATCAGCAGGTCGTGCTGGGCCGCGAGCTTCGGCGGCAGTTCGCCGATCGGCCGGGCGAAGCCGATGAAGTCCGCCGGGATCACCTTCGTGCCCTGGTGGATCAACTGGTAGTACGCGTGCTGCCCGTTGGTGCCGGGCGTGCCCCACACGACCGGACCGGTCTGCCAGTCCACCGGATTGCCGTCCCGGTCCACGGACTTGCCGTTGGACTCCATGTCCAGCTGCTGCAGGTACGCCGTGAAGCGGGAGAGGTAGTGGCTGTACGGCAGGACCGCGTGCGACTGCGCGTCGAAGAAGGCGCCGTACCAGATCCCCAACAGGCCCATCAGCAGCGGTGCGTTCTGCTCCGGGGGCGCCGTGCGGAAGTGCTCGTCCACCGTCCGGAAGCCGCCCAGCATCTCCCGGAAGGAGTCCGGCCCGATCGCGATCATCAGCGAGAGCCCGATCGCGGAGTCGAAGGAGTAGCGCCCGCCGACCCAGTCCCAGAACCCGAACATGTTGGCCGGATCGATGCCGAAGGCCGTGACCTTCTCGGCGTTGGTCGACAGCGCCACGAAGTGCCGTGCCACGGCCGCGGTGTCACCGCCGAGACCCGCCAGCAGCCACTCCCGCGCCGACTCGGCGTTGGTGATGGTCTCGATGGTCGTGAAGGTCTTGGAGGCGATGATGAACAGCGTCTCGGCCGGGTCCAGGTCCCGTACGGCCTCGTGCAGGTCGGCGCCGTCCACGTTGGACACGAACCGCACGGTCAGGGCGCGGTCGGTGAACGCGCGCAGCGCCTCGTACGCCATCGCCGGGCCCAGGTCGGAGCCGCCGATGCCGATGTTGACCACGTTCTTGATGCGCTTGCCGGTGAAGCCGGTCCACTCCCCCGACCGGACCTGGCCGGAGAAGGCCGCCATCTTGTCGAGGACGGCGTGCACCGCGGGGACGACGTTCTCGCCGTCCACCTCGACCACCGCGTCCTTCGGCGCGCGCAGGGCGGTGTGCAGGACCGCCCGGTCCTCGGTCGTGTTGATCTTCTCGCCGCGGAACATCGCCTCGCGCAGCTCGGCCACGCCCGTCGCCGCCGCGAGCCCGCGCAGCAACTCCAGCGTCTCGTCGGTCACCAGGTGCTTCGAGTAGTCGATGTGCAGGTCCCCGACCCGCAGCGTGTAGCCCGTGCCACGGTTCGGATCCGCCGCGAACAGCTCTCGCAGATGCGTCTGCCCCAGCTCTTCGCGGTGCTTGCCGAGTGCCAGCCACTCGGCAGTCCGGTTGAGACTCGTACGCCTGTCTGCGTTCATCTCGGACATCAACCCGTTTCTTCCGTCCTGTCGTGCCCCGCCGATCACCAACCTAAGGGATCGGAAGGGACGCAACGCACGCAAAGGGGCCCGGCCCGCTGGAGAACAACTCCTGCGGGCCGGGCCCGATGTCACACCGTCACTCTTGCGTTTTCAGATCTCGCCGCGGAGCTTGGCGAGCGCCTCGGCGAGGATCGCCTCGCCGTCGGCGTCCGTGCGGCGCTCCCGTACGTACGCCAGGTGCGTCTTGTAGGGCTCGGTGCGCGGCGGCGCCGGCGGGTTGTCCCGGTCCTGTCCGGCCGGGAACCCGCAGCGCGGGCAGTCCCAGGTGTCCGGCACCTGCGCGTCGCTGGCGAAGCTCGGCTGCGTCTCGTGCCCGTTCGAGCACCAGAAGGAGATGCGCAGGCGGGGCGCGGACTCGCCGCGCTCGGCCTCACCCATCGGCCCCGCTCCGACCCGACTACCACGGATCGCGTTGCCACTTGCCACGGTCGTAACTCCCTGCGTGATGGTGCCGCGAAGCGTGAGTGGATTCCGCTGCGGGCGCCCCAGTCTACGTAAGGCCCAACGCACGTCCAGCAAATGGAGTTACTCACTCCAGGCCGCGGACGCCGTCCTCATGATAGGCGGGGCGGAGCCGACCGGACCGGCTGAATGGCCAGAACCGTCGGCTTCCCTACTTCAGCAGAATGCCGAGCGCCAGGATGCAGGCGAACCAGAGCAGACCCACCACGACGGTGATGCGGTCGAGGTTGCGCTCCGCGACCGAGGAGCCGCCGACCGACGACTGCATGCCGCCGCCGAACATGTCGGAAAGGCCGCCGCCCTTGCCCTTGTGCATCAGCACGAGGAGCATCAGCAGGCCGCTGAAGACGATCAGGGCGATCGAGAACCCCATAATCACGGCTGATTCCTACTTTCTGGCTTTTCTGGCTTTCCGGCTCTGCTGGGATGTGCGCGGGGGCCAGTGGCTGTGTCCAGCCTCTGGCCCCCGCAAGGGTACGACGGATCCGTCCTACCGCCTACTCGCTGCGACGATCACGCAGCTCACTGGTCGCGGAACCGGACGATCTTCACGAACTCGTCCGCGTCCAGCGCCGCGCCGCCGATCAGGGCGCCGTCGACATCGGGCTGGGCCATGATCGCCGCGATGTTGCCGGACTTCACCGAGCCGCCGTACTGGATGCGGACCTTGTCGGCCAGCTCCTGCGAGTACAGCTCGGCGAGGCGGCCGCGGATCGCCCCGCAGACCTCCTGCGCGTCCTCGGGGGTGGCGACCTCGCCGGTCCCGATCGCCCAGACGGGCTCGTACGCGATCACGATGGATTCGACCTGGTCGGCCGGGACGTCCTTGAGGCCGCCGTCGACCTGGGCCAGCGTGTACGGGACCTGCTGTCCGGCCTTGCGGATGTCCAGGCCCTCGCCGACGCACAGGATCGGGGTGAGCCCGTGCTGGTAGGCGGCCTTGACCTTGGCGTTGCAGAGCTCGTCGCTCTCGCCGTGGTACTGGCGGCGCTCGCTGTGGCCGACGGCCACGTACGTGCACTTCAGCTTCGCGAGCATCGAGCCGGAGATCTCGCCGGTGTACGCGCCGGAGTCGTGCGCCGAGATGTCCTGGGCGCCGTACTTGATCTTCAGCTTGTCGCCGTCGACCAGGGTCTGCACCGAGCGCAGGTCGACGAAGGGCGGCAGGACCGCGACCTCGACGGCGTCGTAGTCCTTGTCGGCGAGCGCGAAGGCGAGCTTCTGGACGTGCGCGATGGCCTCGAGGTGGTTGAGGTTCATCTTCCAGTTGCCCGCCATGAGCGGGGTACGCGTGGTCATTGAGGGTCAGACCTCCAGTGCGGCGAGGCCGGGGAGCGTCTTGCCCTCGAGGTATTCGAGGGAGGCGCCGCCACCGGTAGAGATGTGGCCGAAAGCGTTTTCGTCGAAGCCGAGCGTACGCACGGCCGCGGCGGAGTCCCCGCCGCCGACCACGGTGAACGCGCTGCTGTCGACGAGGGCCTGCGCGATGGCGCGGGTGCCTCCGGCGTAGTCGGGGTGCTCGAAGACGCCCACGGGACCGTTCCAGAAGACGGTCTCCGCATCGGCGATCTTCGACGCGTACAGCTCACGGGTCTTCGGACCGATGTCCAGACCCTCCTTGTCGGCGGGGATCTTGTCCGCGTCGACGGTGGTGTGGTCGGCCGGGGCCTTGGTCTTCAGGTCCGGGAAGTCGGCGGAGACCAGGACGTCCACCGGGAGGACCAGCTCGACGCCCAGCTTCTCGGCGCGCGCCATGTACTCGAGGACGACGGGGATCTGGTCCTCCTGCAGGAGGGAGATGCCGATCTCGTGCCCCTGGGCCTTCAGGAAGGTGTAGGCCATGCCGCCGCCGATGAGGATGCGGTCGGCCTTGCCGAGGAGCTGGTCGATGACGGCCAGCTTGTCGGAGACCTTGGCGCCGCCGAGGACGACCACGTACGGGCGCTTGACGTCGGCGGTCAGCTTCTTCAGGACGCCGACCTCGGTGGCGATCAGGTAGCCGGCCGCGTGCGGGAGGCGCGCGGGCAGGTCGAAGACCGAGGCGTGCTTGCGGTGGACAGCACCGAAGCCGTCGCCGACGTAGACGTCGGCCAGCTCGGCGAGCTGGTCCGCGAAGGCGCCGCGCTCGGCGTCGTCCTTCGAGGTCTCACCGGCGTTGAAGCGCAGGTTCTCGATGACGGCGACCTGGCCGTCGGCGAGGGCGGCGACGGTCGACTTGGCGGATGCACCGACCGTGTCGGTGGCGAACGCGACGTCCGCACCGAGCAGTTCACCGAGCCGCTTGGCGGCCGGGGCGAGGGAGAAGGCCGGGTCCGGGGCGCCCTTGGGGCGGCCCAGGTGCGAGGCGACGACCACGCGGGCGCCGGCTTCGGCGAGCTTCGCGATGGTCGGCTGCACGGCACGGATGCGGCCGTCGTCGGTGATCGTGTCGCCCGCGAGCGGCACGTTCAGGTCGGCGCGGACGAAGATCCGCTTGCCGGCGACGCCTTCGGCGAGCAGTTCGTCGATCGTCTTCATGTGTTTCTACTCCTTATCCCCATACACGGGTTCTGCCGGTGCGGGGCCGATCGGTCGAGGCAGACAACAGGGCCCGTGCAGCGCTCCATCGCGCTGACCGGACCCTGTTCCCACATCTTGGTGCCTAGCCCTGCTACCTGAGACTTAGAGCTGGCCGCCGACGAAGACGGTCAGGTCGACGAGGCGGTTGGAGTAGCCCCACTCGTTGTCGTACCAGCCGACGACCTTGACCTGCGTCCCGTCCTGAACCATGGTCAGGGAGGAGTCGAAGGTGCACGAAGCCGGCCAGTTCACGATGTCGGAGGAGACGATCGCGTCCTCGGTGTAGTCGAGGATGCCCTTGAGCTGACCCTCGGCGGCCTTCTGGAAGGCTGCGTTGATCTCTTCCTTGGTGGTCTCGCGGGAGAGCTCCAGGACGAGGTCGGTGACCGAGCCCGTCGGGACCGGGACGCGCATCGCGATGCCGTCCAGCTTGCCCTTGAGCTGCGGGAGGACCAGCGCGGTGGCCTTGGCGGCACCCGTCGAGGTCGGAATGATGTTCTCGGCGGCAGCGCGGGCGCGGCGCAGGTCCGAGTGCGGGAAGTCCAGGATGCGCTGGTCGTTCGTGTACGCGTGGACCGTGGTCATCATGCCCTTGACGATGCCGAAGTTCTCGTCGAGAACCTTGGCCATCGGCGCCACGCAGTTGGTGGTGCAGGAGGCGTTGGAGATGACGTGGTGGTTGGCCGCGTCGTACTTGTCGTGGTTGACGCCCATCACGATGGTGATGTCCTCGTCCTTGGCCGGAGCCGAGATGAGGACCTTCTTCGCGCCCGCGGCGATGTGCTTGGCGGCGTCGGCCTTCTTCGTGAAGATGCCGGTCGACTCGATGACGATGTCGGCGCGGAGCTCGCCCCAGGGCAGGTTCGCGGGGTCGCGCTCGGCGAACGTCTTGAAGGTGTTGCCGCCGACGGTGATGGTGTCGTCGGTGTGGGAGACCTCGGCCTTGAGGCGGCCCAGGATGGTGTCGTACTTGAGCAGGTGCACCAGGGTCGCGTTGTCAGTCAGGTCGTTGACACCGACGATCTCGATGTCCGCTCCCTGCTCAAGGAGCGCCCGGAAGTAGTTGCGGCCAATTCGGCCAAAACCATTGATGCCTACGCGGATCGTCACGAACCGATCTCCTCGTTGGTGCGCCGGCCTGTCCCGCCGGCGAGCTGTATGGGATGTCCCCGACCGCTTACGACCCTACCTCTCCGTGAGCTCTTGAGTGACATCGGCCGGGACCTGACACTCCCCCTGCCACATGGGGGGACCGCGGCCGGGGCCCCGCACCGTGTGCTCGGTACGGGACCCCCGACCTCCGCCCTTCGTCACTCAGGGTGAGCGACGGGGGCTCGTATGATCAGCGGTGCAGCGACCTGAGCGCCTTACCGACGAGTACGGCTCGGTCCGCCGCCGCCGGCAGGTGTTCGAGGCCGAAGCCGAGGAGCACCGTGTTACGCGTAGTGACCGACGCGTACGACTTGAACAGCTCCCCGGACCGGGACCAATCGCCCGCGACCACGGGACTTCCGGCCGGTGCGCCCTGGGCGGTCCAGGCCCCCAGCGAGGTCTCGAATCCCTCCACGGCCTGGTCCGCCCCGCCGACCGAGACGCGTGCCTCGTCCGCGAACACCCCGCGGCCGCCGGCCCCGCCGTCCGAGACGTACGAGAGGGAGACCTCGACGGTCTTGCCCGCGTACGCGCTCAGGTCGAAGGCGACCTGCTTCCACCCGTCGGACGAGCCGGTGAAGCTGTTCCACTGGCCGCTGGTGCCGTTGGCGGTGCAGCCGGCGCTGTCGAGGGTGAGGTAGTGCTTGAGGAACGGGTGGCCGTTGACGTAGAACCCGGCCTCGCACTCCGCCGGGACGGCCGTGCCGCTCAGGCCGCCCGCCTCGGGCAGCGTGGTCCAGTCCTCGGCGCCGGTGGTGTGGGCCTCGAGGAGCGCGTGGTCGTAGCCCGGCTCGGTGTTCCAGTTGAGGGCCATCTTGAGCTGCGGCCTGTCGGCGGCGGTGACCCTGGTCAGGTCGATGGTGCGGGTCAGCCGCTTCCACTCGTCGTCCTCGTGGGTGGCCGCGGCCATCCCCGCGCCGGCGTAGGGGGCGTACGGGTTCACGACCCCGGCGTACGAGCCCGCCTGCGCGCTCTTGAACTGCGGGAACTGCGCCGCGGGCAGGGAGTCGGAGGTGACCGCGTAGGAGCCGGGGGCGTTGAACGGGTTGCCCGTCGCATCGCCCAGGCCGCCCTTGGCGCCGCCGAGGGCACCCGCACCGGTGAAGCCGGTGGCACCGGCGGCACTCGTACGGCTGTAGGCGCCGAGGTAGTACTGGCTGAAGTCGTCGGTCACGGCGCGGCCGACCTGGGCGTTGCCGCCCGCCAGCTCGCCGGCCTCGATCAGCTTGCCGCCCTCGTTGAGGAAGTCGCGCACGGCGAGCTGGGTGTCGCCGCCGGGCGTCTTGGCGCCGGTGTAGTGCACGGCCGTACGGAAGTGGGAGAGCACGCCGAGGTGGTGCGGGGCGCCCTGCACGGCCACGTCCCAGACCGCCGCGGACTTCCCGTTGGCGCGCAGGGCGTCGACGTACTCCTGCGCGTGCTGGGCCTTGGCGCCCTCCTCCGCGATCACCAGCACGTCGGCGCGCGGCCGCTCGGCCACCGTGTACGTGAAGTGCTCGCTGGAGACCTGCTTGCCGGAGCGGTCGCGGCCGGTGAACCAGACCTCGACCTTGTCGCCGGGCCTGGCCCCGTCGACCTTGGCCCGGTACTCGTCGAACCAGTTGTTGTCCTCGCCGCCGTAGACGTCGCCGCCCTTCCAGGCCCGCAGTCCGTCGTCGTGCGTGCGGCCGCCGTTGATGCGGAACTTGAGCTGCTTGTCCTTCAGCGCCTTGCGGGCGGTGACGGAGACCGTCTGGTCCTCGCCCTTGGCCACGTACGAGGTGGTGAAGGGGTCGAGGGTGAAGTCGGCGGCGCTCAGGCCCACGGAGGACTTCGGCTGGTCCGGGTGGGCGGCGCTCTCGCCGACGGCGAGCGCGAAGGGGACGTTCTTCGCGAACTCCGCCTGGATGAGCTTCTCGTCGTCCGGGAAGTTGAAGCCGGACCGGCAGTCCTCGGGCTTCCACCGGTCGTTCGGGTCGCTGGCGGAGGCCGTCTGGCAGGTGGTCATCTCCGGCGTGAACATCATGATGCCGTTGACGTTGGAGGCGTGGCCGTCGGCCTCGCCGTTGGTGGTGTAGAGCTCGGAGGAGACCTGCGGGTAGTAGCCGGGGACCGCGGGGTTCTCCGGGGTCCCGGCGAGCGCCTTGTAGGCGACGTCGTCGGGAGTGGGGGTGGCGACCTGCCAGCCGACGCCGTAGAGCAGCAGCTCGGCGGCGGAGTGGTAGTTGATGGCGTACTTGAAGCCGATGCGCTTCTCGAACCTGTCGAGGGCGACGGTCTCCGGCTCGGAGGACGCCTTGGTGCCGCGGTAGGTCTCGCTCGACTGGTTCGGTGAGGAACCCTCGTTGTCATAGCCCCACTTGTAGGCGAAGTTCCGGTTGAGGTCGACGCCGTCACCGGTGGTGATCTTGCCGTCCCCGTTGTTGTCGTGCAGGTTCTTGCGCCAGAGCCGGTTGCCGTCGGCGGAGTGCGTGTAGTCGTACCCGTCCGGGTTGGCGGACAGCAGGAACCACAGCTCGGTGGAGTCCACGAGCCGGGTGATCCGCTGGTCCTTGCCGTAGTTGTCGAGGGTGTGGTGCATCAGCCGCCGGGTCATCTCCGGAGTGATCCACTCCCGGGCGTGCTGGTTGGACATGTAGAGCACGGACGGCTTGTCGCCGTCCTTGGTCGTGCGGGCGTTCTTGGTGACCTTCAGGGCGAGGATGTCCTTGCCCTGGACGGTCTTGCCGATGGACACCACCTTGGCGAGGCCCGGGTTGGCCTGCGCCGTCCCCAGGATCTCCTCCTGGAGGCCGCCCTTGCCGCTGTACGGGCGGAAGACCCCGTCGCCGGCGGCCCTGGAGCGGGCCGCGCCCGCGGGGACCTCGTGCTCGGCCAGCTTGACGCCCCGGCCGGCGAGTTCCCTGGCCTGGGCGCCGGTGAGGAACAGCTCGACCTTGGCGGTCCCGGTCTCGGGGGCGCGCTCGGTGAGCTCGTGGGCGTCCTGGCCGGCGGCGAGGAGGAGCGGGATCTGCTCCTTGGTGACGTCCGCGTCGTAGACCCGTACCTCGTCGGCGCCGGGTGCGGCGTCTGCTGCGGGGCGGGCGTGGGCCGCCGGGAGGGCGGCCAGTGTGGTTCCGAAGACGAGTGCGCTTGCGGCGAGGATCGATCTCGCGCGGTGCCTCATGTGCCCCCCTGGGCGTCGTCTGCCACGAAAGCGTTCGGACGACAGGCTCACGATCGGGCGATGCTCATGTCAATGGGGCGTGTCTCAAAGGGGCCCGCACGTGTGACGTGCGGGCCCCCTTGCGGCCTACGGGACGCGGCGTACGGGACGCGGCGCGGCTAGCCGGCCATGTTGTCGGCCAGGTCCTCGCTGAGGTTCGACTCGGTGCCCGGGATGCCGAGGTCCTGGGCCCGCTTGTCGGCCATGGCCAGCAGGCGGCGGATCCGGCCCGCGACGGCGTCCTTGGTCAGCGGCGGGTCGGCGAGCGCGCCCAGCTCCTCCAGGGAGGCCTGCTTGTGCTCCATGCGCAGCCGGCCGGCCGCGGCCAGGTGCTCCGGGACCTCCTCGCCGAGGATCTCCAGCGCACGCTGGACCCGGGCTCCGGCGGCCACCGCGGCCCGCGCCGAGCGGCGCAGGTTGGCGTCGTCGAAGTTGGCGAGGCGGTTGGCGGTGGCGCGCACCTCGCGCCGCATCCGCCGCTCCTCCCAGGCCAGCACCGACTCGTGCGCGCCGAGCCGGGTCAGCAGGGCGCCGATCGCGTCGCCGTCGCGGACCACGACCCGGTCCACGCCGCGCACCTCGCGCGCCTTGGCGGCGATGGAGAGCCGGCGGGCGGCGCCCACCAGGGCCAGGGCGGCCTCCGGACCGGGGCAGGTCACCTCCAGGGAGGAGGACCGGCCCGGCTCGGTGAGCGAGCCGTGGGCCAGGAAGGCGCCGCGCCAGGCCGCTTCGGCGTCGCAGGTGGCCCCGGAGACCACCTGCGGGGGCAGACCGCGGATGGGGCGGCCGCGGCCGTCCACGAGGCCCGTCTGGCGCGCCAGCTGGTCGCCGCCGGCCACGACCCGGACGACGTACCGGCTGCCGCGGCGCAGGCCGCCGGGAGCCATGACCACCAGGTCCGAGGAATGGCCGAAGATCTCCAGGATGTCCTTGCGCAGGCGTCTGGCGGCGATCCCCGTGTCCAGCTCCGCCTCGATGACGATCCGTCCGCTCACCAGGTGCAGCCCGCCCGCGAACCGAAGAATCGCCGAGACCTCCGCCTTCCTGCAGCAGGTCCGGGTGACGGGGAGCCGGGAGATCTCATCCTTCACCGCTGGCGTCATCGCCATGGGCCGATCCTTCCATGCATCCGAAAAATACGGTCGTACGCGGCGGCGAGCAGCTCCGGGTCATGCTTCGGAGAGCCGTCTTGCCTGGCCACCGGCGCCAGCTCGACCGCGGCACCGAAGCGTTTTGCGGCATCGGCGAGGGACTCGCGGTCGGGCACGGCGGCCTCGTCGGCCAGCACCACGTCCAGGGCGAGTTTAGGGGCGTGTCGGGCCAAAACCTCCAAATGACGCTGCGGAGAGAAGCCCTCTGTTTCACCGGGCTGCGGCGCGAGGTTCAGCGAGAGGACCCGCCGGGCCTTGGTCTCGATCAGCGCGTCGAGCAGCTCCGGCACCAGCAGGTGCGGGATCACGGAGGAGAACCAGGACCCCGGACCGAGCACCACCCAGTCGGCGTCCAGGACCGCGGCGACGGCCTCCGGTACGGCCGGCGGATCGCCGGGCACGACCTGTACGGAGAGCACCTCGCCGGGGGTGGTGGCCACCGTGGCCTGCCCCCGGACGGTGTCGACCTCGCCCGGGCGGGTCGGGTCGTGGCCGCGCACGAGCGCCTGGAGCTCCAGCGGCACCGCCGACATCGGCAGCACCCGGCCCTGTGCGCCCAGCAGTTTCCCGACCAGGTCGAGCGCCTGGACGGGGTCGCCGAGCTGCTCCCACAGGGCCACGATCAGCAGATTGCCGACCGCGTGCTCGTGCAGGGCGCCGGCCGACTGGAAGCGGTGCTGGATCACACGGGCCCAGGTCTGGCCCCAGTCGTCGTCCCCGCACAGCGCGGCCAGCGCCTTGCGCAGGTCGCCGGGCGGCAGCACGCCGAGCTCCTCGCGCAGGCGGCCGCTGGAGCCGCCGTCGTCGGCGACCGTGACCACGGCCGTGAGCTCGCCGGTGATGCGGCGCAGGGCTGCCAGGGAGGCCGACAGGCCCATGCCGCCGCCGAGGGCGACGACCTTGGGTGCGACCACCTTGGGGGCTGCGCCGCGGCGCAGCCCGGTGCGGCCCGCGCCGTCCTCTCCCCGCCCCGAGGTGAGGCGGCGCAGGCGGCGCAGCCGCAGGGTGCGTCCGGTCACTCGCGCCCCATGTCCCGGTGGACTACGACGGTCTCGACTCCCTCGGAGGCGAGGCGGGCAGCGAGCTTCTCGGACATGGCCACACTGCGGTGCTTGCCGCCGGTGCAGCCGACCGCGATGGTCACGTAGCGCTTGCCCTCGCGGCGGTAGCCGGTGGCGATGAGCTGGAGCAGCTCGGTGTAGCGGTCGAGGAACTCCTTGGCGCCGGGCTGGCTGAAGACGTAGCCCGACACCTCCGGGTTGAGTCCGGTGAACGGCCGCAGCTCGGGGACCCAGTGCGGGTTCGGGATGAAGCGGCAGTCGACGACGAGGTCGGCGTCGACGGGGAGGCCGTACTTGTAGCCGAAGGACATGACGGTCGCCCGCAGCTCGGGCTCCTCATCGCCCGCGAACTGGGCGTCCATCTTCGCGCGCAGCTCGTGCACGTTCAGGCTGGAGGTGTCGATGACCAGGTCGGCGTCGCCGCGCAGCTCGCGCAGCAGGTCGCGCTCGGCGGCGATGCCGTCGGTGATGCGGCCGTCGCCCTGGAGGGGGTGCGGGCGGCGGACCGACTCGAAGCGGCGCACCAGCGCGTCGTCGGAGGACTCCAGGAAGACGATGCGCCGGGTGACCCCCTTGCTGTCGAGGTCGGCGAGGGACTCGCGCAGGGCGTCGAAGAACTGCCGGCCGCGGACGTCGACGACGACGGCGATGCGCGCCACGTTGCCCTGCGAGCGGGCCCCGAGCTCCACCATGGTGGGGATCAGGGCCGGCGGGAGGTTGTCGACGACGAACCAGCCGAGGTCCTCCAGACACTTGGCCGCCGTACTGCGGCCGGCCCCGGACATCCCGGAGATGATCACCAGCTCGGGGATGGCCGCCTCGGCGGTATCTCCGGGCTCCGCTGTCGTGCCCGTGCTCACCTGTGCTCCGTCTCGGTCGTGCTCGGTCGTGTGGTCGGTCATCTCGCCGGTCGTCTGCTCGGTCTCGCGCTCGGTCATTGCTCGGTCCCCCGTTCGGACGATGTCCCCCAGCTGCCGCTGGGAGGTGCCCCCACCCGCGGGGGCGGGGTCTCATCCTCAATGATCTCTCCTGTCGCCGTGTTGACGGCAGGACCGGCGGGAACCGACCGGGCGAGCGCCGCGGCCACGGTCTCGGCCGTCTTGCGGCCTATGCCCGGGACCTCGCAGATCTGGTCGATTGTCGCCTGTCTCAGCTTCTTCACCGAACCGAAGTGCTTGACCAGGGCCTGCCTGCGGCTTTCCCCGAGACCGGGCACCTCGTCGAGCGGACCCGCCTTGAGCCGTTTTCCGCGCTTGTTCCGCTGGTACTGGATGGCGAACCGGTGGGCTTCGTCACGTACCCGCTGGAGCAGGTAGAGCCCCTCGCTGGTACGGGGCAGCACGACCGGGTCGTCCTCGCCGGGCAGCCAGACCTCCTCCAGGCGCTTGGCCAGCCCGCACACGGCCACGTCGTCGATCCCGAGCTCCTCCAGGGCCCGCTTGGCGGCGGCCACCTGCGGCTGCCCGCCGTCGACCACGACGAGCTGGGGCGGGTACGCGAAGCGCTTGGGCCGCCCGTCGTCCTCGGCGAGGGGGTCCTCCCCGTCCTCCGGGGACCACTCCCCCGTCTTCAGCTTCTCCTGGAGGTAGCGGCGGAAGCGCCGCGAGACCACCTCGTGCATGGACCGGACGTCGTCCTGCCCCTCGAAGGATTTGATCGCGAAGCGCCGGTACTCGCCCTTCCTGGCCAGCCCGTCCTCGAAGACGACCATCGAGGCCACCACGTCGTCGCCCTGGAGGTGCGAGATGTCGAAGCACTCGATGCGCAGCGGCGCGCTGTCCAGCTCGAGGGCCTCGGCGATCTCCTCCAGGGCCCGGGAGCGGGTGGTGAGGTCGCTGGCGCGCTTGGTCTTGTGCAGGGCCAGGGACTGCTGCGCGTTGCGGTGGACGGTCTCCATCAGCGCCTTCTTGTCCCCGCGCTGCGGGATGCGCAGGCTGACCTGCGACCCGCGCCGCTCCGCGAGCCACTCGCCCAGCGCGGGCGCGTCCTCGGGCAGCGCCGGAACGAGCACCTCCTTGGGGACGGCCTCGCCGCTCTCCTCCCCGTAGAGCTGCTGGAGGGCGTGCTCGACGAGCCCGGCGGTGTCGACGGCCTCCACCTTGTCGGTGACCCAGCCGCGCTGGCCGCGGACCCGGCCGCCGCGTACGTGGAAGATCTGCACGGCCGCCTCCAGCTCGTCCTCGGCGACGGCGATGAGGTCGGCATCCGTGGCGTCGGCGAGGACGACGGCGTTCTTCTCCATGGCCCGGCGCAGCGCCCCTATGTCGTCGCGCAGCCGGGCGGCCTTCTCGTACTCCATCTCCTCGGCGGCCTCGTGCATCTGCCTCTCGAGCCGGGAGAGGTACGTCCCGGTCCGTCCGGCCATGAAGTCGCAGAAGTCCTCGGCGAGTTCGCGGTGCTCCTCCGGGGTGACCCGGCCGACGCAGGGCGCGGAGCACTTGCCGATGTAACCGAGCAGACAGGGCCGGCCGATCTGGGCGGACCGCTTGAACACCCCGGCGGAGCAGGTCCGCACGGGGAACACCCTCAGCATGAGATCGACGGTCTCGCGAATCGCCCAGGCATGCCCATAAGGCCCGAAGTACCGCACGCCCTTCTTCTTGGGCCCGCGCATGACCTGGACCCTCGGATACTGCTCGTTCATCGTCACGGCGAGGGAGGGGTAGCTCTTGTCGTCCCGGTACTTGACGTTGAACCGGGGGTCGTACTCCTTGATCCAGGAGTACTCGAGCTGCAGCGCCTCGACCTCGGTGGAGACGACGGTCCACTCGACGGAGGCGGCCGTGGTCACCATGGTGGCGGTACGGGGATGCAGCCCGGCGAGGTCCTGGAAGTAGTTGGCCAGCCGCTGCCGCAGGCTCTTGGCCTTCCCGACGTAGATCACCCGGCGGTGCTCGTCGCGGAATCGGTAGACGCCCGGGGAGTCGGGAATCTGCCCCGGCGCGGGACGGTAGCTGGAAGGGTCGGCCATGCCAACCACCCTACTTCCGCCCACCGACAACCCCCGTACACCGTGCCCGCCCCAGCCGCCCGGCCCCGCCGGCGTTTGAGGCGCGGGGGCAGCGCGCCCCAGCAACGGCGCCGCACCCCCAGGGCCCGGACGGCCGACGGGCCGCCCGGGTCCTGCCGGCTGCGCCCCGGCGGGCGCGAACCGGACGGGTCAGACGACCGTGCGGCCCCGCCGCGCCCGCCGCACGGCGACGACCCCGAGCGCCCCCAGCGCCAGCCCGCCGGCGACGGCCCCGGCCGCCACCGGCGCGCCCGCATCATCGGCGGCAGCCGAGTACCCCCCGGCCATGCCCCCCTCCGCATACGCCGACCCCGGCAACTTGTCCCCGTACGCCCGGGTCACCCGTGACCGGTACGCGGCCAGGCTGGTACCCCCCGCCCCGACGGCACGCTCCGCATCCTCGTCCAGCGGCAGCACCCGGCCGCCCCGGGCCACGTACCACGCGTCGATCTGCGGTTCCCGGAACACCGTCCCGCCCGGCAGCTTCGCGGCGCCCATCTGCGCGTAGCGGAATTCGTCGTCGCCGGTGGCGATGTTCACGACCTGCCACCCCGCCCCGGTCCGGGCGGTCCACAGCACCGCCTGCTGCCCGTCCGAGGAGACCGCCTTGCTGGCCAGGAACTCCAGCCGGGCCACGGACGCCCCGGCCTTGCCCGCCACGAAGTCCGGGGACAGGTAGCTGACCGGTATCGCCTCCCCCTCGATGCGCGGCCGGGCCGCATCCATCGCGACCTTGCCCTCTCGGGCGAAGAAGCGGGAGAGCGTGGCCAGGGTGTCGGGGGCGCCGGCCGCCTGCGCGGCCGCGGCCCTTGTCTCGGCGGTGACGGACTGCGGCTGCGGTACGGGTGCCGCCGAGGCCTGCGGGGCCGCTACGCCGATGACGGCGACGGCCGAAGCCGCGAGGACCGCAACGGAGACGCGCTTGGACATGGCGGTCACGCCCCGATCCGGTAGAGCGAGTGGGTCCAGGAGAAGGTGCTGTTGTCGACGTACCAGGTGTGCGAAGCCCAGTTGTAGCGGTCGCTGGACGGCCACGGATCGCCCCAGTAGACCCAGCTGTTGGCGGTGTCGTAGCCGTAGATGACGTGCATGTGCCCGCCGCCGTTGGACCACTGGATCCGGGTCTCGACCGGCCGGTTCGCGTCGATCTCGCTCTGCACGGTGGTGTAGCGGAGCCAGCCGTTCACGTACGAGCCGGAGTTGATGCCGGTCCAGTTCAGGGCGGTCTGGACGTTGCCGAGGGTGGCCTGGTTGTTGGGGCAGTCGTAGCCCTGCTGGCGGTTGAAGGCGGCGTTGCAGAACTGGTTCTGGGTGTGGTTGCGGCCGAACCAGGTGGCGATGGTGTTGCCGCTCGCGGCCCAGCACCAGTTGGTCTTCTGCTGGGCCTGCATGGTGATGTTCAGGCGCTTGTACGCCAGGGCGGAGCCGGTGCCTGCTTCGGTGCCCGCACTGGCACCGGCACCGACGGCGGTGGCGGTGGCGGTACCGGTGGGTAGGGCGAAGAGCACGGCGGTGAGGACGGCGGCCAGGGAAAGCCGCCGCCGGTTTCGGTTGCGCATCGCGTTCCTCCCGTGTGGGGATCTCCCCGGGTGGGGCCGGGGAGGTTGGGGATGGAGGAGCACGTCCGGACGCTGCGCCGAGCATCAGGGTGTTGTCGCGGCCAGGTCAACAGGCTTCAATACGCGGTGACATTGCAGTGTGAACGGCGGGATCGCAGTGTGAACGACTGCCGTCCTTTCACCTGGACCCCGGCTGCCACCCGCGAGCCCTCCCGCCACACCGTGCGTGAATGTTCACAGGAGGAGCCGTGACCGGGGAGAGCACGCGGGAAAGCGCACGAGGGACCGCCCAGGAGCTGGGGCACCTGTTGCGCGCCGGCCCCTTCCATCTCGCGCTGCGCGCCGCCCTCACCGCCCGCGGCCTCCCCCTGCACCGCGTCCAGCAGCGCCTCGCGGCCCGAGGCATCAAACTCGGCGTGACCAGCCTCAGTTACTGGCAGCAGGGCGCCCGCCGGCCGCGCCGCCCCGAGTCCCTGAAGGCCGTACGGGCCCTGGAGCAGATCCTGGAACTGCCCGAGGGCACCCTGCTGCGGCTGCTGGCCGCGCCGGACGGCGCCGGCCCCGGCGCGGTCCGCCCGCCGGCCCGCTCGTACCGGGCCCTGGTCAGCGTCGGCGCGGCCGTGGAGGGGCTGCTGGCCGGCATGGAACTGCCCGCCGACGGCGGCCTGCACACCGTCGGCCACCACGAGCGGGTACGGATCGGGGCGGGCGGCGAGCTGCTGGGCCGCGAGTCGCAGCACGTCGTACGGGCCCACCGCGACGGGGTCGACCGGTACCTCGCCGTCCACCACGGCGACCCCGGCTGCGATCCGGCCAGGGTCCGCGTCCGGGCGGACGAGAACTGCCGGACGGGACGCGTCCGCTGGCACCGGGATGCCGAGGTGCTGGTCGCCGAGCTGCTCTTCGACGCCCGGCTGCGCACCGGGGACACGTACGTCTTCGGGTACGGCTTCGAGGACGGGACCGGCGGCCGCTGCACCGAGTACGTCCGCGGGTTCAGCTACAGCGGCGGGCAGTACGTGCTCCAGGTCCGCTTCGACGAGGCGGCCCTGCCGGTGCGCTGCCGGCGGTTCAGCCGGTCCGGACCGGGGGCGCCGCGCAGCGGGCTGGCGGACCTGACGCCGAGCGGCCGCCACCGGGCCGTACACCTGGTGGAGCCGGGGGTGCGACGCGGGCTGCTGGGGATCGCCTGGGACTGGGCCTAGTCCCCCTGCCGGGGGTGTCCGGCTCAGCCTGCGACGAGCTTGCCGCCCTCGGCCTTGACGGGGACGGCGGGCAGCGGGTCGGCGGCCGGTCCGCGCAGCACCTTGCCGGTCGTCACGTCGAAGCGGCTGCCGTGGCAGGGGCAGTTGCCCTCACCCTCGACGATCTTGTCGAGGACGCAGCCGGCGTGCGTGCACTGGGCGCTGAACGCCTTGTACTGGCCCTCCGCCGGGCAGCTGACGACCACCTTCTGCTCCCGGAACAGCTTCGACCCGCCGACCGGGACCTGGGACGCGGCGCCGAGCTCCACCGGGGCGGCGGGGACCGCCGGGGAGCCGGAGCCACTGTTGCCCTCGGTGGAGCAGGCCGCGAGCGCCGTCCCGCCGCCGACGGCCCCCACGATCGCGGCGGCGCCCTTGAGCACGGTACGGCGGGCGGCGGACTGCGACGCGGACATGCGGTTCTCCTGGTACGGGGGTTCTCCGGGCACGAAGGCCCTGCGGGGCGCCCCCGACGATACCGCCGCCCGGTTCCGCCGCCCGATGGGATACCTTCCCCCGCGTGATCGTCGTCGGTGGAGAAGCCCTGATCGACCTCGTGCCCGTGGCGCAGCCGCCGGGCGCGCTCGTGCCGCGTGCGGGGGGAGGGCCGTACAACACCGCCCTCGCGCTGGGCCGGCTCGGTGCGGACGTCGCCTTCTGCTCCCGGGTCTCGACGGACGGCTTCGGCGAGGGCCTCCTCTCCGGGCTGCGTGCGGCCGGGGTGGACCTCTCGCTGGTCCAGCGCGGGCCGCAGCCCACCACCCTCGCCGTGCCCTCGCTGGCCCCGGACGGCTCGGCGGCGTACGGCTTCTACGTGGAGGGCACGGCCGACCGGCTGTTCACCCTGCCCGAGGCGCTCCCCACCGGCACCCGGGCCCTGGCCCTCGGCACGTGCTCCCTCGCCCTGGAGCCGGGCGCGAGCGCGTACGAGGCCCTGCTGCGCCGGGAGTCCGGGCGCGGGGTGCTGACCCTGCTGGACCCCAACATCCGCCCGGCGCTGATCGCGGATCCGGCGGCGTACCGGGCCCGGTTCCTGGGCTGGCTGCCGTACGTGTCCGTCCTCAAGCTGTCGGAGGAGGACGCCCGGTGGCTGGGCGGCCGGGTCTCGGACTGGCTGGCGGCGGGGCCCTCCGCGGTGGTGCTGACCCGGGGTGCGCAGGGGCTGACGGTCCGGACCCGGGAGGGTGCGCAGTACACGGCGCCGGCCCGGCGGGTCGCCGTGGCGGACACGATCGGGGCGGGCGACACGGTCAACGCGGCCCTGCTGCACCGCCTGTCGGGTCCCGCGGGTCCGGCCGGCGGCCCGGTGGACTGGCCCGGCGTACTGGCCTACGCGGCCCACGCGGCGGCCCTGACCTGCACCCGGGCGGGCGCGGAGCCGCCGTACGCGGCGGAGCTCAGCGGATAGCGGCCCACAGGGTCCGGGCCACGGAGGGGGCGAACTCCTCGACGGGCCGGACCACCTCCGGGCCGGAGAAGTGCAGGAAGAAGGCCCGCTGGAAGCAGGCCCCGAGCAGCAGCTCGGCAGCCGCTTCCGGATCGGCGCCGGGGCCGAGCCGCCCCCGCTCGAGCTCGCGGCGCAGCCGGCCGGTCAGGGCGTCGCGTACGACGTGGGGGCCGGTGCCGATCTCCTGGACGCCCTCGCGGTGCCGGGTCAGCAGGGCGGGCTCGGCGAAGAGCGAGGCGGCCATGGGCATGGCGTCGGCGTAGAAGAGCGAGGCGTGCCGGGCGATCGCGGTGAGCGCCTCCTCGACGGAGCGCTCGTCGTGGTCGCCGGCGAGCTCGGCCATGAGCGGCCCGGCGTTGGGGGTGCGCTCCATGAGGACGCGCACGAAGAGCTCCTCCTTGTTCGCGTAGTGCTTGTAGAGCGCGGCCTCCGAGCAGCCGGCCTCGCGGGCGATGGCCTTGGTGGTCGTGTTGGCGAGGCCGATGGTGCGCATGAGCGTCTCGGCGGCGTCGAGGAGCCGCTCGGGCGTGGGCCGGCTTGACTTCGGGGTGAGCATTCACTCACCCTAGCGGAAGAAGGGGTGAGTAAATGCTCACCCACCCTTGGACGGGAGCCGGCGATGAAACTGACGGTGTTCGGAGCCACGGGCGGTGTCGGGCGCGAAGTCGTCCGACAGGCCCTCGACGCGGGCCACGAGGTGACGGCGGTGGTCCGCGACCCCGCCCGGCTGGGCGTGCCGGCGCACGACCGCCTCCAGGTGGCCGTGGTGCGCGACCTGACGGACGAGGACGCGCTGGTCCCGGTCCTGGCGGGCCGGTCCGCGGTGATCTCCGCCCTGGGTTCGGCGAGCAACAGGCAGGCCCGGCTCGCGCCGGTCACCGGGCCGGCGGTACGGGCCGTCGTGTCGGCGATGGACCGGGCGGGGGTGAGCCGCCTCGCGGCGGTGAGCGCGGCGCCGGTCGGGCCGGACGTGGCGAGCGACGGGGTACTGGCCCGGAAGGTCTTCCTCCCGCTCCTGCGCCGGGCGCTGCGCGACCTGTACGCGGACCTGGCGGTCATGGAGGCGGCGATCCGGGCGAGCGGCACCGAGTGGACGGTGATCCGCCCGCCCCGCCTCCTGAACAAGCCGCGCACCGGCTACCGCCGGGTCATCGGCGCCAACGTCCCGAACGCGCGCACGATCTCCCGCGCAGATGTCGCGGACGCCCTCCTGACGTCCCTGACGGACCCGGCCACGATGGGCCACGCGGTGGGCGTGGCGACATAGCCCTGAGGGCCCGGCCGGCGGCCGGGCCCTCGGACTACGCACCTCGCAGCAGCTAGGCCTTGCGGGCCCGGGCCGGAGCCTTCTTGGCCGGGGCCGCAGCCTTCTTGGCCGGGGTCGCCGTCTTCTTGGCCGCAGTCCGCTTGGCGGCGGCCTTCTTCGGCGGGGTCACGAGCGAGACGGCGTCCGAGACCCGTTCCGCCCCCAGGATGTCCCGCAGGAACTTGCCCGTGTGGCTCGCGCCCACCGACGCGACCTGCTCCGGCGTGCCCTCGGCGACCACCAGACCGCCCCCGTAACCGCCCTCCGGGCCCATGTCGATCACCCAGTCCGCGGTCTTGATGACGTCCAGGTTGTGCTCGATGACGATCACCGAGTTGCCCTTGTCCACCAGCCCCGACAGCACCTTGATCAGCTTCGAGATGTCCTCGAAGTGCAGACCCGTCGTCGGCTCGTCCAGCACGTAGACCGTCCGCCCCGTCGACCGCTTCTGCAGCTCCGACGCCAGCTTCACGCGCTGCGCCTCACCGCCCGAGAGCGTCGGCGCCGACTGGCCGAGCCGGACGTAGCCCAGCCCCACCTCGTTCAGCGTCCGCAGGTGGCGCGAGATCGTCGGCACCGCCTCGAAGAAGTCCAGAGCCTCCTCGATCGGCATGTTCAGGACCTCGGCGATGGACTTGCCCTTGTAGTGGACCTCCAGCGTCTCCCGGTTGTACCGGTCGCCGTGGCAGACCTCGCACGGGACGTACACGTCCGGCAGGAAGTTCATCTCGATCTTGATCGTGCCGTCGCCGGAGCAGTTCTCGCACCGGCCGCCCTTCACGTTGAAGGAGAAGCGGCCCGGCAGGTAGCCGCGCACCTTCGCCTCCATCGTCTCCGCGAAGAGCTTGCGCACGTGGTCGAAGACGCCCGTGTACGTCGCCGGGTTGGACCGCGGGGTCCGCCCGATCGGCGACTGGTCGACGTGCACGACCTTGTCGACGAGGTCGTCCCCGTCCACCCGCGTGTGCCGTCCCGGCACCGAGCGGGCGCCGTTCAGCTCGCGCGCCAGGTGCGTGTACAGGATGTCGTTGACCAGCGTCGACTTGCCCGATCCCGACACGCCCGTCACCGCCGTGAGCACGCCCAGCGGGAAGGACACGTCGATGTCCCGCAGGTTGTTCTCCTTGGCGCCGTGGACGGTCAGCTTCCGGTCCCCGTTGACGGGCCGGCGGATGTCCGGCACCGCGATGGACCGCTTCCCGGACAGGTACTGCCCGGTCATCGAGTCGCCGTTCTTCAGCAGCTCCTTCAGCGAGCCGCTGTGCACGACCTTGCCGCCGTGCTCGCCGGCGCCCGGGCCGATGTCCACGACCCAGTCGGCCACCTTGATCGTGTCCTCGTCGTGCTCGACGACGATCAGGGTGTTGCCCATGTCCCGCAGCCGCACCAGCGTCTCGATCAGCCGGTGGTTGTCCCGCTGGTGCAGCCCGATGGAGGGCTCGTCCAGGACGTACAGCACGCCGACCAGGCCGGAGCCGATCTGGGTGGCGAGGCGGATGCGCTGGGCCTCGCCGCCCGACAGGGTGCCGGCGGCGCGGTTCAGCGAGAGGTAGTCCAGGCCGACGTCGACGAGGAAGCGGAGCCGCTCGTTGACCTCCTTCAGGACCCGCTCGGCGATCTTCTTGTCGCGGGCGTCGAGCCGCATCCGCCCGAGGAAGTCCGCGCACTCGCTGATCGACATCGCGGCGACCTCGGCGATGGACTTCTCCATCACCGTCACCGCGAGCACGATCGGCTTGAGCCGGGTGCCCTCACAGGTCGGGCAGGGCACCTCGCGCATGTAGCCCTCGAAGCGCTCGCGGCTGGCGTCGCTCTCGGACTCGGCGTGCCGGCGCTTGACGAACGGCACGGCGCCCTCGAAGGCCGTCGTGTACGCCCGCTCCCGCCCGTACCGGTTGCGGTAGCGGACCTCGATCTGCGTCTTGTGCCCGTACAGCAGGGCCTTCCTCGCCCGCAGCGGCAGCCCGGCCCACGGGATGTCCGTACGGAAGCCCAGCTCGCCGGCGAGCGCGCCGATCAGCCGCTGGAAGTAGTCCTTGGTGTGGCCGAGGGACCACGGGGAGACCGCGCCCTCGTCCAGGGACTTGTCCTCGTCCGGAATGATCAGCTCCGGGTCCACTTCCATGCGCGTACCGATGCCGGTGCACTCGGGGCAGGCGCCGAAGGGCGAGTTGAAGGAGAAGGAGCGCGGCTCCAGCTCCTCGAAGGACAGGTCGTCGTACGGGCAGTAGAGGTGCTCGGAGTACATCCGCTCACGCTCGGGGTCGTCCTCGGCGAGGTCGACGAAGTCCAGGATCACCATGCCGCCGGAGAGCCCGAGGGCGGTCTCCACGGAGTCGGTGAGCCGGCGCTTGGCGCTGTCCTTGACGGTGAGGCGGTCGACGACCACCTCGATCGTGTGCTTCTCCTGCTTCTTCAGCGTCGGCGGCTCGGAGAGCTGGATGGTCTCCCCGTCCACCCGCGCCCGGCTGTAGCCCTTGGTCTGGAGGTCGGAGAAGAGGTCGACGAACTCGCCCTTGCGCTCGCGCACCAGTGGCGAGAGCACCTGGAAGCGGCTGCCCTCGGGGAGTGCGAGCACCTTGTCGACGATCGCCTGCGGCGACTGGCGCGAGATGGGGCGGCGGCACTCCGGGCAGTGGGGCTTGCCGATGCGCGCGAAGAGCAGGCGGAGGTAGTCGTAGACCTCGGTGATGGTGCCGACCGTCGAGCGCGGGTTGCGCGAGGTCGACTTCTGGTCGATCGAGACGGCCGGCGAGAGCCCCTCGATGAAGTCCACGTCGGGCTTGTCCATCTGCCCCAGGAACTGGCGGGCGTACGACGAGAGCGACTCGACGTAGCGGCGCTGGCCCTCGGCGAAGATCGTGTCGAAGGCCAGGGAGGACTTGCCCGAACCGGAGAGTCCGGTGAAGACGATGAGTGAGTCGCGGGGCAGGTCGAGCGAGACGTTCTTGAGGTTGTGCTCGCGAGCGCCACGAACGATGAGACGGTCGGTCACGCCGGTCCGCACCTTTCTTGAGAGAGCGGGGGCACGGGCCCCCGTCCCAGGGTATGGGGGGCGCCTCTGCAACGGGGAAGAGAGCTTGGACTTCGAGCGTATAGCACGCGCATTCGATTTACGGCACTCCCCGGACGGCTTCACCCGTTCGTGTGGCCGGGGCGCCGCGGCACTAGGCTCGGATCCATGACTGATCATGTGCACGACCTGCAATCTGTACGTGAAGCCACGGACCGACTGCTGACCGCGGTCGCGAAACTGGACAACGCCGCCCTGGCCGAGGAGTCACACCTCCCGGGCTGGACCCGCGGCCACGTGCTGGCCCACCTCGCGCGCAACGCGGACGCCCTCGTCAACGTCTTCGCGGGCCGACCGATGTACGAGAGCGCCGAGGCCCGTGACTCCGACATCGAGCGCGACGCCCCGCGCCCGCTGGAGGTCCAGCTCGCCGACCTGCGCGAGACCCACGCCGGCTTCCTGGCGCAGACCGCGCAGGACCAGGACTGGTCGCGCACCGTCGAGCTGCGCAACGGGGTCACCGACCTGGCCGCGAACGTGCCCTTCCGCCGCCTCGTCGAGGTCGAGCTGCACCACGTCGACCTGAACATCGGCTACGAGCTCTCCGACCTCCCGGAGGAGTTCACCGGGCGCGAGATCGCCTTCCTCGCCGACCGCTGGGCCGGGCGCCCCGAGGTGCCCCCGGTGACCCTGCAGAGCGAGGGCGACGGCAGCGGCTCCACGTGGCACACCGGCGGCGCCGAGGGCGGCCCGGTCACCCTGGTCGGCACCGCGGCCGAGCTCCTCGGCTGGCTGGCCGGGCGCGGGGACAAGGGCGCACACCTCACTGTCGTCGGCGGCCTCCTCCCGGCCCTCCCCCCGCTCTAGGATCAGGACATGACGTACAGCGGAGCGGTCAAGGTCGGCGGTCCGGCCGACGTGCACGAACTCCCGGACCTGATGATTTCCAAGGTCGCGGTGGGCCCCATGGACAACAACGCGTACCTGCTGCGCTGCCGGGCCACCGACGAGCAGCTGCTGATCGACGCGGCCGCCGAGCCGGCGACCCTGCTGCAGCTGATCGGCGACGACGGCATCGCGTCCGTCGTCACGACGCACCGGCACGGCGACCACTGGGGCGCGCTCCAGGAGGTCGTCGACGCGACCGGCGCGCGCACCTACGCGGGCGCCGACGACGTCGAGGGCATCCCGGTGGCCACCGACGTGCCCGTGGCGGACGGGGACACGATCAAGGTCGGACGGGTCACGCTGACCGCCCGCCACCTGGTCGGGCACACCCCCGGCTCGATCGCGCTGATCTACGACGACCCGCACGGGCACGCGCACGTGTTCACCGGGGACTGCCTCTTCCCGGGCGGCGTCGGCAACACCAACAACGACCCGAAGGCCTTCGCCAGCCTCATCGACGACGTGCAGCACAAGCTCTTCGAGCAGCTGTCGGACGAGACCTGGGTCTACCCGGGGCACGGCAACGACACCACGCTCGGCGCGGAACGGCCGCACCTGGCCGAATGGCGCGAGCGCGGCTGGTAGCACCCGCCCGATCCCGGTCAACACCGAGACAGGAAGCACTCCTTCCGGTCGAAGATGACCGAACGCACGTCCTGGGGGTGTGGGGCGGGGTAATTGCTGCACCATGCAACGAGAACCCTCCCCCGCCCTCCCTCTCCCCGTCGTTCCCCGCTCCCCCTCGATGCTGCGGCTGGCCTCGGCCTCGCTCGCCGGAACCGCCATCGAGTTCTACGACTTCTTCGTCTACGGCACGGCCGCCGCCCTCGTGCTCGGCCCGCTGTTCTTCCCGTCCTTCTCCCCGCTCGCCGGGACCCTCGCCGCCTTCGGCACGTTCGGCGTCGGCTTCCTCGCCCGCCCGCTGGGCTCCGTCGTCTTCGGCCACATCGGCGACCGCTACGGGCGGCGCCCGGTCCTGCTCGGCTCCCTGCTGCTGACGGGCCTCGCCACGGTGGCGGTCGGCTGCGTGCCGACGTACGCGACGATCGGCATGGCAGCACCCCTCCTGCTGCTGGTGCTGCGCTTCCTCCAGGGGCTCGGCCTCGGCGGCGAGTGGGGCGGCGCGGTCCTGCTGACCGCCGAGCACGCCCCCGAGCATCGGCGCGGGCTGTGGGCCAGCTTCCCGCAGGTCGGCCCGGCGGTGGGCTTCCTGCTGGCCAACGGCATGACCCTCACCCTGTCCGCCACGCTAACCGACGGGCAGTTCGCCTCCTGGGGCTGGCGCGTCCCGTTCTGGGCCGCGGGCGTACTGGCCCTCGCCGGGCTGTGGCTGCGCCGCTCGGTGGAGGAGACCCCGCAGTTCCGCGCCCTCGCCGAGACCGGCCGGCGCTCCGACGCCCCGCTGTCCGAGGTGGTGCGCGGGCACTGGCGGCTGCTCCTGCTGACCGGCGGCGCCCTGTCCATCGGGTACGCGGTCTTCTACGCGGTCACCACCTGGTCCCTCGCCTACGCGACCGAGCACCTGCGCGTGGACCGCACGGTGATGCTGGCCTGCGTCATGACGGCCGTCGCGCTCAAGGGCCTGATGACCCCGGTGATGGCGGTGCTCGGCGACCGCCACGGCCGGCGGCCGCTGTGCCTGGTCGGCTGCGCGCTCTGCCTGGTGTGGATGTTCCCGTTCATCGCGCTGCTGCGCACCGGGGACCCGCTGCTGATGACGCTGGGCTGCCTCGGCGGGCTGCTGGGCATGGTGACGATGTTCGCCGTGGTGGGCGCGTACCTGCCCGAGCTGTACGCCCCGCGGATCCGCTGCACGGGCGCGGCCGTGGGCTACAACCTGGGCGGGGTGCTGGGTGGCGCGCTGACCCCGATCGTGGCGACGGCGCTGGCGGACGGCTCCGGTCCGCCGTGGGGCGTGGCCGTGTACCTGAGCGCGATCGCCCTGCTCAGCCTGGTCTGCTTCGCACTGCTCCCGGAGACGAACCCGACGCTCGTGCGGGCCCGGACGGGCCCGGGTACCGAGTCGGGCACGAGCGCGGGTACGGGAACGGGGGCGGCCGAAGCGGCCGCCCCCGCGTGACCCCTCAGACCCGTGGGCCCTACGCGTCGATGCTCTCCGAGCGGGCGGCGGCCTCGGCGGCCGCCTGCTTCTTCGAGGCCATCAGGCTCGTGATCGTGGTGATCACCAGGACAGCGCAGATGACACCCAGAGAGACCGGGATGGAGATCTGCGGGACGTGCACGCCGGACTCGTGGAGGGCGTGCAGCACCAGCTTGATGCCGATGAAGCCGAGGATGACGGACAGGCCGTAGCTGAGGTGGACCAGCTTCTTGAGCAGGCCGCCGATGAGGAAGTACAGCTGGCGCAGACCCATCAGGGCGAAGGCGTTGGCGGTGAAGACGATGTACGGGTCCTGGGTGAGGCCGAAGATCGCGGGGATCGAGTCCAGGGCGAACAGCACGTCGGTGGTGCCGATGGCCAGCATCACGATCATCAGCGGCGTCATGATCCGCTTGCCGTTGTTCCGGATGAAGAGCTTGGTGCCGTGGTACTGGTCGGCGACGCCGAACTTCTTCTCGATCGACTTGAGAAGGCGGTTCTCCTCGAACTCCTCCTCGTCCTCGTCCTGGCGCGCCTCCTGGATGAGCTTCCAGGCGGTGTAGATCAGGAACGCGCCGAAGATGTAGAAGACCCACGAGAAGTTGGTGATGATCGCGGCGCCGGCCGCGATGAAGATCGCGCGGAGCACCAGGGCGATCAGCACGCCCACCAGCAGCACGCGCTGCTGGAGCTGGGAGGGCACCGCGAACTTCGCCATGATCAGGACGAACACGAACAGGTTGTCCACGCTCAGGGACTTCTCGGTGATGAAGCCGGCGAAGAACTCCTGGGAGGCCTGGCTGTTGCCGAAGAACATCAGGCCGAGACCGAAGAGTCCGGCGAGGACGATCCAGACGACCGTCCAGATGCCGGCTTCCTTCACCGACACGTCATGGGGTTTGCGGCCGATGAAGAAATCGGCGCCGATGAGGATGCTCAGACCGAGAATGGTCAGCACCCAGACGTTCAACGAAACATCCACTGCTCATTCGCCTCCGGCAGATGGCTCAGCACACAGGTCAGCGTCATCGCTGCCGGAGGTCTCTTCCACCCGGGCGGCCTGGAGGCCGCGGGCCGGCGCCCCGGGACCGACTGCGGTTCATTGACCGAAGCGGTCCGTATTGACGGGTACGCCGTAGCAGGAAAGCAGGAATACTCCCCTCCGCGCGCCCAGGTTACCCGTCAGAGCCCGCAAAGGTAAAGGGAAGACCAAGAACCGGTCATGGGCGGGCATTGCGACGGGCCGCGGCGATCCGGTCCAGGGTCTGTTCCAGGACCCGGCTGCCCTGCGGCGGCAGGTCCGGCTCGAAGGTCCAGGCGTGGCCCACCCACGGGTCCGCGAGGTGGTTGTCCGGCACCGGCGACAGCCGCATCAGCGAGCGCCACAGCGGGTCCAGCAGCGGCCCGTACGCCGAGGCCTCGTCGCGGTCCGCCACCATCA